>NZ_CP120983.1:2166266-2475733 GCF_030719215.1 Streptomyces sp. Alt3 | reverse complement strand
GGCGCGACGCTCGGCCTGCGACGGCCGCGGCTGCGGCTGCGATGGCGGCTGCGCTCCCGCTCCGGCTCCCGCTCCGGAGGCAGCGCGGCGACGGAGCCCCGGCGCCTCCTGCGCGACCGCTTCTCCTCGTCCTCGGAGTCCGCCACATAGCTGGGGGCGACGCTGCTGCGGCGACGGTGGCCGCTGCTCTCGGGCTGCTGACTGCCGAAGTACTCGTCCTCGTCCTCCACCGCGGCGTAGTTGACCGGAGCACGGCCACGCGTGGACACGGGCGGCCTGCTCCGCCTGCGCCGGGGGGCGGGCGCCGGGGCCTCGCTCACACGGCTCTTGCTCTCGCTGCGGCTCTTGCTCTTGCCGCGCCGCCTGCTGCCCTCGGGGGCCTGGCTCCGGCTGCGGTACGACGGCCCCGCCTCCTCCTCGGGGCTGTTGCTGCGCCTGCTCCCCTCGAGCTTGCGCTCGAACACGTACTTCTTCTTACGGCTCGCGGCGGAGGCACCCTCGTCCTTCGTGGACTGCCGGTGGCTGTAACCGGCCTCCTCGAGCCCCTCGTCGTCGGAGTAGGCGCTGACCATCCTCGCGCTCTCCGGCACGGCCCTCCCGCTCTCCAGACCGTAGATGCTGTTGTGGGTCCCCGGCCTCGCGTACTGGCTCGGGTGGGGCGCGGTGATACTCACTCGCATGTCGTCGCGGCCGGTCCGCTCGGGGATCCGAGTGGTGTCCCTGATGAGCTTCTGGGTGGAGTAGCCGGGAGTTCCCCGCGGCACGCGCGGCATGTTGAAGTTCAGGAGGGGGTCCGGACCGAGATTGCTGAGGCGGTTGGCGGTCTCGGGCCGGCTGATGTCGAAACTGTTCAGGACGGGGACACCCTGACGCCGCAGAGCCTCGCGGTTCTGCGGGTAGTCCGCGTAGTCCGGCTCTTCCTCGTACGTGGTGACGGCGATCCTCTCCGCCGCCCGGGGATCCCTGCGCAGCCGCGCCCGTGCCCCTGACGCGTTGGCCTCGGACAGCAGGACCTCGTCCCGGTCCTGCAGATTGTCCTCGGGCGGCCGGACCTGACCCGGCGGGTGAAGGCCGCCCACCGTGGCCCGGGGGCCCAGGATCTCCGAGGGATACACCCTGATGCGTCCCTGCGGGGTGTCGAAGATCTCCCTGCCGTCCGACCCGGACCTGACGTACCTCCCGATGACCGGACCGTGACTGTCCTCGATCTCGAACTCGAGGCCCCGGTCCGCCTTGTGCATCTTCCAGCCGTTGCCGGACACCATGCGGGCCACCGTGACACGACCGCCGCTCCCCGCGGCCGTCCCCGGAGCGCCGGAGCCGGGGCCGGACAGGTCGGGCATGCCGCCCTGGGCCATCCTCCGGCCGTTCGCCGAGGCGCTGAGCTCGAAGGGATCGTCCTGGCTGGAGACCGCCACACCCGACCCGTTGTCCGTTCCCGCGACGGGCCCCATGGACTGCTGGCGCACGTGGTCGAGCTCGTGGAAGATCGTCTCGTCGTCCGCGCCCCGGGGGCCGACGACGATGTCATGGCCGGTGGTGTAGGCGCGGGCGCCGAACGCCGTCGCCGAGCGCTGCGCGGTCGGGTCGTCGTGCACCCGTACATGGCGGAAGGACATGCCGTAGCCCTGCTCCGCCTTCTCCATGACGCGCGCGTCCAGCGGACGGCCCGGCGAGCTGACGGCGTCGAGCACGGACGACGGCTGCGCGGAGGACCGCTCGACGACGGGCTGTTCGGCGGTCTCGTGGCCGCACGCGGCGCCGTGCTCGTGCCGTTCCTCCTCGACGGCGCGGGCCACGACCGCGTTTCCCGCCGCGCGCTGGAGAGCCAGGACGCGTTGCGCGAACGTGGGCGGCACGTCCGCGCGACGACCGCCGTCCCGGCCACGGGTCTGCTCGGCCTGTGCTCTGTACGCGCGCACGGTACTCCTCGCCACTCAACGCCTGATCAGGAATGGTCACTCGTCCCCCGCGGGCGGTGGGAGGCCCGGGAGGGCAGGATCCCGGGTGCGGGCGGGTGCGCGGAAGGGCCGCGAGGGCAACGCCCGCGGCCGGGCTGTTCCGGTCCGCCCGGTGGCCACGCCCCACACCTGCCCCCGGAGCGGGGCGGCCGTCAAGTGGCAGCGTCCGTAACGCTGTTGAGCGCGGCAGGAAGGTCTCCCCTGCGCCGTATGGAGAGCTTCCGGTAGGTGCTGGTCAGATGCGTCTCCACGGTACGCCGCGCCAGGTGCAGCAGTTCCGAGATCTCCGCGTTCGTCCGTCCGTCGGCGGCCAGCGTCGCGACGCGGCGTTCGCCGGCGGTCAGTGAGCCGTTGCCCGTGAGAGAGGTGTTCCTGCGACGGGCTCCGCTCGCGCGCAGGGCCAGCTCCGCGCGGCCCGACAGCCGTACCGCGCCCAGCCGTTCGGCCGCCGTCGCGGCCTCCCTGAGCAGTGGACGCGCGCTGCGGGACTGTCCGGCGGCCGTGAGCTGGAGCCCGTGGGTGATGAGCGCGGGAATCAGCTCGACGTCGAGCGACATGTCGCGCAGGACGGCGACGGCCTCGGCGGTCAGTTCGAGACCGCGTCGTCCGCCGGTGGCCGCGCCGAGGACGCGCAGGGCACGGCCCCGGACCCGGGGGGTGTCCCACACGGCGGCGTACCGGTTCTCCTCCTCGGCGAGGGCGAGGGCCTCCGGTGTCCGCCCCAGCAGGAGATGGCACTCGGCGGCGGCCGAGCGCCACGGTGTGACGACGGGGCTCCGCACGTCCCGGCCGGTCTGACGCCTGCCGCACTCCAGGAAGTCGGCCAGGGCGCCCGCCGGATCGCCCACGGACGCACGCAGCACACCACGCGCATGGAGGAACCGATTCTGCTCCCATCCGTCCTGCGCTTCGGCGACGTCGACACCGGCGACCAGCCGTTCGGCCTCGGCGGAACGGCCGCATTCGACGAGGGCGACGACACGGTGGGCCAGGAAACTGCTCGCACCGACGCGTGCCGAGCCGCCCGGCATCCGGAGCCTTCCTGCGGTCTCCTCCAGCACCCACCGGTGACGGCCGCGCGCGGCGGCGGTGTCCACCCGCGTGCTGAGCAGCGACCGGTGGACGGGGTGCAGCGCCGACACCCAGTGCTCGGTCAGCCCGCTCCTGACGAGGCGTTCGGCGTCGTCAGCAGAGTCCGCCCACTGCGCCACGGCGGCAGCCTCACCCAACAGATAGGGCACCAGAAGGGGATCCTCCGGGGCCGTCAGCAGCCGCCGGATCTGCCGCATGGCCGATTCGGCGGAAAGCAGCCCGGCCGTCGACTCGTACCGGATCAGCAGAGCACGCAGGGCCGGGCTGATCCACTCCGGGGAGCGCTCGGCACGCTCGCGCAGCCGGGTGTAGACGGCCCGCCGGATCTCCGGGTCGTGGTCCGAGAAGAAGGCCGAGGCCGTCTGGACCGTGCGGTCGAGGACGGGTTCCCCGTCCAGCGGGCCCAGCTCGCGCAGGACGTCGAGCGCGGCACGCGGCTCGCCCCGGTCGGCCAGGGCACTGCCCAGGGCGACGGCCGCCAGCACCCGGTCCCTGGGTGCCTGCCGAAGGCGCAGCGCCTCGGCCAGGCGGGGTATCCCTCCGCTCCGTAAGGTGGCGAACTCCAGTTCGCCCAGCTCCGTGAGCACAGCGGCCCGGCGCTCGGACGACAGCGGTTCGTCCAGCACGCGGCGCAGGTAGTGCGCGGCGGCGCCGGTCCTGCCGGCCCTGGACGCGTCGGCCGCCGCGTCCAGGAGGGCCTTGGCGACGCGCTCCGTACCACCGGGGGTGGTGCGCAGCAGATGTCCGGCCACCGCTTCGACCCCGTGGCCCCGGCGCTGGCGCAGCTCGGCCGCGCGGAGGTGCAGGGCCTGCCGGTGCGAGCGCGGCCAGCCGTCGAGGACCGCTCCGCGCAACAGGGGGTGTGCGAAGCGCGGGACGCCGCTGCCGGGGGCGCGGCGCAGCAGTCCGAGCCGGACCATCGCGGTCACCCAGCCGCCGACGCGGTCGGGGTCGGCGCGTGTGAGCTCGGAGAGGAAGTCGGTGAAGTCGTCGCCGGATTCGTGGCCCGGACCTTCGTGCCCGGCGGGTCCCGCCCCGGTGCCGGGCGCCCCGGGACCGTGGAGGGGCGCGTGTCCCTCCTCGTCGTACCGTGCCGAGTCCTCCAGTTCGGCGAGCGCGCGGGCCACCAGGGTGCTTCCGGTGCCCGCGCTCCTCAGCCACCACGAGACCGCCGCGACGAAGGCCCCCGGGTAGAGCTCGGCGCAGTTCTCGGGCAGCCCCGGCTCCGGGTCTGCTCCGTCTCCGGCGCCGGCCCTGCCGCCGTGCGGGAAGACCGTCCGCAGATCGTCGAGCAGCGCGCGCAGCAGCAGCGGGTTCCCGGCGCCCGCCCGCACGCAGCCGTCCACCCAGGTGTCGCCGGTGTCCGGGCCCAGGGTGCCGCGTACGAACTCCTCGGCGGCGCCACGGCTCAGCGGACCCACCGCGTGCACCCGCACCACCGCGGGCGGCAGGGAGAACGCGAGGCCCGGAGCCGCCGGGGCGATGTCGTACTGCCCGCGCTCGGTCACCACCATCAGGACCGGCATCCCGGTCAGCCGCCGGGCTCCCTCGGTCAGCCAGCGCAGCGAGGCCCGGTCGGCGAGGTGTACGTCGTCGACGGCGACCAGCAGGGGCGACCCGGCCGCGTACTCGCACAGCAACTGCCACAGGCGGGAAGCGTGACCGAGGTGGTGCGGGGTCTCCGGGGTGTCACCGAGGAAGCCGCCGATCTCGTGCGCCGGGTCGAGGAGCTGGGTGACGAGTGCGAGGGGGATGCCGGCGCTCTCGGCGGAGGCGTGGGCACGCAGGACCCGCATGCCGAGCTTCACGCCCAGCTCGGCGGCCGCCTCCAGCAGGGCGCTGCGGCCCGTACCGGTGGGCGCGCGGAGCAGGACCATCCGCCCGGACCCGGCCACGGCCCGCCGGGCCTCCGCGGCCAGCAGTTCCAGCGCGGACTCGCGTTCCAGCAGTCCGACGGAGCCGGGGCCCGGGCCCGCAGGGGGGCAGGGCGGTGGCTGACTCGCTAACGCCGTCATGAGGACCTGCCGCCGATCTCGTGGTCGGTCTCGTGGTGAGCCACGTTGTTCTCGTCCTGTCGGCGGAGGAAGGATGGGAGAAGCAGGAACGAGTTGTCCCGTTGAGGCAAGACACGAGGACGTACAGGCATGGTCGTTCGAGCCCCGGTCAGGATCCCCGTGGAGGTCCACGCGTCGGACCCGCTGTCCATGGACGGCGCGGTCAGCCAGCTTCGCCGGCACTCCGAGGTGGAGCTGCTCGAGGAGGGCGCGGGGCGCCCGGGCACGGTCGCGGTCCTGCTGGCCGAGGGGCTGGACGAACCCACGCTGACCCGGCTGCGGCGGCTGACACGCGCGGACGGCACCAAGGCCGTTCTCGTCACGAGCCTGATCCGCGAGGCGGAGCTGCTCCAGGTGATCGAGTACGGCGTCGGCGCGATCGTCTGGCGGCGCGAGGCGACCGGCCACCGTCTGCTCCGAGCGGTCCTCGCGGCCTCCCGGGGCGACGGTGATCTGCCCTCGGACCTGCTGGGGCGGCTGATCGCGCAGGTCGGCACCTTGCAGCGCGGCGCGACGAGCATGTCGGGTGCCACGGCGTCCGGACTGGCACCACGCGAGGTCGATGTGCTCCGGCTGGTGGCCGAGGGAATGGATACCGGGGAGATTGCCAGCAAACTCTCGTACTCCGAACGCACGGTCAAGAACGTGATGCACGGTCTGACGACCCGGCTGCAGCTTCGCAACCGTGCCCATGCCGTGGCCTATGCCTTGCGGGAAGGCTACATCTGACAGCCGGCCCGCCGACGCAAGGGCCCCGAGGACAGGTATCGGGTGACACGGGGGCAGCGGGGGTGCCCCGCGATCGTCCCCCGGGTGCCTCGCGGACCGGGCGGCCACACGGAGACGATGGAGTGGGGCGCTCCGTGCCGGAGGCCCAAGACCGTTTGGACCACGGACGGTTCGGCCGAGCGCGGTGACAGGCCGATCCACGACAGGTCGATACATGACAGGTCGTTCCATGACGGTCCGTTCGGCGACGAGCGCCCGTGACGGCGACCGTGAAAGGGCAGGACGACCGTGATCCACGAGGTGGATGACATCCTGCGAGGGCTGCTCGTACGCGGCGCCTTCGCCGGGTCCGACGTCGAGATCACCTTCGACGCCCCGACGCGCGACTGGGCGGCCCGGCGCAACGCCCCGACCATCGACGCGTACCTCTACGACATCCGCGAGGACACCAAGCGGCGCCAGCGCGGCAAGATGTCCGTCCGTGACGAGCAGGGGATAACGCTCAAGCAGCACCAGCCACCACGCTGGTTCCGGCTGTCGTATCTCGTCACGGCCTGGACCAAGCGCCCGCAGGACGAACACCGGATGCTCTCCGCCGTGCTGCACACGCTGCTGCCCAAGGAGATCCTCCCTCCGGAGGACCTGACCGGCACCCTGGCCGGGCTCGGTCTCTCCGTCCCGCTGACCGTCGCGGGGCTGCACACCGAGGCCCGCTCGCTCGCGGACATCTGGTCCGCGCTCGGCGGCGAACTCAAGCCCTCGCTCGACGTGGTGATCACCGCACCCTTCCTGGCGTACCCCGAGTACAAGGTCGGTCCGCCCGTCACGGAAGGGCTCGGCGTCCAGATACGCGGGGCGGACGGCCGGCCCGACGACAGCTCGGCGCGCTACCACAGCGCGGAGAGCGTCGAGGCCGCCAAGGAGGCCTTCGGGAAGAAGCACGGCACGACGGGAACCCTTCGGGAGCAGCAGAAGTGAGCGACTCCTCCTCCCCGCTGCTCGAACGGCTCGCGAGGCTGCGTGAGCGGGTGGCCGACCTCGTCGAGCACCGCAGCGCCACCGACCCGACGGCCACCGACCCGATGCGCGGGATGTATCTGACGGACGACGCGGTGCGTCACCTCCTGTTCGGGGGCGCGCAGGACGCGGCACGTTCGCCCGGCCCGGACGGACCGGACACGGCGGAGGACCTGGACCCGGCGGGGGAGCCCGACGGGCCCGCGGCGGCCGAGCCGTCCGACGACGACCGCCTCCACTGGCTCGCCCACTGGCTGGGTCTCCGCCCGCTCGACACCCAGATCCTGCTTATCGCACTGGCCCCCGACCTGGACCGCACGTTCGAGTCGCTGTACGCCTACCTCAACGACGACGTCACACGCCGCCGGGCGACCGTCGCGCTCGCGCTCGACCTGTGCGGGGTGCCCACGCACTCCGCCGCGGGACGGTCCCGTTTCCATCCGGCCGCACGGCTGCTCGCACGCGGGCTGCTCGAAGTGGAAGAGCCCGAACGCCCCTTCCTCAGCCGCTCCTTGCGCGTTCCCGACAGGGTCGTGGCCCATCTGCTCGGCGACGACACCCCGGACCCGGCGCTCGACGGGACCGTACGCCTCCTCCCGTACCTTCCCGTGGAAGCGGACGGGGAAGGGGACACGGAGCACCCGGAGGACCGGGAGGACACCGCGGGCCCCGGCACCGACGCGCCGGCACGGAGACTGGCCGAGCAACTGTCGTCGCGCCCGCTCACGGTCTACCTGCGGGAGCACCGTGAAGGCGACGGGCTCGCCTTCGCCACCGCCGCCCTGGGCGCGGCCGGTCTGCCGGCCCTGCATCTCGTCCCGGTGGAACGCCAGGGGGACCACCGTCACGAGGAGCACGCACCCGTGGAACGCGCGGCGTGGGAGCGTCCGCCGTACCGGGAACTGCTCCGCGAGGCGCGGCTGACGGGCCGCGCGATCGTGGTGACCTCGCTGCCCGAGAGGCCGGAGGAGCTGATCCGGGCGCTCGCGGTGAACGACGTCCCGGTGCTGTTCGCGGATCCGCGCCCGTACGACCCGCAGTGGTGCGACAGGGGACGCGACCCGGTCGTGCTGGACGTGCCCCGTGGGCGGGCCGGCGATCTCGACGCCTGGCGGGCGGCGCTCGGCCCCGAGGAGCCGGAGTTCGACCTGGCCCCGGTCGTCGCCGCCTACCGGCTCGGACCCGAAGGCATCGAGCGCGCGTCACGGGCGGCGCGGGAACTCGCCGCGTTCCACGGCACCCAGCTGTCCGCCGCGCATCTGCGGCTCGCCGCCCGGCAGCAGTCCGCCTCGGGCCTTGAACGGCACGCCCGCCGCATCCGGCCCGACGTCGGCTGGAACGATCTCGTCCTGCCCGAGGGGCCGCTGGCGCAGCTGCGGGAACTCGTCCTCCGCGCCCAGCACCGGGACCGGGTGCTCGGCGACTGGCGGCTCAGCGCGGGCGGCGGACGCGGCCGGGGTGTGGTCGGGCTCTTCGCGGGCGACTCCGGCACCGGGAAGACGCTCTCCGCCGAGGTGGTGGCGGGCGAACTCGGCCTCGATCTCTACGTCGTGCAACTGCCGTCCATCGTGGACAAGTACGTCGGTGAGACGGAGAAGAACCTGGAGCGGATCTTCACCGAGGCCGACCGCACGGACGCGGTGCTGCTCTTCGACGAGGCGGACGCAGTCTTCGGCAAGCGCTCCGAGGTCAGCAGTTCCAACGACCGCCACGCGAACATGGAGAGCGCCTATCTCCTCCAGCGCCTGGAGTCGTTCGACGGCATCGCCCTGCTGACCACCAACCTGCGCTCCAACATCGACGACGCCTTCACGCGCCGGCTGGACCTGGTGGTCGACTTCCCCTTCCCCGACGAGGAGCAGCGCCTCGCGCTCTGGCGGCACAGCCTCGCCCACGTCCCGTGCGCCGACGACGTCGATCCGGCCTCCTGCGCTGCGGACTTCGAGCTGGCGGGCGGCTCGATCCGCAGCGCTGTCGTCACGGCCGCGTACGCGGCGGCGGGCCGCGGCGACGGGGTGTCGACGGAGGATCTGCTGGCAGGCGCCCAGCGCGAGTACCGCAAGGCGGGCCGGCTGGTCCTGGACGACGCCTCCTGGTAGGCCCGCCACGCCCCGCGGGCCCGTAACCCACCAGGACGGTGGGTCACGGGCCCGCGGGGCGCCGGAAGGGGCTTCTCTAGTCCATCGGTGCGGGGAGCCAGTCCTTGGCCACCACCGTGCCCGGCGCGTCCTGCCCGTTGATCCAGCCCAGCTTCGTCTTGTTGAGCGTCGTCTCGTCCATGGCCCCGGTCTTCTCGGCCACGAACAGGCCCTGGTACTCCTTGATCCTGTTGAAGAGGCCCTTTGACGGCTTCTCCTTGAGCTGGCCCTGACCGCGCAGGTAGTCGATGTTGGCCTTCGTGCACGCGACGGTGATCGCCAGGTCGCCGTCGTCGATCTCGGCCTGCGTGCCCCAGAGCAGGACGTTACGCACCCACGGAACCTCCGGACTGGCCACGTCCGCGTCCAGCGGCACCGTCTTGGCGGCGACGAAGTGGGACGCCAGGAGCGCCGTCATCGTGGAGCGGCCGAGGTTGCCGAGCCCGTCGTTCTTCCCCAGCTGGCTGAAGGCCCCGTACTTCGAGTCGTTGGACTCCTGGAAGCACTTCAGCGCCTTCTGGGTCGCGTCGTCCAGCTTGCCCACGGTGTGCGCGGCGGTCAGCTTGCAGCCACCCGCCCCCACGACGAGGCGTGCCTGTGCGAACTGCACGAAGAGGTTCGGCTTGTCCTCCGACGTGATGGGCAGCGGGCCCCGCTCGACCTTCTCCTCCTCCTTCTCTTCCTCCGGCTTCTCCTCCCCGCCTCCGCCGCCGCCCGACGCATCCGGCTCCTCGGAGGGCTCGGGATCCTGCGTGGGCTTCTGGGTCGGCTGCTCCGGCGGCTCCTCCGGCAGAGCGGCGGCCGCAGCCTGCTCCATCTTCGGCTGCGCGAGGGTGCGGACCGGCGCCTTGTAGGTGAACCAGAGCACCAGGCCCGTGATGGTGAGGGCGAGCAGCAGGCTGAGCGTCGTCATCATCCAGAGCGGCAGCAGGCTGCGCTGGACGTACGTCCCGTTCACCGGCAGGGGCTCGAACCCCGAGCGGCGCACGGACAGTTCGTAGGGCCGCTCCTGCTTCTGCCCCACCCAGGTGATCTGCCGCGGCTTGAGAGTCGCGTCGACGAAGGCGGCACGGCCGGGCTGGATCTGGACGTTGGACGGGAAGATCTCGTACGAGAGGTCGCCGCTGGTCTTGTCGCCGCCGCCGATCGACGCCGTGAGCGCGGTGTTGCCGAGGTTGTCGACGGCCAGCTTGGGCCGGCCCCTGAAGCGTCCCTTGACGGTCTGCGGGACCAGCTCGGCCCGCACCTCCATGAACGTGGTGAAGGTGATGTTGCCCTCGGCGACCGTGGTGGTCTCGGGGTGCTCGGTGGGCAGGATGCGCACACCGTACGGATGCGGCCCCGCGGTCGCGTCCGGGGTTCTGGGTGGGGCGAAGGTCAGCTCCACGATTCCGGTGGTACCTGGAAAGAGCCTGATGGACGGCGGTTCCACCGACACGTACGGTGCGACGTCGCCGACCGGCTCGAAGCGGTACTCGTCGACGACGTCGCCTGTGTTGCGCAGGCGCAGTCGCACGGTGGTGCTGCTGCCCGGGTCGACCGTGGTCGAGGCGGGCTCCAGAGATGTCCAGGTGGTCACCCGACGGACGCTACTGCGCACGGGAGGGGCGACGTCAGAAGCCGCGGGGTAGCACGGCTGCCCGAAAGGTATCGCCCGCTGCCCTCGCAACCCCTTCGTGTGCGGCTCCGGTCGAGGGGCGCGGGGCCGCGCCCCGGCCGTACACCGCGGTGCGGGCCCCGGCGCCGTCCGCCGCGTCCCGCCAGGAGCCCTGGTGGCGCCGGAACACCCCGCGGGCATCCCCCTGTTGCCCCTGGGGGCACGACGGGTGCCCTCGACACGGCACCGGAGGACGTTTACGCGCGTGCGACCTGGCGGCGAAGGTGAGTCTGGTCTTGTATCGGTACCCCGAGGAGAGCAGAGCATGCCGTCATACCTGTCGCCGGGCGTGTACGTGGAAGAGGTGGCGAGCGGCTCTCGTCCGATCGAGGGGGTCGGCACCTCGGTGGCCGCGTTCGTCGGGCTGGCGCCCGACGGCCCTCTGAACGAGCCGACGCTGGTCACCAACTGGACCCAGTACGTGGCCTCCTTCGGTGAGTTCACCGACGGCTACTTCCTGGCCCACTCGGTGTACGGGTTCTTCAACAACGGCGGGTCCGCCGCCTACGTGGTCCGCGTGGGCGGGGCGCCCGGCGGAGTGGCCGGCGCGCCGGGTGAGGGCACCGACACGGTCGGCGGACAGCGCGGCCGGACGGCCGTCGCCGGCGGCGCGGCCGCGCCCGCCGCGCTGACGGCCGGGGAGCCCACTGCTCTGGGCACCTTCAAGGTGTCGGCCGTCGCGCCCGGCGAGAGCGGCACCCTCAGCGTCGAGGTCACGGACGCGGAGGGCGAGGGCCCGGCCGAGCGCTTCCGGCTGGTCGTCAAGGACGGTGCGAAGGCCGTCGAGACCTTCGACGTCTCGGCGAAGAAGAGCGCCCGCAACTACGTGGTGACGCAGGTCAAGGAACGCTCCAAGCTGATCTCCGTACAGGAGGGGGCCGCGGCCTCGCAGCTGGCGCGCCCCGACAACCAGACGGTCGCGCTCGACGCGCCCGCTGCCGCCGCGCAGGCCCCCGCGGTCCCGGACGCGGCCGAGGGTGAGCCGGTCGGCATCGCCGACTACCTGGGCGACTCCTCCGACCGCACCGGCTTCGGCGGTCTCGAAGCGGTGGACGAGATCTCGATGGTCGCCGTCCCCG
The DNA here is from genome assembly GCF_030719215.1 of Streptomyces sp. Alt3. Classification (NCBI taxonomy): domain Bacteria; kingdom Bacillati; phylum Actinomycetota; class Actinomycetes; order Kitasatosporales; family Streptomycetaceae; genus Streptomyces; species Streptomyces glycanivorans. The sequence continues at coordinate 2,464,006 of NZ_CP120983.1, read as the reverse complement.
ACCTGATGGCCGCCTACCAGCGCGGAGCGATCGACCTGGAGGCCGTGAAGGCCGTACAGCTCGGTCTGATCGCCCACTGCGAGCTGATGGGTGACCGGCTGGCGATCATCGACCCGCCGCCCGGCCTCAACGCCCGGCAGATCCGGGTGTGGCGTCAGGAGACCTCCAACTACGACTCCAAGTACGCGGCGCTCTACTACCCGTGGATCAAGGTCTTCGACCCGGCGGGCGGCCAGACGCGGCTGATCCCGCCGAGCGGCCACGTCGCCGGCATCTGGGCCCGCAACGACTCCGAGCGCGGCGTGCACAAGGCTCCCGCCAACGAGGTCGTACGCGGCGCCGTCGACCTGGAGATGCAGATCACCCGGGGCGAGCAGGACCTGCTCAACCCGATCGGCGTCAACTGCATCCGCACCTTCCCCGGCCGCGGCATCCGCGTCTGGGGTGCGCGCACCCTCTCCTCCGACCCGGCCTGGCGCTACCTCAACGTCCGCAGGTACTTCAACTACCTGGAGGAGTCGATCCTCAACGGCACGCAGTGGGTGGTGTTCGAGCCGAACGACCAGGCGCTGTGGGCCCGGATCCGGCGGAACATCTCCGCGTTCCTGGTGACGGAGTGGCGCAGCGGCGCACTGTTCGGGGCCACGCCCGAGGACGCCTACTACGTGAAGTGCGACGCCGAGACCAACCCGCCGGAGTCGGTGGACCTGGGACGGGTCATCTGCCAGATCGGCGTGTCGCCGGTCAAGCCCGCCGAGTTCGTGATCTTCAGGCTGGCCCAGTTCTCCGGCGGCAGCGGCGAGCTGGAGGAGTAGACGTCCCGGCCTCCGGCCCCCGCTCGACATCGCGTACAGCCACAGGTCCCGGCCTCAGGCCCCAGCCTCAGTAGAAGGAACGGCTTTTCATGAGTCTCTCCCAGGGTGACGCCCTCACTACCCACAACTTCGGCCTCCAGATCGACGGAGTCATGGTCGAGTACCTCCACGCCGTGGGCGAGGTGGGAATGGAGCAGGACGTCATCGAGTACCAGCAGGTCTCGGCGAACGGCCAGCCGATCACCAAGAAGATGCCCGGCGTGAAGAAGGCCGGTGAGACCACCGTGACGCGCGGCATGGAGCAGTCCACCGCCTTCAACGAGTGGATCAACGCCTCGCTGCGCGGCGACATGGGCTCGGCGCGCAAGAACGCGAGCATCATCTACATGGACTACCAGTACAACCCGGTCCGGCGTCAGCACCTGCGCAACGCATGGTGCACCAAGGTGATGGGCGCGGCGGCCACGGCCGGCGAGGCCTCCGTCATGACCGAGACCGTCACGATCGTCTACGAAGAGCTGGTCACCGAGTAATGCGCCGCGGACCTGCCAGGCCCGCCACCGACGCCGCTGCCGCCACCTCCGCACCCGCGGAAGTGGCGGCCCCGGCCGTCGCCCCGGCGGAAGCACAGCCCGTACGGCAGCAGTTGCGGACCGAGTTCGCGTTCGAGCTGCCGCGCGGGTACGTGGACGACATGGGCACCGTGCACCGCGAGGGTGTCATGCGACTGGCGACCGCCCGGGACGAGCTGATCCCGCTGCGGGACATGCGGGTGCAGGAGAACCCCGCGTACCTCTCGGTGGTCCTGCTCGGCCGGGTCATCACCCAGTTGGGCACCGTGGCCCACATGCACGACGGCGTGGTGGAGAACATGTTCGCCTCCGACCTCGCCTTCCTCCAGGACTTCTACCGTCAGGTCAACGCCGAGGGCCACACCAGGGCCGGCGTGACCTGCCCGCACTGCGAGCAGCCGTTCGAGGTCGAGCTCGGCGGGAGCCGCCTGGGGGAATCGTGACGTACGCGACCGACCGTATCCATGAGGAGATCGCGTACATCGCCTACCACTTCCACTGGAACCTCGACGACATTCTTGACCTGGAACACCGTGAGCGGCGGCGATACGCAGAACAGATCGCCACGTTGGTGACGCGTGCTGCTACGGAGCGGTGATGGGCATATTCGACCGGCTCAAGGGCCGGGGCCGGGGCGGTAGTCAGCAGGGCGACGGCCGGGAGCGGAGCGCGGGCGGGCACAGCACCGCACCGGGCCCCGCCCCTGAGCCGTCCACCGGCGACGGTGCAGCCGCCGCGACTTCCTCCCGGGGGCGGGAGTGGGCCGCTCTGCCCCCGATCCGGCTCGCGACGCTGGCGCCGGCGAGGCAGACGGTCGCATCCGCGGAATTCGGCGGTTCGCTGACCGCCTGGCAGAACCCGTCCTTCTCCGGGACGCTCTCGCACGCCGTGCTGGACGATGCACCGACCGGCCTCATCAAGGACACGCAGTCGTTCACCCTCGGGTCCGGATCCGCCCGCCCCGACGGGACCGGGCTCTCCTTTCCGGCCGCTGTCGTCGATGCGGGTGCGGGTGCGGGTGCGGGTGACGGAAGCGGCGGGAGCGCCGGTCCGGAGGCGCGGAGCCATTGGCAGGGCCCCTCGGTCCAGCGCGCCCAGGGACCGCGGGTCGCACCCGTACAGCCCCGGCGGGGGCCGGCGCCCTCGGCACTGACACGGGCCTCCACCCCCAGCACTCGGCAGCGCAGGGTGCTTCCCGCGGCGGCGCCCAGCAGGACGAGGTCCGCCCCGGCGGCTGCGGCCGAGGCTGCTCCTGCTCCTGCTCCTGCACCTGCGCCCTCGTCTTCGGGTGCGCCCTCGACTTCGGCGCCCGCCCCCTCTCCTTCGGCGCCCGCCCCCCGAACTCTCCTTTCGCCTCCCTCTGCTCCCTCCCGTCCCTCTGCGGCTCCGGCTCCGGCTCCGTCTGTGGCTCCGGCTCCTTCTGCCGCTGTTCGCGTGCAGCGCTCGGAGGGAGAGCAGGGCGGCCCCGGCGGTGGCTCCGCGCGCACCGAGCCTTCGGCTCCCCGGCGGCCGGGCCCGGCAGGAGGGCCCGCGGCGGCGCCTCCTCCGAGCAGGACGCCTCCTGCTCGCACATCCTCACTTCCCGTACAGCGACGCGAGGTGAGCTCTCCGGCCCGCGTGACCGGACCGTCAGGCACCCCGCCGGCCCGGCGCTCGCCGCTCGGGCCCCCGTCGTCGGGGCCGGTCGTTCCGCCGGCAGCTCAGACACCGCGGACCGCACCGGAGCAGCTGAGCCGTGGCACTGCCGGTCCCGTCGGGCGGCCGTCCCCGCAAGGACCGGACTTGCCCGCAGCTCCGCCCCCGGGCCTCTCCGGGGGCGGAGTGACGTCGGGACGTCCGGCGGCGTCCGGCGGCGGGAACGTTGGAACACCGCCTGCGCGCAGGACACCGCCGACCGGGCCGGCGCCTGTGGCACGCCCGGCCGGCACATCGGGGACGGGTACCTCCGGATCCGGTGCACCGGGGGTGGGCGCGCCCGAGTCCCATCCGGCCGTATCCCGTCCGGCCGTATCCCGCGCGCCCGGGTCCAGTGCGCCCGAGTCCCGTGCGCCCGAGTCCCGTGCGCCCGAGTCCCGTCCGGCTGTCCGGCCGAGGTTGGGCGCTCCGTCGAGTGGGCCTGTCGGCGGTCAGGGGTCCGCTCCGGGGTCCGCCCCTGCGGCGCGTCAGCAGACCGGTGCACCGGCGCCCGGCCGCGCACCCCGCGTCCAGCGTTCACCGGCGGTCGGTGCGCCGCCGAGCGCCTCCGCGCCGCGGTCGGCACCGCGGCCCGTGGCGCCCGCCACCCCCGCACCGGCACTGCCCGTACAGCGGCCCGGAACCGCCAGTGCTTTCGGCACTTCTGCCTCCGGCATCCCCGCCAGGCAGCCGGTCGTCCCGGCGCGTGCGTCCGAAATCGCTACAGGTTCGACCGATGCACCGGTGCCCGGCCCCGGCCCTGGGTCCGTGCCCGGCCCCGGCCTCCCGGGCGGCGCGCTGCCTGTGCAGCGGACGCCCCAGCCCCGGAACGCCCCCCGGGACACTCCCCAGCCCCCTGCCCGGGCCGCCACTTCGGCCCCCGTCACTCCTTCGACCCCCCGCACTCCCGGGGCCCCGACGAGTGCCCTGCCGTCCGTGGTGCGGTCGCCCGCCGTGTCCCTCGGGCCTGCTTCCGCACCCCTGACATCGACCGACGTGCCTCCGGTGTCGCGCTCGCTGCCGGTCGCCCCGCTGGTGGGTTCCTCGCAGCCGGTCACTGCCGCTGGGTTCACGCCGCTGCCGGCGGGAACGGGGCCGGCAGCACCTGCCTCGGTCACGCGCAAGGCTCCGGCGGCCGCCGCGCGGAGAGCTGACGGTGCCCCTGCGGCCGGTGCCCCTCCTGTCTCTGTGCAGCGGTCCGCCGCACCCGGGTCACCCGCGCTCCCGGGCGTCCGCAGCGCTGTGCCACGGCCCTCGCCGGCACCGGCCCCCACGCCGACGGTGAGGAGCGCCCCGGGCGCCGTGCGCCTGCACCGCGTGCCGACCGGTCCCACATCAAGTGCGGCCCCGGGGGCCACCGCTGCCGACGGCGCCGGCAGCGGTGGCCGGCCTGCGGTGCAGCGTTCCGCGGCGCAGTCGTCGGCGCCGCCCGCACCCGCCCGTCCCATGCCCCGGGCCGCCGCCCCCGCGCGTACCGCAGCAACCCCAGCAACCCCCGCGCGTACCGCAGCAACCTCCGCCCGGGCCGCGGCAACCCCATTGCGTACCGCGGCAGTTCCCGCCCGTTCCGCAGCCGCCCCCACCGCAGCAGCCCGCACCGCAGCCGTCACCCCCGGGCGTACCGCAGCAGCCTCCATCCGTCCCGCAGCCGCAGCCGCCCGTACCGCGGCTGTTCCCACCACGGCGTCCGCGCCTGCACGCCCCGGTCACGAAGGGCACCGCCCCACGGGCGCCGCCGCGACCGCCCCTGTCGTCCCGCGCTCCGGACCCCTGCCCGGCCCCCTGCCCGCTCCCCTGCCCGGGCCCCTGCCCGCACCGGCGTCTCGTGGCCCGGTCGTTCAGCGCTCCGTGTCCGGGCCTCGCCACGTGGGCCTGCCCCCGGCGGCATCTCACGGCCGGGGCCTTCCCACGTCGGCGCCGCCCGTCCCCACCGGCGTCGCCCGTACGCCGTTGACGGCCGGCCCCGGCGGCCCCGTGGCCCCGCGCATGCCCGTGACCGGCCGCACGTCCCTGGCCGCACCCACGCCGGCGACCCCCGCGGCCCAGTACACGCCGGCGACCGCTCACACCCCCGCGGCCCAGTCCACGCCGGCGACCCCGCACACCCCCATGACCGCCCACACCCCCGCAGCCGCCCACACGCCCGGACCTTCGCGTGCCCCGGCCGCCCCCGCCCCTACCCCCGCCCCCGCGGCCCGGCCCGTCCGGAGCCCCGTCGTGTCCCTGGCGCCCGCCCGGCCCGCCCCGGCCGCCGCGCTTCCCGTGCAGCGGGCGCCCGACGGACCGGCCGCGCGGCGCCCTCAGTCACCGATCGCACCCCCTGCCGCGCCCCCGGCCCGGACGCCGGCGCCCGCCCCCGCTCGTGTGGCCGCGCCGCCCCGCGCCACGTCCGTCGCGGTGCAGCGGAGCAGCGGCGGCTCAAGTGCCGCGGACAAGCCCGCGCCCTCGGTGACGAGCCAGTTGAAGCCACGTGAGCTGAAGGAGGACCAGGTGGCGGAGCTGGTGAACCGGCTGATCGGGCCGATGACCCGGCTGCTGCGCGCCGAGCTGCGGCTCGACCGCGAGCGGATCGGCAAGCTGCGCGACCCACGCCACTGACCGGCCCCGCGAGAACGCCCGTACGTCCCACCCCGGCGGAACCCCGTCGGGATCCCAGCCCCGACCGCACGTGGAACCGCAGGAAGGCCCCACCCGATGCCCCAGGAACTCGACGCAGGCTCCACCATCTTCTTCAACCTCACCATCGACGGTGAGAGCCTGGGCAACTTCAACGGTTGCGAAGGGCTCTCCTCCCAGGTCGAGATCGAGCAGCGGCAGGAGGGCGGCAACAACGGGTTCGTCTGGCAGCTGCCCTCCCGCGTCACCTTCTCCAACATCACGCTGACCCGGCCCCTCACCGAGGAGACCGCGAAGGTGGCGGAGTGGATCTCCTCCGTCACCACGGGGGTGACCCGGCCCACCGGGCAGATCGCCGCGCTGCGCGCGGACGGTTCGATGGTCGCCCAGTGGGGGCTGATCGACGTACTCCCCGTCAGCTGGCGCGGTCCTTCCTTCGACCCGGCGAGCCCCGCCGTGGCCACCGAGGTCCTGGAGATCGCCCATCACGGATTCACCGACGCGGGGGAGGCGTAGCCGATGAACCTCTCCAGCTTCGGTATCGGCGACAGCCTGGTGCGGGCGACGCTCGCCATCCACCAGCCGCCGATCGGCAGCAGCACCAGCCCCGGCGCGCTCATGAAGACGTTCAACTTCGACTTCAACCCGTCACAGCTGTCGCTGACCCGCAGGGCCAACTGGAAGACCACGCCGACCGCCGCTGTACGCGACGGCGCCGTCCCGGAGTTCATGGGGCCCGAGCCCCGGGAGATGACGGTGGAGATCTTCCTCGACCGCTCCGACGACCCCGACAGCAACGATGTGCGCAAGAAGGTCGAAGCCCTCTTCTCCTGCTGCGAGACGACCACCGCCAGCATCGCGGCGAACCAGCCGTCGACCCCGTGGGTGGTCTTCGAGTGGGGTGCCTTCTCCACGGCCCGCTTCAACGCGTACGTCAGCTCCGTGGAGGCCCAGTACACCCTCTTCAACACCAACGGGATGCCGATCCGTGCCGTCTGCCAGGTGAACCTGCACGAGATCCCGAGCAGCACCCTCGGCCAGAACCCCACCTCGGGCGCGCTCACCACCCGCCGGGTGCACCGGGTCGTGGCCGGCGACTCGCTCCCGCTCCTCGCGTGGCGCGAATACGGGGACGCCACGGTGTGGCGCACTATCGCGGAGGCCAACGACATCGACGACCCGAAGGCGCTGACGCCCGGTACCGAACTGATGCTCCCCGCCGCCGAAGAGGTCGGCGTCTGATGTCCGACATCGGTTTCTCCAACATCCTCACGGTGCAGATCGCCGGCACGAAGCTCAAGTCCCCGGAGAACACCAAACTGGTGGCGGGCCGGGTCGACTTCGGGGCGGGAGTGCCCGGGGCGTTCCACCTCACCTTTCGCGACGACAAGAAGGACATCCTCGCCAAACTGAACGTCGAGATCGGCGCGCCCGTGGTCATCACGCCCCTGTCCGACGGCAAGGGCACGCCGCTGATCACCGGTGAGGTCACGGCGCTGGAGACCGACTACGACCGCACCGGCACGTTCACCGTCATCCGTGGCTACGACAAGGGCCACCGCATGCTCCGGCAGCGCAGGGTCGCGGCGTACAGGAACAAGACCGCCACCGAGATCGCCGTCGAACTGGCGCGCAAGAGCGGCATTCCCCTGGGGAAGACCCAACGGACCAAGGGACAGTACGAGTTCATCAGCCAGGCCAACGTCACGGACTGGGACTTCGTCCAGCGGCTCGCGGACGAGAACGAGATGGTGATGTCCATCAACTCGAAGGGCCGGTTCCAGTTCGTCAAGCGGCAGCAGGCGGCGTCGGCGCCTCCGGAGAGCTTGCCGAGCGCCCGGAGCGCCCTCCTGCTGAAGGGCGGCGAGGAGATCCTGCGCTGCCGCGCGGCGGTGACCTCGGCCGACCAGGTGACCGCGGTCGAGGCGCGCGGCTGGAACGTGACCACCAAGCAGCCCCTGGTCTCCAAGGCGCCCGCTCTGAGCAACACGGGCTTCGCCATCGGTACGACGCCGTCCGAGGTGTCCAAGACGTTCGGCAAGGCCGAACTCGTCGTGACCGACACGCCCTACGACAAGCTGGACGAGGTCAAGCACGCCGCCGACGCCGTGGCCGACGACGTGACGTCCTCCTTCGCCGAGGTGGAGATCACGGCGCGGGGCAACACCGAGCTGCGTCCCGGCGTCGCCGTCACCCTGAAGGACGTCGGCAAGCCGTTCCAGGGCAAGTACACGGTGACGGCGGCCCGCCACACCTTCGGCGACCAGGAGCACTACGAGACGTTCCTGAACGTCAGCGGACGTCAGTGGCGCTCACTGTTCGGGCTCACCTCCGGAGGCGGCGGGGCGGGCCCGGCCGGGCTGCCGAGCGTCGCCAACGCCCTGGTCACCGACATCAAGGACCCGCTGAGGCAGGGCAGGGTCAAGCTGAAGTTCCCGTGGCTGGACGACATGTACGTCAGCGACTGGACCCGGACCGTCCAGTTCGGCGGGGTCAAGGGCGGCAGCATGATCTCCCCGGACGTCGACGACGAGGTGCTGGTGGCGTTCGACCGCGGCGCCCTGGACCACCCGTACGTCATCGGCGGTCTCTACAACGGCGTCGACAAGCCGGACCCCGTCGACGTGCCGGTGTACGACCCGACGCGTGGCAAGGTCACCCGGCGCACCCTGTCGGACCGCAGCAACAACCGGCTCGACCTGCTCGACCAGAGCGTCGGCCTCAAGCGCGGGGTGCGGCTGTCCACCGGCGACAACCGGCTCACCATCAATCTGGACCGGACGAAGACCGAGATCGTCGTGGACAGCAAGGGGAAGGTCTCCATCCGGGGGACGGGCGCCGTCGCCATCAACGCGGGCGGGAACCTCTCGCTGAACGCCGTGGGTTCCATGACGATCCGCAGCGGCGGACCCATGAACATCAACTCCGGTGCCCTGTCGGTGCAGGCGGGTGTCACGTCCGTGAACACGAGCGCGCTGAGCGTGTCGGCCGGTGCCGCCATGACGCTGACCGCAGGACTCGCCCTGAAGATCAACTCGGGTCTGGAGGTCGGCCTGAACGCACCCCTGGTCCTGTCCAAGCTGAAGCCGGTCCTGACGGTGGGAGGAGTCTGATGGCGGAACGATTCGTCGGCTCCGGATGGGCCTTCCCGATGCGTATCAGCCCCACCGGCGGCATCGCCCTGGTCAGCGGGGAACGCGAGGTCGAGGAGGCCATCCGGCTCGTCCTCTCCACGGCGCCCGGTGAACGGCCGATGCGCCCCGAATTCGGCTGCGCCATCCACGACATGGTCTTCGCCCCCGTCAACGAGGCCACCGCGGGCCGGATCCAGCACGAGGTACACAGCTGCCTGGACCGCTGGGAGCCGCGCATCGAGGTGGACGACGTCGCGGTGACGGCCGGCGCGGAGGACGGCGTCCTCTTCATCGACGTCCGCTACTCGATCACGGGCACCAACAACCCGCGCAGTCTGGTCTTCCCGTTCTACGTGATCCCCTCCCACGACGGGCCCGAGGGGTCCGGCACCCCCGACGAGCACTTTGGAAGCGACCGCTGATGGCCCTGCCCTCCCCGAACCTCGACGACCGGCGCTTCCAGCAGTTCGTCGACGACGCCAAGCGCTACATCCAGCAGCGCGCCCCCGAATGGACCGACCACAACGTCTCCGACCCGGGAGTGACCCTCGTCGAGACGGTCGCCCACATGGCCGACCAGATCGTGTACCGGCTCAACCGGGTGCCCGAGAAGAACCACCTCGCGTTCCTGGACCTCATCGGGATCACGCTCTTCCCGCCCTCCGCGGCACGCGCCGACGTCACGTTCTGGCTGTCGGCGCCGCAGCAGCAGCCCGTCGTACTGGCGACGGGCACCGAGGTCGCCACGGTCCGCACCCAGACCGAGGACGCGGTGGTCTTCGCCACCGAGCGCGAACTCACGGTGATCCCGTGCGAGTTGTCGTACCTCGTGGTCCAGCCGACCGGTCAGGAAGCGGTCGATCGCACCTCGGACCTCGCCGAGTCCAAGGACGTGAACTGCTTCACGGAGGCTCCGCGCCCCGGGGACCGGATGCTGTTCGGACTCAGCGCCGCCGTGCCGGAGTGCGTGGTCGTCCTGGAGCTCGACAGCCAGGTGGACGGTGTGGGTGTCGACCCCCGGCAGCCGCCGCTCGCCTGGGAGGCGTGGACCGCCGACGGCTGGGCCGCCTGCGACGTCGACCGGGACACCACCGGCGGGCTCAACCGACCCGGTGAGGTCGTGCTGCACGTCCCCGCCGGCCACGCGCTCTCCCGTACCGGGCGGCGCGAGGCCGGCTGGCTGCGCTGCCGGGTCACCGAGCCGGAACAGGGCCAGCCCTTCTTCACCACCTCGCCCACGATCCGCTCCGCCGAGGCGTTCAGCATCGGCGGCACCACCGGCGTCGTGCACGCCGAGACCGTGCGGGACGAAGCGCTCGGGGAGTCCACCGGACTGCCCGGACACCGGCTGCGGCTGGCCAACAGCCCCGTCGTCGGCGACGCGCAGCCGCTGCTCCTCCAGATCGCCGAGCGCGACGGCTGGGTCGACTGGGAGACCGTCGGCCACTTCGCCGCCTCGGGCCCCACCGACCGGCACATCACCCTGGACGCGACGACCGGCGAGATCACCTTCGGCCCGTCCGTCCGCGAACCGGACGGCACCCTGCGCCAGTACGGGGCTGTACCGCCCAAGGGCGCGCCGATCCGGGCCCGCCGCTACCGTACGGGCGGCGGAAAGGCCGGCAACGTCGCCAGGGGCGCCATCCAGGTCCTCCGCGACTCCGTGCCGTACGTCTCCGACGTCGTCAACCGGGAGGCCGCGCGCGGCGGTGTCGACGGCGAGACCGTCGAGGAGGCGAAGCGCAGGGCGCCCATCGCGCTGAGCGCGCAGGACCGAGCCGTGACCCTGCGGGACTACGAGGAGCTCGCGCGGCGCGCCGCACCCGAGACCGCGCGCATCACCTGCCTCGCCGCCGAGCCGGACGAGCACGGGGCGCACGCCGTGCGGGTGCTGGTCGTGCCGCAGGCCGTGTCGGACCCGGGTGGCCGGCTTCGCTTCGAGCAGCTCGTCCCCGGCGACGACCTGCTGGGGCGCATCACCCGGTACCTGGACGAGCGGCGCCTGATCGGCACCCGGCTGGCGGTCGGGCCGCCGTTCTACCAGGGGGTGACGGTCGTCGCGACGGTGCACGCCTTCCGCGGTACCGACACCGACCGGGTCAGGCGGCAGGCGCACGACGCCCTGTACCGCCATCTCGACCCGTTGACCGGTGGCGCGCACGGCACGGGCTGGCCCTTCGGGCGCCCCGTCCAGGCGGGCGAGGTGTTCGCGGTGCTGCAACGGGTGCCCGGCGTCGAGCTGGTGGACGAGGTGCTGCTGCACCCCGCCGACCCGCTCAGCGGCAAGCGCGGCGACCCCACGGAGCGGATCGATCTCGAAGCACCCGCGCTCGTCTTCTCGTTCGACCACCGCGTCCGGGTGATAGGGGACGCCTCGTGACCACGAGCGGGAGCGCGCGCGGCTCCGTCGACGGACTCGGCTCCTCGGCACCGCTGGCCGCGATGCTGCCGGCGGTGTTCGCCGACGACGACCTCGCCCAGCGTTTCGTCGGGGGCATCGACGAGGTACTCGCGCCGCTCCACAACGTGCTCGACTGCCTGGACGCCTACTTCACCCCGTCGCTCGCGCCGGCGGACTTCACCCGCTGGCTCGGCAGCTGGGTGGGCGCGGAGACCGAAGGACCGGACACGGCCGGTCGCGCCGAAGGCCCCGTCACGAAGGCCCCGGTCACCGCTTCGTCCGCCGGGTACCCGCAGGACACGGAGGCGACGGCCGCGCTGCGTGCCGCGGTGTCCGCCGCCGTACGGCTGCACCGCATCCGCGGCACCCGGCGCGGACTGGCCGAGGCCGTACGGCTCGCCTTCGGCGTGGAGCCGGAGATCACCGAGAGCGGTGCTGCCGCCTGGGACGCCAGGCCCCTGGGCCCGGTCCCCGGCGAGACCCGCCCCCATCTGCACGTCACCGTACGGCTGCCGGAGCCCGGCCCCGCCGCCGAGCACCGGCTGGAGCGCCTCGTAGCGGCAGCTCGCCCCGCCCACATGCCTTACACGGTCCAAGTGACCGCTGCCGAAAGGACTTCCGACAGGTGACCAGTCACCAGGCTTCCCCCTCCACGCCACCAGCCTCCGCGGCCACCGGAGACACCGGGGACCAGCCGCGTCAGTGTGCCGAATGCGGCACGCTGACCACTCCGGGGCAGTCCTTCTGCGACGGCTGCGGCGCGGTACTGAGCTGGACCCCCGGCAGGGGACGGGGAGCCGCCGCGGACACCCCGGGTACTCCGGGCTCCGACCCGGGCCGCCCCGCCACGTCGGCCGACGCGGAAGCGGATGCCGGGAGCACGGTCCCGGCGCGCGAGCCCGCGCGCGCCGACGCGCCGACGGCGGAGCCCGAGGAGGAGGAGGACGACACCCTGACCTCGATCCCGGTCATCTCCGGCACGCAGCCCGTCCCACAGGCCGCTCCGGCGGCCGGGACCCCGGACCCGGACGCGAGTGAGCGGGCCAGGGCGCTGCTCGTACCGGTCGCCGATCAGCGGGCCGCCGACCCGGCACCGGAAGTGGCCCCGGTCCTGCCCGGCATGCCCGCGGCGGCCCGCCCCAGGGTCCAGGCCCCCATCGGTGAACCGGCCTACGAGACCGGCCCCCCGTGCCCCTGGTGCGAGGTCGGCAACCGCCCCGACCGGCACTTCTGCCGCCGCTGCGGCATGTCCCTCGCGGAGCGCCCCGGCGTCCCGGAGGCCCGGCGCCCCTGGTGGCGCCGGATGCGGGACTTCGGCGACCGCCCGACGCCCTGGGCGGGCGAACGCCCGAGGCTCCGCCGGGGCATCGGCCGGATCTTCACCTGGGTCGCGTACGGTCTCGCGCTCGGCCTGGTGATCTACGGGGCGTTCCACGTGGACACGGCATGGAACGCGACACGCGACCACTTCGCGAAGCGGGCCCAGATCAGCCCGGACGCCGCCGACGCGTCCCGTTCCTTCAAGGGCCACCCGCCGAAGGCGATCTTCGACAAGATCAACAACAGCTGGTGGGGCCCCGGCGTCTCGCAGTCCGCCGAGGGGGAGTGGGTGGAGGCGCGCTTCCAGGAACCCACGCGTCTGCTGGACATCCTCATCACGTCCGGCATCTCCACCAAGCCCTCCGACCTCTCCGAGGCCGCGCTGCCGCACCGCATGGACGCGGTCATCACCACGGCCGACGGGAAGAAGAGCACGCGCCACATCAAGCTCGACCAGATGAGCGGCCCCCAGCAGCGGAAGTTCCGCGCGCAGAACGTCGTCAGCGTGCGGTTCATCATCCGCTCGGCGTTCAACGCGGGATCCGACAAGCAGGTCTCGATCGCCGAGATCGAGTTCTTCACCCGCGCCACGACCAGCGGAACCTAGAGGGCGTCCGTACGGATCCGCCCCTCGACCGGCTCTCCGGAGCCCGATGTCGAGGGGGCGGCTGTGCGTCCCGGGCGAAGCGGTACGTCCTCAGAGGATCAGGCCCCTGGCGCGCAGATACGGGACGGGGGAGAGGTCGGAGCCGAACGCGGGCCCCGTGCGGATCTCGAAGTGCAGATGCGGCCCCGAGGCGTTGCCGGTCTCGCCGGACCAGCCGATGAGCGTGCCGCCCTGGACGCTCTGCCCGACGACGGCCTTCGCCTCGGAGAGGTGGGCGTACTGGCTGAACGTGCCGTCCTCGTGCCGGATGACGACCTGGTTGCCGTAGTCCCCGCCGGGGCCGGCCGTGACGACCTCGCCGGGGCCGATGGCCTTGACCGGTGTGCCGGTCGGGACCACGAAGTCGACCCCGGTGTGCAGACCGGTCGACCAGGAGGAGCCCCGCTGGTGGTACGGGGTGCCGGCCGGTCCCTCGACGGGAAGGGTCCAGCCGCCGGCGTCGCCACCGACCGGGACGACCATCTTCGGGTAGGACTTCATGACGGCCTTGACGTACTCGTACGTCTCCCCGTCCGCTCCGCTCGCCCGCGGCACACCGCCGTACTCCTCGACCGTCCTCCAGCTGACGCGGTAGCCGGCCAGGGCCAGTTCCAGGGGAGTGCCCCGGAAGCCGGGGTGTTCCTTCGCGGTCCGCAGGAGCGCGCACATCCTCCTGCCCTGCGACGGTATGGCGTCCGCCGGGTCGAGGACGTCCTTGACGCCGTCGTTGTTGCCGTCGATGCCCTCGGCCGCCCAGTCGGCGTCGGAGAACTGCGCTATGCCCCTGGTGACGGGCCGTTCGGCCTGTGCCACGTCGGGCAGGTCATCACCCGGGGAAGCGTCCTGGGAGCCGGAGCCGGAGCCGGGTTCCTCGCCTGACAGACCTTCCTCTGCCAGGTCCCCGTCCTCCGCCCGCTGTTCCTCGCTCCGCGGGTCCGTGAGCGAGCCCTCGTCGTCCGCCGGGCCGTCGGCCGCGACCGACCTGGCCCGCGGGTTGAAGTTGCTCTCCCGCTTCAACTGCGCCGCCAGCACGGGCGCGGTGAGCAGCTTCTCGTCGCAGTCGGCCGCGGCGTCGCGTATGAGCTTCGCGTAGACGACGGGGACACCCACGTCGCCGGCCTTCAACTCGGTGCTCATCGGGGCGGGGACGTCCCCGCCGGCCGCCTCGCTGTCGTCGAAGGTCCCGAGCAGAATGCCTCCGAGCCCGATGGATAACGGCGTCACCACGACCCCGACGATGACCGGCACCATCCAGCGAGCGATCTTCACAAGCCCGAACTCCCCCACTCGACCGTCGCGATGAGGATCACTATGCCATCCGTCCCGCGCCGCACCGCCCGGGTGATCACCAGGCCCGCGCGGCAGCGGGATCCCGGCGGGTCACCCGGCCCGGCGACCCGGTCCGAGGAATGGTCCGGGCCGACGGGAGAGACGGCCGGAGCCCCGCGTGCCGGGCTCCGGCCGCCTCCGCACGACCCGTGTCAGTCCTCCTGGACCGCCATCTCGCCGAGCAGCGACCAGTCGTCCTGCGGGACCTTCGTGTTGACGATCCTGGGCGTCGACACGAGGTGGGGCGGCAACGTCCGCTGGGCGGCCTTGAAGTGCGCGGAGCCGACATGCGCGGCACCGGCCTCGTCGTCGCGGAACGCCTCCACCAGCACGTATTCGGTCGGGTCCTCGATGCTGCGGGACCAGTCGAACCACAGGCAGCCCGGTTCGGCGCGCGTGGCCCGGGTGAACTCCTCCACCACCTCGGGCCACCGGTCCGCGTGCTCGGGGAGGACATGGAACTTCACGGTGATGAAAATCAAGAGGCCACTTCCTTGGTGGTTCGGGGCAGGGTCACTGTCACGGAACAAGGATCGCGCGTCCCCGGATCCTTCCGCTCCCCAGGTCGTCCAGGGCATCCTGGAAGCGCTCCAGCGGGTACGTGGCGGTGTGCAGGCGGACCCGTCCCTGCGCGGCGAGGACCATCAGCTCGCACAGGTCGCCGTAGGAGCCGACGAGGTTGCCGATGAAGTTGATCTCGGCGGAGATGACGTCGATGGTCGGGACGTCGATGTTCTCGCCGTAGCCGACCACGTGGTAGTCGCCCGCCCGGCGCAGCATGCCGACGCCGTCCTTGGTGGAGCCGCCCTCACCGACGAAGTCGATGACCGTCTCCGCCCCGTGCCCACCGGTCAGTTCGCGCACCCGGTCCACCTGGCCGCCGTCGGCGACGACACCGTGGTCGGCCCCGATGGAGACCGCCAGGCCGACCGCGTCGGGATTGCGGTCGACGACGACGATCTCCGCCGCCGTGAGGGCCTTCAGCACCTGTACGCCGATGTGCCCGAGCCCGCCCGCGCCGATCACGACGCAGCGGTCGCCGGGCCGGAGTTTCCGTGCCGCCTTGGCCGCGGCGTGGTAAGCGGTCAGCCCCGCGTCGGCGAGCGCCGCGACGTCGGCCGGTTCGAGGGAGTCGTCGATCCGCACGACGCTGCGTGCGGACGTCTTCAGGTACTCGGCGTAACCGCCCGCGGTGTCGATACCGGGGAAGAGGCTGTTCCCGCAGTGCACGTCGTCACCGGCCCGGCACGCCCGGCACAGTCCGCAGGTCATCAGCGGGTGCACGATGACCTTGTCGCCCTCGGAGACATGGGTGACGGCGCCCCCGACGGCGTGCACCCAGCCCGCGTTCTCGTGGCCGATCGTGTAGGGGAGCGTCACGCCGGACTTCTGCTCCCACTGCCCCTCCAGGATGTGGATGTCGGTGCGGCACACGCCCGCTCCGCCGATCCTGACGATCACGTCGTACGGGCCGGTGACCTCGGGGGCCGGGACCTCGGCCATCTCGAGGTTCTTGCCGTAGCCCACGACCTGGACAGCTTTCACGAGACGTTCTCCTTCTGCGGGGCGGTGAACTGCGCCTGCGGGGCGGTGAACTGTGCGAACTCCTCGGCGCGCGGCACCTGGTCCGCCCCGGACCGCGGGTACCGGGTGCGCAGCAGACCCCGGCAGAAGTGGGCGTTGCCGTCGATCGACACCCGGACCGCGCGTGCGAAGCGCAGCCGGAGCGGGATCTCCCCCTGCGGGTACCGCGTCCCGTGGTCGTCGACGAGGACGTGGTCGGACGGCTCCACGCCGAGCCCCAGAGCCGCGCGGCGCCGCCGCAGCGCACCGGCCGCCGTCACATCGGGGAGGTCAGCGAGGACCACCTCGTGGAGGTCCTCCTCGGTGAGGTCCGGACTCTCGCGGAGCAGGCAGGCCAGGGCACGTTCCATCGCCGCGGAGTGCGCCTTGCGGCGGAACGTCAGCCGGAGTTCTTCGAGGTCCTTCTCCGCCTCGGCCCCGAACGTCCCGCGGTATCCCGCGTCCGCGGCCAGGCCGCGGTTGATCAGGTCCGAGTCGTGGTGGTCGTCGAGCAGCACCACGACATCCCGGGTCCAGGGCAGCGCCGTCAGCGCGTCCTTGGAGTCCGAGGCCATCAGATACGCGAAGTTCGGCGAACAGAACGAGGTCGGGAGGCGGAGCCGGACGGTGAGCGCGCCGTCGGGGGTCACCGTCACGGAGCGCACGAAACCGAGGTCGGTGATCGGCTCGTCCAGTTCCGGGTCGAAGACAGTGTCCAGAGCCGCGCGTGCGGACCCTTCCCGTGCGGACCCTTCCAGTGAGGTGACGGACATGTCAGGCCACCGCCGGTTCGTCGACGCCCAGCCCGGCCGGCACCTCGATGCCGTACATGGAGGCCGCGTTCAGCCCGAGGATCTTCTTCTTCTGCGCCGTGGTGATGGGCGCGTACTCGGTCATGTCCTCGGGGATCCGGAAGTCGACGAACCGCTCGATCAGCCACCGGGGTGTCCACAGCGCGTAGTCGCTGGAGAACTGGATGCGGTCCTCGTCCAGCCAGTACAGCAGCTCGCCGATGATCTGCGCGAAGTACCGGGGCCGGCTGTGGATGAAGGGCATCGCGACCGCGAGGCCGGCGTGCACGTTGGGCTCCTGCGTGGCGATCCAGCAGAAGTCCTCCAGCCGGGGCAGTCCGCAGTGCTCGACGACGAAGTTCATCTCGGGGAACTGCGTGGCCGCCTTGTCGACGTCCGCGACATCGAACGCGTCCCGGTCGAGCGGCCGGATCGTCGGCCCCTTGTGGATGTGGATGTTGTTGATCCCGAGCTCCTGACAGGCCTCGAGATAGCGGTACGTCCACGGGTCGTCGAGCTTGTAGCCCCGGCTGTCGCCCTTCCACTCGGCGGTGTACAGCTTCGCGCCCTTGAGCTGGAAACGTTCCGCGTCCCGGCGCAGCTGGTCGAGCCCCTTCTGCTCGTACCGCGGGTCCCAGGAGTGGTTGTACGTCAGCTTGTCGGGGTGCCGCTGCGCCAGCGCGAAGGACTCCTCGGTCTGGCCGAAACCGTTGCGGTAGAACGCCCCCAGCCGCGCGGGCTGGAAGATGGCGTGGTCGACGTAGCCCTCGACGAAGAGGTCCTTCATCAGACGCTCACCGCCGTAGTAGAGGTAGTCCTCGTACGGCCACAGCTCCGATTCGGGGCTCAGGTTGCGGTGGTAGTCGTAGAAGCAGTCGATGAACTGTTTGCCGTGGATGTTGAGCTGGTTCTCGGGCCGCGCGTCCCAGAGCGCGACGTGCGCGTCCACGATGAAGTAGTTCTCGCCGTCCTTGGAATACATCTCGCTCCTCGGTTCTCGATGAGTGGGGGGTGACCGGGCGGTCGCCCGGAGTCCTGCGTCAGGAGAACTGGATGCCGCCGTCGATCATGACGGACTGACCGGTCATGTAGTCCGAGTCCTTCGAGGCCAGGTAGGAGACGAAGGAGGCCACGTCCTCGGGCTCCTCGACCCGGCCGAGAGCGATCGCCTCCGCGTGCTTCTTGATGGCCTGGCCCTTCTGGATGCCCTCCTCCTGGGCCAGCCGCTCGTCGATCAGGTCCCACATGGCGGTCCCGACGATCCCCGGGCAGTAGGCGTTGACGGTGATGCCGTGCCGCGCCCACTCCATGGCCGCGGCCTGGGTCAGCCCGCGCACACCCCACTTCGAGGCCGAGTACGTGCCGAGCAGCGCGAACGGGCGGTACGCGACGATCGACGCGGCACCGATGATCTTGCCGCCGCCACCCTGGGCGATCATCTGCCGTGCCGCCGCCTGGTAGGAGAGGAAGACACCCCGCAGGTTCACGGCCATGACCTGCTCGAACTCGTCCAGCCCCGTCTCCAGCAGCGGGGTGACCTTGGCGATGCCGGCGTTGGCCACGTAGACGTCGACCCTGCCGAAGCGTCCGGCCACCTCCTCCACGAGGGCGTCGGTCTGCTCCTTGCTGCTCACGTCGGCGTGCACGGCGAGGGCCCGGCGCCCCGTCCTCTCGATGCCGGCCGCGACCTCTGCCAGTTCCTCGCTCATGCCGGGGAGGTCGGAGACGGCCACGTCGAGTCCGTCCCGGGCCAGTCGCTCCGCGATGCTGCGGCCGATGCCCCGGGCCGCGCCGGTGACGATCGCGGTACGGGCTGTGCTGCTGGAGGCGGAAGTCATGGGTGCTCCTGTGCTCGACGGTGAGCGTCCGCACGCTTCGTGCGGTGCTGCCCATCAGCGTGGGGGCGGCCGGTGCCGTCGAGTTTTTCAATGTGGAACACACCCGGCCCGCACTCCCGCCAGGGCTCGCGGAGCGCCCGGTGAACTCGTGCCGAACCAACCGTTGACAGGTGCAAACGCGTTCGTAATATGGCGGAAACACTGCTCATCGGAGGCGCCATGCTCAGTGACAGCACAGCGCGGGACCGGAACATCGCACGAGCGCGCCTGAAGTTCCTGGAAAGCGCGGAGCCGCCTGCGACGATCGTGCCCGAGGGCATCCGGAACTCCTGGCAGCGCTCCAAGTACCTGGGCATCGGCACCGACGAGGTCGTCGTCCCCTACCAGCCCGACTACGACCGGCAGAGCCGTCTGGTCCGTGCCGCGGCGCCGGTCCTCGACCGGCTCGAACGGGTGCTGGCCGGCTCGGACGCCTGCGTGATCGTGACGGACCGCAAGGGCTGGGTGCGCGACCGCCGGGTCGGGGAGAAGAGACTCTCCGCCCACCTGGACCGGGTCCACCTGGCCCCCGGCTTCAGCTACGCCGAACAGTTCGTCGGTACGAACGGCATCGGGGTCGCACTGGAGGAACGCCGCTCCTACGTGGTGCTGGGCACCGAGCACTTCAACGAACGCCTTCAGAACGTCTCCTGCGCGGCCGCTCCCATCCGCAACTCGGTCACCGGCCGGGTCGAGGGAGCCATGAACCTGACCTGCTGGAACGGCCCGGAACGCACCCTCATGGCCGCCCTGGTGCAGGAGGCCGCCGGTGACATCGAGCGTGTGATGTACGAGTTCAGCAGTTCGCACCAGCGCGCCCTGCTGGAGGCGTTCCAGCAGGTGACGCACTACGGTGACCGGCCGGTGCTCTGCCTCGGCCAGGACCTCGTACTCGCCAACTCCGCCGCCTCGGCGAGACTCACCGGGGACGACCACCGGCTCCTGCACGAGGCCGCCGCCGAACTGGGACACGCGCCGCGTACCCGCAAGCAGGTGCAGCTGACCGGGGGAGAGACCGCCCTGATGCGGTGCCGCCGGATCGACAGTTCCGCCGGTGCCGCCGGATACCTGCTGGAGCTGGCCTTCGAGGACCCGTCGTCCGACCGGGCCCCCGGCGGCGTGGCCCGGTCCCGCTCCCGCGAAGGGCAGGAGGCGGCGAAGCCATGGCCGCTGCCCGGCCTGGCCGGGACGGACCCCGCGTGGAACACCGTCTCCCGTACGGCGTCGCGCTGTGCCCGCGACCGGACGCCGCTCCTGCTCCACGGAGAGACCGGAACAGGGAAGTCCGCGCTGGCACGGGCCGCGCACGCGCTCACCGGGGCGGCCTCGGTGCCCGTGGTCGTGGATGCCCGGGACCCCCGCCACGCCCCGGGCCCGGGGCCCGGCACGGAGACCGGCCTGGTGCCCGTCCTGCACGCCGCGCCCACCGGCCCGGACCGGACCCTGGTGCTGCGGAACGTCAACGCCGTGCCCGCCGCCGAGGGGCCGGCCGTGGCCCGGGCACTGGAGGCCGCCGCGGCACGGGGGACATGGATCGTGGGCACGCTCGACCGGGCGCCGGGCGTGCCGGACGCCCTGCGGTCCTCCTTCGCGGAGGCGGCCGCCGTACCGGCCCTGCGGCACCGGCTCGCCGACCTCCCGGCCCTGGTCGACTGCCTGCTGCGACGTATCGGCGCGGGTGTCGAGTGCTCACCGGACGTACTGCCCCCGCTGCGCCGGCACGACTGGCCGGACAACATCCGCCAGCTGGAATCCGTCCTGCGCAAGGCCGCCGCCGGCCGCCGCACGCACCGGATCGAGCTCGGCGATCTGCCCCCGGCCCTGCACAGCGCGGGCAGCCGCTCCCTCAGCGCCTGGGAGTCCGCCGAGCGCGACACCCTGGTCCAGGCCCTGCTGGAGACGGACGGCAACAAACTGCTGGCCGCGCAGCGGCTCGGCATCTCCCGCACGACGATCTACCGAAAGATGAGGGCGTACGGAATCACGCTTCCCGCACGCCGTTGAGCCGGCTCGGGCGGCGTGAGCGGGGCGGAGGAACCGGCGGGGCTCCGGCCGGCCGGAGCCCCGCCGGGGGTCAGCTGGTGGGGAAGCTGTCGGGCGTACTGATGCGGTTCTTCAGCAGCGCCCCGGACTCCGTCAGCACACCGCTGCTGCTGTAGTCGCCGCCGCCGCAGGTACCGGGACGGAACGCGGCGCTGCTCTCGGGAGCGTCCGAATAGGTCCAGTTCGCGTAGCTGATCTTCAGCTGGTCGAGCAGGTCCAGCCAGGCCGTGGTGCTCGCCACGTCCATCGCGCCGCCGCCGGTGGCGCTCACCGTGCCGAACTCGGTCACGAAGAGCGGGAGCCGCGATGCCGCCCGGCTCAGTGTGGAGCGGTAGGAGTCCTTGTGGCTCGCGGCGTAGAAGTGGAACGCGTACATGATGTTGGTGGCGGCGACCGGGTTGTTGACGACCTCGTTCTCGTCGGAGCCGTCCGAGACTCCCAGCGAGGACCAGCCGCGGGTGCCGACGATGACGACGCCGTCCGGGTCGGCCGCCCGGACCACCGGGATGACCTGCTCGGCGTAGTTCTTGACGGCCTGCCAGCTCACGCCGTTGGGCTCGTTGGTGATCTCGTAGATCACGTTCTTCTTGCCGGCGTTGCGGGCGGCGACGGAGGCGAAGAACGTCTTGGCGCGGTCGAGGTTGTGGTTCGGGTCACCCGGCGTCAGGGTGTGGAAGTCGATCAGCGCGTACATGCCGCGGGCCTCGGCCATGTCGACGAGGGCGTTCACGCGGTTGGTGAAGCCCGCCGGGTCGGTCTCGTAGCCGTCCTCCTGTACGTACATGGAGATGCGCAGCAGGTCGGACTTCCAGTCGTTCGCCAGTGCGTCCAGGGACGTGGCGTCGTAGCACTGCTCGAACCACTGGATGCCGTGCGTGCTCATGCCGCGCAGCTGGACGGGGCGGTCGTACTGGTTGCACAGGTTCACGCCGCAGACGTGGAGCTGTCCGTTGACCTCCACGGGTGTTCCGGCGTCCGGGTCGGGGGTGGGCTCGTCGACGGAGCCGTCACAGGTGACCCCGTTGAGCGTGAACGCCGTGGGCTTCGGGTTGGCGCCCGTGAAGGTGCCGGAGAAGCCCAGGTCGGCGACCCCTCCGGTGGCCAGGGTGCGGTTCCAGTCCACACCGACGGCGGTGACCGCCGAACCGGACTGCGACCAGGTGGCGTTCCAGCCCTGGGCGACCTTCTGTCCGGCGTCCGGCATGGTGAACCGGAGCGTCCATCCGCTGACGGGGGCTCCCAGGTTGGTGATCCTCACTCCGGCCTGGAAGCCCCCCTGCCACTGGCCGGCGACCGTGTACTCGACCTTGCAGCCGGTGGCGGCCGCGGCCTGGGGGCCGAACGCCGCCGTCAGACCCAGGACGGTCGCGAAGGTCGCCAGTAAGGCGAACAGGCGTTTCATGGTGTTCCTCCTCGTGCGAAGCGGAATCAGAAGTGGGAGCGCTCCCAAGGTCCATCGGCCCGAGACCGTACACCGGTGGGCCGATGCGCGTACAGGGATTCGACAGGCATTCGACGAAGAGGGGCCGGTACGGGGCACGGCAGCGCGGAACCCGGCCCGCCGGCTGCGGCAGGGCGGCGGACTCCGCGCGCACGCGGTCTCCCGCACGGTGGTCCGTCGCGGGACGAGGACCTGTGGCGTCCCGCTTCGGGCGCCCCGACAGGAGGGCAGGGGCCGGCGGGCCGGGCCACCGGCCGGCCGGTCACCGCGATGGAGACCCGTCCGCCGGGCCGGCG
Source organism: Streptomyces sp. Alt3 (assembly GCF_030719215.1). Classification (NCBI taxonomy): domain Bacteria; kingdom Bacillati; phylum Actinomycetota; class Actinomycetes; order Kitasatosporales; family Streptomycetaceae; genus Streptomyces; species Streptomyces glycanivorans. The sequence continues at coordinate 2,441,488 of NZ_CP120983.1, read as the reverse complement.
CCGGAACCCCAGGACGAGGTGCCGTGCACGGTGTCCGCCGACAGTACGGGGCATCCCATCAGGGCCGCCGCCGCCAGCACGGTACGACGGGCCTCCGCGCTGTCGGCGGGCGGGAACGCGACCCGGAGCTGGTGACCGTAGGTGCACTCGTACGTCATGAGCCAGCCGGTGCCGTCGACGGCGAAGTGGTCCTGCCGCTGACCGTTGTACTCGTAGTCGCCCCGGTCCGACGTGGGCGCGAACGCGTCGCGCAGGATCCGCAGGCGCTCGTCGTACGGGCGGGGCCCCTCGCCCAGCCGGACGTACACGTGGTCCAGTTCGATCGCGGGGTCGAACCATGGAGCGAGGTCCGGCTCGTGGTGCAGGAGTTCGGAGGTGGTGCTGCGGCTCGTCACACCGTCGAGGAACGCACCGGCCCCGCAGTCGAACCGCTCGTAGTCGTCGTCCCGCGACCAGATCACCACGGGCCAGGACTCGGGAGGTCCCTCGGTCAGCCAGCACACGCGCGCCGCACTCTCCGTCACCGCCCAGGCGAGCAGCCCGCCGGGCTCCGGGAAGAGGGGGTAGGGGTACTGGTCGGGGAAGTCGTCGCGCAGCGGACCGTAGTCCTCCAGGAGGTCGGCCGTGAGCGGCACCGGGTTGCCGTCGCCGAACGGGGTGCACAGGCACAACGCCCCCCAGAAGTCCCCACGCCCGTACGTCGCGACCAGCTGCTTGTAGTCCTCCGGCAGCCGGGTGCCCAGGGTGCGCTCCGCCTCCGCCCAGTCGCCGTGCCCGTCCACCGCTGCTACGGGAGGGGGCACGCGTTCGATCACCCGGGCGACGGAGCTGTGCGGACGGGTCACGTCCCCACCTCGGCGGTCGCAGTACGCGTCATGGCTTCTCCAGGCAGTTCGTCCGGCAGGCCCGCGTCCTCCCTACGAGGGAGAAAGGCCGACGATCTGCAGCATCCCAGATCCCGCGGCCCCACCGCACAGGCCGGCCCCCGTTGGACGGGCCCGCCGTCTGCGGCGGATCTGCACACGGTGTCCGCAGGTGACGGGACGCGCCCCGCGGCTCTCCGGACGGGGCCCGGCCCCACCCTGCCGGCGGCCGACTATGTCCCTTTCGCGGCGGATCAGGGATTCGGCCGGCGGAACGTCCGTCGGTCCGGGGAGTGAAGAAGCTGTACCGGTCCGGAAAGCGATGTGACCGCCTCGGCCATTCGGCGCCGGAGGACCATGGGCGAAAGCGCCGAAGGGTGGCTTCGTCACACCGTCGCGTGCTTACATCCCTCACATCGCGAAAGCCGCAGGGAATTTCGACGCCTCCGGGCGGACGACGAAATTCCCCCGGTGTGCGTGAAAGCGACAAGGGCCGTTCCCCACTGCGGAGTCGGCCCCGGTCATTCTGAATTGACGCGAAGGGAATTCACCTCATGAGCTCCACCCCCCAGATACAGACCCAGGAAATCTCCGACGCGGACCTGGACGTCGTGTCCGGTGGCATCTCCGGCGCCGCTTCCGTCGAGGCGCCCCTCGTCGGCGGCATCGCGGGTGGGATCGACGCCGACCTGCTGTCCGGCAGCGTCTCGGGCGCCGTCGGCAGCAACCTGCTCGGTGTCGCAGGGCTCGGCTCCGCCGCCACGCTCTCGGTCTGATCCGACGCCGACCCCGTACGCCTCGCCACCTGGCCCGCCAGGTCGCGGGGCGTACGAGCAGTCGGGCACCATGGCCGACGCCCACCGGCCCCACCTGGGCCCACGGACCTGAAGACACGGACCGGAGGCTTCGAACGTGAGCGACCCGCACACCGACCGCCGTCCAGGTGGCCCGGGCAACCGGTGGGAGCTCATCTGGAGCCACCGGGACGAACTGCTGGAGATCGCGCGCGGCCGCTCGTCGAGCTCCGAAGAGGCCGAGGACGCGGTCCACGAAGCGATGATCCGCGCCGTGGAGGACCCTGACGTCCAGTACGGCCGGGTGCGTTCGTGGCTCAGGCACGCGACCGTACGCGCATGCGCCGACCGGCACCGCCAGGTCACCCGCGACCGGGAGCTGAGCGAGACCCTGTCCGCCGCCCCGGCCGAGTCCCCCCTGGTCGAGGAGGGCGCATGCGACCGGGCGGAGGCCCGATGGCTGGCCGACCGCAGCGCGGAACTCCTCCCCGCCCGCCAGGCACAGGCCCTGCGGCTCCAGGCACAGGACCTCGACGTCGGGCAGGTGGCCCGGACCATGGGGCTGAGCTACCGCGCGACCGAGTCACTGCTGGCCAGGGCCAGACGCTCCATGCGCAACGTCCTGGCCGGGAGCCTCGCAGCGGCCACCGCGGTGTGGGTGTGCGTACGCAGGTTCCCTCGTACGGGCTTCGCCCAGTCCACAGGCGCGACCTCGGCGGCGGTGACACTCGCGGTGGCGGGCGCGGTCCTGCCCGCCGGCTCCTTCGACCGGCCGGACGGCCGGCCTCCGGAGAGCAGGGCCGAGCCTCAGGTGCCACGTACCGCCCCGGTCGAGTGGCTCCCCGCCACCACCGAGACCCGCACCCGTTCTCACGCCGCATCCCCCTCCCCGGACCCGCGCGGCACCGACCGGTCGCGCCAGGACAGTTCGCGGCCAGTCCCTTCCGTTCCTGAGGAGACGCCGAGGACCTGCGAGCTGCCGGGCACGGTGGCCGTGGAGATATCGATCGATTCCGGTCCACCGGTTCCGGACCTGCCGCCGGTGCCGGAACTGCCACCGGCGGCCACGCCCACGTCGATGCCGTCACTGCCGGTGGACGCGCCGGAGATCCGAAGTCCGGAACTGCCGTCGGCGCCTGCCGAAATCTCTGCCGGAGGTCTCGGCGTCACGGTCCATCCGCCTCAGCCGTCGGCTCCGTGAACAAGGCTTCCCTGTGATCGACCCCGGTCGCTCTTCTGCCCGATGTCTTTGATCCTGGCCGGAGTTCCGTCCGGGGCGAAAGAGTCATGGAAGGTGAAGGCATGCGGCGCGGAGCCGTGGTCGTGGAGGTGCTGGAGCTTGGAAACCCCGTCCTGCCAGGTGGGTATCCCACCGTCGGAGACCCACCAGAACACGTAATTCGGTTTTCCTGTCCGCTCGAACCAGTCGTAACGCCTGTTCAGCGCCTCACGGTGCAGACCGGTGTATATGGCGTCGAAGGCGGGGCGCAGGCCGGTCCAGAGTGAGAGGGTCGTGGCCAGGGCGGTGGTTTCCGCCGTACGCCCCTTGCCGTACCAGCTCGGGACGGCGAACCCTCCCCATGCGCCCCAGTCCGCCCCGAAGAGTTCGCCCGGGCCACCGTCCACCGCTTCGGCATGCGCGAGGTATCCGGGGTGCTGACTCATCTTCCGGTAGACGGCCCCGCCGATGTCGTAGAACTCGCGCGTGAGAGGCGCGGCATCGGACAGAGGTGACTTCAGGACGCCGAATGTGTACAGAGCAAGATGGGACATGCGTCTCTCCCTGGTCGGTGGCCTACGCCTGAGGGGTGAGGGTTCGTGGGGTGTGGCCGGCGCATCCCGTCAAGGGCGGCTCAGCCTGGAGGAACTCCTCTGCGACCGTGAGTGGTAGCCGAGGACCAGGTGAAGGTAGCTGCCTTTGCGGGTCATGTCGAAGTTGCGTTTTCTCACTCCAAGTGGCCTCCCGCATAAGGGATTTCAGCCCTGGGGCCATGACTGGCGGGCCAGGCCGCTCGGCGCCGTACTCGACGAAGTCCTGCACGGACGCCGGGAACCGCTTCTTCCGGGGCACCTTCGACACAGTGACCCGCCCTTGGTGTGCAGCAGCTCGTCCAGCCGCGTCGCGAAGTCCGCCTGGAGTGACCGGCGCCCCTGCCCGATCGAGGCGATCGTGTCCTTGCCGACACCAGGGGGAGCGGAGTCCGGGCGGGACCGCCTGGTGCGAATTTGCCGCTTCGGCAAGCAAGCTTGTCGATCCGGCGCCCCGCGCGCACCATCTCCCGTAACAGGAGGTGATCCGCATGAGCGAGACGAACCAGCGGTACGACGTCGTGGTGATCGGTGGTGGGGCGGCAGGGCTGAGCGGGGCGCTGGCCCTCGCCAGGGCGCGGCGTTCCGTGCTGGTGATCGACGCGGGCAGTCCGCGCAACGCACCCGCGTCCCACGCCCACAACTACCTGGGCAGGGAGGGCATCCCGCCCCTGGAGCTGTTGGCCATCGGCCGGGCCGAGGCCGCGGACTACGGTGCCGAGGTCGTCCGCGGGGAGGTCGTCTCGGCCGGGAAGCTGGCCGGCGGATTCCGTGTCGTGCGGGCGGACGGGGGAGTCGTCGAGGCCCGTCGGCTGCTCGTGACCACGGGGATCATCGACGAGCTGCCGCCGGTGGACGGCATCGCCGAGCGCTGGGGCAACGAGGTGCTGCACTGTCCGTACTGCCACGGCTACGAGGTGCGGGACCGGCCGGTCGGTGTCCTGGCCCTCAGCCCCATGGCCGTCCACCAGGCCCTGCTCTGGCGGCAGTGGACCGACGACGTGGTGCTGTTCCGCCACGAGCAGGCCGACTTCACCGACGAGGAGTACGAGCAGCTCGCCGCCCGGGGGATCTCCGTGGTGGAGGGCACGGTGGCCGGGCTGGAGGTGGCCGGCGACCGGCTCGCCGGTGTGCGGCTGGCCGGGGGCACGGTCGTCCCGCGCGAGGCGCTCGTCGTCCAGCCCCGCTTCACCGCGAGGTCGACGGTGCTGGAGAGCCTCGGCCTGGCGCCCACCGAGATGCTGATGGGCGACCACGTCGTCGGCACCTACATCGCGGCCGACCCCTCGGGAGCCACCGAGGTGCCCGGCGTGTGGGTGGCCGGCAACGTCGCCAACCTCATGGAGCAGGTCGTCGGAGCGGCGGCCGCCGGGCTCAAGGCCGCGTCGATGATCAACATGGACCTCGTCACCGAGGACACCCGGCGCGCGGTCGACGCCCGCCGCACACCCTTCTCGGCCGAGGCCGAGCGCCAGGTCACCGAGCGTGTGCTCGGGGACCGCCGTCACGGACTTCAGGAGATTCGATGACCACCGACAGCACCCGGACCGACGCGGAGATGTGGGACGACCGCTACCGCGAGAGCGACCGGATCTGGAGTGGGAACCCCAACGTGATCCTCGTGCGCGAGATGGAGGGCCTCACGCCCGGCCGCGCCCTGGACCTGGGCTGCGGCGAGGGCGCCGACGCGGTGTGGCTCGCCCGCTTCGGCTGGAAGGTCACCGCCACCGACATCTCGCGCGTAGCCCTGGAACGCGCGGCGGTCCACGCGGCCGATGCCGGTGTCGCGGACCGGATCGACTGGCAGTGGCACGACCTGGGGGCCTCGTTCCCCGAGGGGGAGTACGACCTTGTCTCCGCCCAGTTCCTGCACTCCATGGGGGACCTGCCGCGCGAGCGCATCCTGCGGCAGGCGGCCTCCGTGGTCGCGCCCGGCGGTGTGCTCCTCGTCGTCGGGCACGCCGGCTTCCCCTCCTGGGAACACGACCACCCGGACATGGAGCTGCCGACGACGGACGAGGTGCTCGCCTCCCTCGAACTCCCGGAGGGGGAGTGGGAGGTGCTGCTCAGCGAGGAGCACGAACGCATCCAGAACGACCCGGAGGGCAACCCCACCACCCGCACCGACAACGCGCTGAAGCTGCGCCGCGTGGCAGCCGGCCGCTGACGCCGAGCGCCCGCCGTCCTTCCCCGGGGGGAAGGGCCGGCGGGCGCGCTCGGTTCCGGAGGATCAGGCCTGCGGGGCGGCCTTGATCGCGGAGATGTCGAAGTTCAGCTTCACCTTGTCGCTGACCATCACGCCACCGGTCTCCAGGGCGGCGTTCCAGGTCAGGCCCCAGTCGGAGCGCAGGATGTCGGTGCTGCCCTCGAAGCCCACGCGCTCGTTGCCGTAGACGTCGGTGGCCGAACCGTTGAACTCCAGGTCGATGGAGAGCGGGCGGGTGACGTCCTTGATCGTGAGGTCGCCGGTGACACGGTAGGTGTCGCCGCCGAGCTGCTCGGCCTGCGTCGAGCGGAACGACATCAGGGGGAACTTCTCGGCGTCGAAGAAGTCGCCGCTGACCAGGTGGCCGTCACGGTCGGCGATGCCGGTGTCGACGCTGGCGATCTTGACGTCGATGGACGCGGAGGAGTTGGAGGGGGCTGCGCCGTCCAGGACCAGCGTGCCCTCGTGCTCACCGAAGGAGCCGCGGACGTTGGTGACCATGGCGTGGCGCACGGTGAAACCGATGCTGCTGTGTGCCGGGTCGATCGTGTACGTGCCGGTCAGTGCGGCCAGCGCCGGGTCCACGGCGAGGGTCGCGGTGGTGGACGGGGCGGTGTTCTTGCGGTTGAACAGAGCCATGGCTCCTCCTCGGGGACGTGTTCCGACGCGTTCCGCAGAGCGGATCGCCGAACGTTTGGTTTAACCTTCAACGAGATTGACTGTAGACCCTTTTTGTTCAAAGTTCAACATCAAGGGTCCAGGCCGGTCCGGAAGTCGCGGGGAGCGCCGGGCGGGCCTCTGTCGCACCCTGGCGGACGCGCGTAGAGCTGAGGCACTATCTCCCTGCCCGTAATTGTCATGAGCAGGAGGACATCCCCCCCATGCTGACCCGACCCAGAGTCCGCTCGGCCCTCACCGCACTCGCCCTCGTCCTGGGCGCCCTCTTCGTGCCCGGCGTCGGTGTCCTCGGCGGCGGCGCCACCGAGGCGCACGCCGTCACCAAGCTGACCCACTCCCAGGCGACCTCCCGCTTCTCCTCGTCAGGGATCACCTGGTCCTCCTCGGGCGGCTGTTCCAACCGGAACGTCTCCACCTGCACGTCCTTCGACCAGCTCAACCTGACCAGCGCCCAGGGAGCCCAGACGCTGAAGAGCGCCACGGGCTGCGCGCTCAACATCACCGGCGGCACGGAGACGGGGCACGCGAGCGGCACGTACTCGCACTGGAACGGCTACAAGCTCGACTTCGGCAAGACCACCTGCCTCACGAACTACGTGAAGGGCACGTTCAGCTACATCGGCCTGCGCGGCGACGGCGCCCCGCAGTACAAGTCCGGCTCCGGCAACGTCTACGCGGACGAGGGCAACCACTGGGACGTGACGTACTACAACTGCGGCGGCTGCTGACCGACCGGCGAGATCCGGCCATACCGCACCGGCCGCACCCCGCACGCGGAGGTGCCCCCGTCCACCGGAACCCGGTACCGGACGGGGGCACCTCGTGCTCTCTCAGACCTGCGGCTCCAGCGCCGGCCCCAGCGAGGCGAACTTCTCCTTGCTCACGATCCGGCGCGGCGGCCAGGTGATGTTCCCCGGCGGCCAGCTCTGCCCCGTCCTCTCCAGGAACCAGGCGGGCGGCTCGTACATCGGCGGCTCGTAGCCCTCCGGCAGGGCGGTCTTCCAGGTCAGGCCCTCGGTCCGCTTCTCGAACTCCTCCTTGACGCCCCGCAGCAGCTCCGGCTTCACCAGCAGGTCGACGGCCGTCGCCGCCAGATAGGACGCGGCAGCCCTGATCGCCGCGTGAGCGGGCGCCGATCCGGCGCAGGACGCGGTCGACCAGGTGTGCATCTTCGTCCCGACAGGGGCCACGGCAGCGCCCATGGAGACGGTCGGCACCTGCCAGCTGATATCGGCCACATCGGTGGAACCGCCGCCCAGGAAGACCGGGTTGGGCGGTGCCAGCTCACCGATCCTGTCGTGCAGACCGCTCTCCGGCAGCCCCAGCGAGCTCTGGAGCTCCTTGGCCAGGCGCTGGGCGTCCTCGGAGAACACCGGAGGCCCGATCTGCCGCATGTTGTCGTACATCAGCTCGGCGAAGGCCTTCGAGGGCAGCTGGTTCCAGCACGCCGAGGTGATCCGGTGCCGCACCGACGTCCGGCTGGCAGTCGCGGCCGCCTCCGAGACGGCGATGACCTTGTCCAGCAGTGAGGTGACCCGCTCGACGCTCCCCTCGCGGACGTAGTAGGAGATCTCCGCGATCTCCGGCGTCACGTTGGGGATGTCCCCGCCGTTGTTGATCACCCAGTGGAGCCGCGCCGAAGGAGCCATGCTCTCCTCGCGGAGGAACTCCGACATGGTCGCCATCATCACGGCCGCGTCCAGCGCGCTCTTGTTCCCGAGCGGGGTGCCTCCGTGGCCCGCCACTCCCAGGAAGGTGAACGTGACGGCCGTCATCGCGTTCGACGTGCCCCATCCGGTCGCGTTTCCGGTGGAGGGGTGCCAGTCGAGGAAGGCGTCGAGCCCGTCGTAGACGCCCCTGCTGACGGCATAGGTCTTGCCGATCAGCTGCTCCTCGGCGGTCGAGCCGAAGAACTTCACCGTCACATCGAGCTTGTGGCGCCGGGACGCCTCCGCGACGGCTGCGGCCGCTGCCGCCGCCGCGGTTCCCAGAGCGCAGTGACCGCAGCCGTGACCGGGACCGTAGCCCGGGGCGAAGGGGTCGTGGACGTACTCCTTCGGGTCGTGCTCGCCCACCCCCTTGTTCTGCGACAGTCCGGGAAGCGCGTCGTACTCACCGCTGAAGCCGATGACCGGGCCGCTCTTGCCCCGCTTGTACGTCGCGGTGAACGCGGTGGGGAAGCCGGCCGTGCCGAACTCCACCTCGAAGCCCGCCTTGCGCAGGAAGTCGGCCTCCGCGAGCGACGAGTTCCACTCGCGCAGGCTCAGCTCGGCGTGCTCCCAGATCTCGTCGTTCAGTCCGTTGATCCGTGAAGTGTTCCGCTCGATCCAGCCGAGCGCCGTCCGCTTGGCAGCCGAGTCCTCGGCCAGTCCCCGGGGCGGCGTGTACGCGGCCGCGTCCACCGCGAGTCCGGCGGCCTCGTCGGAGGCAGCCGCCATGGCCGGATCCGCTGTCGCACCCATCGCGGCGGTGCCGATCCCGGCGGCCCCCAGCATCTGCATGATCCGTCTGCGGCTCAGCCCGTCGCCTGTGTGTACCGCATGGTTGTGGTCGCTGGGGTCGTGCAGGTCGCACACAGGCGCCTCCGGTCCGATGGCACGTACAAGTACAGTGCCCGGCACTCTCCATTCCGGATGTTGCGAAGTCAATAGACCTGCGTGGCAGCGGAGTTACACACTCCTCCGCCGGGGCCGGACGCGCGGGCCGGAAGCACAGCTCGGAACCACGGGCCTGAGGACGGGCCGGCGAGGGGCGGAGCGCGGGCAGGACGCCTTCGCCGAGGACGCCGGCGCGGTCGACGGCGATCCGGCCCTCCTTCACCACGGCCAGGATGTGGGCGGGATCGCCCAGCGAGGCGATGTCGGACAGGGGGTCGACGTCCGTGACCACCAGGTCGGCCGCCTTGCCCGCCTCAAGTGTCCCGGTGACGTCGTCCACGCCGCAGAGCCGCGCGGCGTCACCGGTCGCTGCCACGATCGCCGCCATGGGCGACAGGCCCGCGATGTCGACCAGCAGTCCCAGCTCCTGGAGGTTCCTGCCGTGGCCGACCGCCAGGCCGCTGTCGGTCCCCATCGCGATCCTGACCCCCGCGGCGGCGGACAGGGCCACCGACTCCTGGGCGATCCGGTGCCAGCGCACCCCCTTCTCGTACGCCGAGGGAGAGGTGCGCGCCGGATCCAGGTCCTGCGTCGTCTCCAGCAGCGTCGGCACCAGGAACTGTCCGCGTTCCACCATCTCCGCCCGCAGCCCGTCGTCCAGGGCGTAGCCGTGCTCGATGCTGCTCACCCCCGCGCGGACGGCGGCCTCGATGCCGGGACGCCCGATGGCGTGCGCCGCGACCGGCAGCCCTCCGTAGGCACGCGCCTCCTCGACGGCCGCCTCGATCATCTCCGGGCGCAGCCCGAGCCACTCGGGCCGGTCGTGCGGGGAGGTGACGCCGCCGCTGGTGGCGAGCTTGATGCAGTCGGCTCCCGCCGCGACCAGGTCGCGCACCCGGGCCCGCATGTCGTCGACGGAACCGACCAGGCTGCGCGGGCTCTCGGGAAAGGCGACGGCGACGGCGAGCCCGTCGATCCCGCCGGCGAGGGTGAAGTCCGCGTGCCCCGCCCGCTGGCTGAGCATGGTGACCGAGACCAGCAGTCGCGGCCCGGGGACCCTCCGCTCCGCCACGGCCTGCCGGAAGCCCGCGTCCAGTCCCATCAGGTCCCTGGCGGTGGTGACCCCGTTCTCCAGGGTGGTGCGCAGCCGGTCCAGGACCTTCAGGGCCCGGTAGCTCGGCAGCTCGTACAGGCCCTGGAGGGGGTTGCCGGCGGGCCCCGGCAGGGCGAAGTGCACATGGGTGTCGATGAAACCGGGGCACAGGGTCCGGCCTGCCAGATCCAGCCGTCGCACCGGTCCGTGCTTTTCGGGAAGCAGCGCCGAGGGGCCCGCCCAGCTGATGACCTCCCCCTCGATCAGCAGCGCGGCGTCCGGCACCGGAGCACGGCCGGTGCCGTCGATCAGACGCAGGCCGTGGAGGAGGACCCGCTCACCGGGGTCACCGACCGAGGTCTCACCGAGGGAGGACATCTGTCAACGATCGGCCCGCCGGGCCCACGGCGCAGGCCGGAGTGGGCCGCACGGGTGCAGGACGCGGCTGTGCCCGCCCGCCGCGGACCGGCGGCGGGCGGGCACGGTGTCACGGGCGGGTCAGGAGCCCACGCTCACCGTGAAGCGCCGGGGGTTGCCGTCGTGGGCCGCCCCCGACACGTCGGGCTCGCCGTCCGGGCGTACGTCGTCGTAGGGGAACGCGTAGCCGATCGGGGAGTTCGCGTGGACGACCCGCGACCAGTGGTTGGTCACCCCGCCCTTGTAGTAGTCCGACACCGTGGTGCCGTTGGGCTGCTGCGGGTGGCTGAGCATGATCGAGCGGTTGAAGCCCGCGGCGATCCTGGCCAGCAGCGCCTTCTTGTCGTCGGAGTCATCCGGGTTGTTCGTGAAGGGCCCGTGGTTGCAGGTGAAGATGTCCTTCGACGTCGGCTTGACGAAGGTGTGGCCGCCCTCGAAGGTCAGCGTGTCACCGCTCACCCGGCCCGCCAGCGTGCCCCGGCCGCCCTGCAGGTCGATGCGCAGGTCGGTCGAACGGTACTTCTCCCAGACCTCGTCGATCTGCGCGGTGAACAGGTCCCGGAAGGGCATCTCGTCCGGCCGGTCGAAGAACGGCGCCATCAGGTTCTGCGGCGAGACGACGCGCAGGACCTTGCCGTCCGAGCCACGGGTGACCAGCTTGTCCCAGGGCTGTCCGTCGGAAGCCGCCTGGGCCGTGAGGTCGTCGGCGATGCGCTGGACCGCGCCGTCCGGGAGCGGGGCGACCGTGTGTGTGGAGTCGCCTTCCAGGGTCAGCCCGATCGGCAGCGCCGTCACGAGGTCGACGTAGCTGATGTTCGCGTACAGCTGCTGCGGGTTGAAGGTGAACTCGCAGAACGACCAGGTCCTGCCGTAGTTCGGGTCGGTGGACGTCGCGAAGGCCGGCTCCACGAGGGACGGGCCCGGATTGAGGTAGAAGTCCAGCTTGTCGTCGCGCACGAAGTAGACCCGCGCCCCGTACATCTGGGGCAGGGTCAGGACGACGGGACCGGCGCCGGCACCCTTCAGGGGGATCGCGCAGTCCACCGGCAGCGGGGTCTGCGGGGCGCCGGGGGAGTCGGGGCGGTAGACGCTGCCGTCGGGGCGCAGCAGCACCCAGCGGTCCGTGCCCTGCTCGTGGCCGGTGACGTATGCGTGCACCGTGCCGGGCAACGACTTGTTCTCCAGGGCCAGTTCGCAGGTCGCGGCGGCAGCCGACGTGCGCGGGCTCAGGGCGGAGCCCCAGAGGGGATAGGTGAGCGCGGTCGCGGAGGCGGCGGCGCCCGTCAGGAACATTCTGCGCGAAATCACGAAGGAACTCCCGAGATGTGGGGGGGCAGGCAGGAGTCAGGGGATGGTGCGCGGGGAGGTGGGGGGCTGCCTGCGGTGCGGACCACTCTCGCCACTGGGTCGGGCAAGCGTCAAGAGTTAGGACTGAGAGCGCTCTCAAGAAGTCGCTGTTCTTCACAACTCGACGTCTTGGAAAGGGTTTTGGCCACTCCTGGTCCATCGTCGTATGCGGGGAGTGAACAGGAACTGAAGGCGCTCGGCAGTCCGGGCGCGGACTGTCCGGAGGGCCCCGTCGGTCCCGGCGTCCGCCGGCGGGTACTGTCCACCTCGGCCCCTGCGGTGCGTCTGCCGCCGGGCCCGGGATCCGGTGCGGTCCCCTGCCGCCATGGTGGGCGCGGTCGTCCGCCCCGGTGGATCCACGGCGTGGCGCGCGGGCCCTCGTGTGGCCGGGAACACATCGACGCCTTTGTCGGGGATCCACAAAGCGCAGGCCCTGTGAGCTGGCAGATGGGCTGCATGGTGCTCGGCTTCTGTCAGGTGCCACCAGGAAACGGGGCAGGAGACTGTCCGGAGTGAACGGCAGGGTTTTCTGGATCGGGTTCGTAGGGTCGACGTATGACCGTTGTGGACGAAATCCCGGGCGAGCCGAGCGACACGCGTGGCCGGGTGGCCGAGCTGCTGGCGCTGCGTGAGCAGGCCCGACGTGGACCGAGCGACCGGGCGACCGAGGCGCAGCACGCCAAGGGCAAGCTGACGGCGCGGGAGCGCATCGACTTGCTGCTGGACGAGGGATCGTTCAAGGAGGTCGAGCAGCTGCGCCGCCACCGGGCGACCGGCTTCGGCCTGGAGGCCAAGAAGCCGTACACCGACGGTGTCATCACCGGCTGGGGCACGGTCGAGGGCCGGACGGTCTTCGTCTACGCGCACGACTTCCGGATCTTCGGCGGAGCGCTGGGCGAGGCCCACGCCACGAAGATCCACAAGATCATGGACATGGCCATCTCGGCCGGTGCCCCGCTGGTCTCGCTGAACGACGGCGCCGGCGCCCGTATCCAGGAGGGCGTCTCCGCGCTCGCCGGCTACGGCGGGATCTTCCAGCGCAACACCAGGGCCTCCGGCGTCATCCCGCAGATCAGCGTGATGCTCGGCCCGTGTGCGGGCGGAGCGGCCTACAGCCCGGCGCTGACCGACTTCGTGTTCATGGTCCGTGAGACCTCGCAGATGTTCATCACCGGACCGGACGTCGTCAAGGCGGTCACCGGCGAGGAGATCACCCAGAACGGCCTCGGCGGCGCGGACGTGCACGCCGAGACCTCGGGCGTCGCGCACTTCGCGTACGACGACGAGGAGACCTGCATCGCCGAGGTCCGCTACCTGATCGGGATGCTGCCCTCCAACAACCGCGAGAACCCGCCCGTCGTGCCGAGCGACGACCCGGCCGACCGGCGCGGCGAGGTCCTGCTGGACCTGGTCCCGGCCGACGGCAACCGCCCGTACGACATGCACAAGGTCATCGAGGAGCTCGTCGACGACGGCGACTTCCTGGAGGTCCACGAGCGCTGGGCCCGCAACATCGTCTGCGCGCTGGCCCGGCTCGACGGTCAGGTCGTCGGCATCGTGGCCAACCAGCCGCAGGCACTGGCCGGTGTCCTGGACATCGAGGCGTCCGAGAAGGCCGCGCGGTTCGTCCAGATGTGTGACGCCTTCAACATCCCCATCATCACTCTTCTGGACGTACCCGGCTTCCTGCCCGGCGTCGACCAGGAGCACGGTGGGATCATCCGGCACGGAGCGAAGCTGCTCTACGCGTACTGCAACGCCACCGTGCCGAGGATCTCGCTGATCCTGCGCAAGGCCTACGGAGGTGCCTACATCGTCATGGACAGCCAGTCCATCGGTGCCGACCTCACCTACGCCTGGCCCACCAACGAGATCGCCGTGATGGGCGCCGAGGGCGCAGCCAACGTCATCTTCCGCCGTCAGATCGCCGACGCCGAGGACCCCGAAGCCATGCGGGCCCGCATGGTCAAGGAGTACAAGGCCGAGCTGATGCACCCCTACTACGCGGCCGAGCGCGGCCTGGTCGACGACGTCATCGACCCCGCCGAGACGCGCGAGGTGCTGATCGCCTCGCTCTCGATGCTCCGCAACAAGCACGCCGACCTGCCGTCCCGCAAGCACGGCAACCCCCCGCAGTAGTCGCAGCCGCGGCGGCGGCCCCGGCCGCCGGCATCCCGCCCACGTTCCGCGACCAACTGCCCCAGAAGACGGAGACATCCATGAGCGTCACTCCCGCCGATTCGGTCCTGCGCGTCGAGAAGGGCCAGGCCGGCCCCGAGGAGCTCGCCGCCATCACCGCGGTCCTGCTCGCCCGCGCCGCAGCCCAGCCCGACGCACCCGCCCACCGGGGCCGTAGCACCGCCGGATGGCGTCGCCTGGAGCGCACCCCCGGCTTCCGTGCCCCGCACAGCTGGCAGGGCTAGGGCTGAGAACAGGCCACCCGAGGCCCGCCAGGGCCCGCAGGGCCCGTAGCGACGAGAAGGCCCCGTACTCCTCCGAGGAGTACGGGGCCTTCTCGTGCGAGGCCGGGTCAGCGCAGCCGGGCCATCAGGGCGTGCTCGACCAGGGTGATCAGCGCGCTCTTGGCGTCCGCGCGGTGGCGGGCGTCCGTCGTGAGGATCGGGGTGTCCGGGCCGATCTGGAGTGCTTCGCGTACTTCGTCGGGTGTGTAGGGCTGGTGTCCGTCGAAGCCGTTGAGGGCGATGACGAAGGGGAGGCCGCTGTTCTCGAAGTAGTCGACCGCGGGGAAGCAGTCGGCGAGGCGTCGGGTGTCGACGAGGACGACGGCGCCGATGGCGCCGCGGACCAGGTCGTCCCACATGAACCAGAAGCGGTCCTGTCCGGGGGTGCCGAACAGGTAGAGGATCAGGTCCTGGTCCAGGGTGATGCGTCCGAAGTCCATGGCCACGGTGGTGGTGGTCTTGTCCCCGGTGTGGGTCAGGTCGTCGATGCCCGCGGACGCGGACGTCATCACGGCTTCGGTGCGCAGCGGATTGATCTCCGAAACGGCACCGACAAACGTGGTCTTACCCACGCCGAAGCCCCCTGCCACCACGATCTTCGCCGAGGTGGTGGAGCGGGCCGCTCCGCCGCTAGAGCTTGCGAAGTCCACTGAGCACCCTTTCGAGCAGTGTCACATCTGGTTGGCCGCCGGCGGCCTCGTCGCCGCCGGGCTGATGGATAGCGACGAGTCCGGCCTCCGCCAGGTCGGCGACGAGGATCCGGGCAACGCCGAGCGGGATCGAGAGGAGGGCCGACACCTCGGCCACCGACTTGATCTCGATGCAGAGCCGGCAGATCCGCTGGTGCTCGGGCAACTGCCCTTGCAGCCGTGACGGATCGGCCGTGGTGCTGACCAGCGCCTCGATGGCCAGCTGGTAGCGCGGCCGGGTCCGGCCGCCGGTCATGGCGTACGGGCGCACCAGCGGGTTGTGTGCCGCCGGTTTGGCGGGCGCCGGGGCCTGGCGCTGGACGGGCTGGATGCGCGAAGGCGGCGTCTCGTACCGCTGCGGCGGCTGCTGTTCGTGCTGCGGCTGCTGCTGGTACTGCGGCGGTTGCTGCTGCTGCCACCCGGAGCCGTGCTGCTGCCAGTCGCCGTCCTGCGCGCCCTGATGGGTCTGCTGGTACGGCTGATACGGCTGCTGATACGGCTGGTAAGGGTCTTGCGGGCCCTGTCTGCCGGGCATGGAGGGGGTGTCGTAACGGCTCTCGCCCTGCTCACCCGGAACCCGCTGACCACCCTCGTACGGGTGTCCGCCTGTGGGTGCTGCCACGTTTCCTCCTCCGACTGCCGTTCGCCATCCCAGTGGTGCCGCGCCACCGCACCTTATGGCGCGGTGACGAGAAACGCACTGTCTGTCTATTAGTTAAGAAGACTTCCCTGGAGTTCGGCGCGGAGATCCGGGGTGAGAACACTTCCTGCACGGTCCACGAGAAGTGCCATTTCGTACCCAACCAGGCCGATGTCGGCGTCCGGGTGGGAGAGGACGGCGAGCGAAGATCCGTCGGAGATGGACATGATGAAGAGGAATCCCCGCTCCATCTCCACAACGGTCTGATTCACGGCGCCGCCTTCGAAGATCCGGGAGGCACCCGCGGTCAGCGACGTCAGACCGGAGGCGACGGCCGCCAGCTGATCGGCGCGGTCGCGCGGGAAACCTTCGGACATCGCCAGCAGGAGTCCGTCGGCGGAGACCACCACCGTGTGGGACACCCCTGGGGTGTTGTCCACGAAGTTGGTGATCAACCAGTTGAGATTCTGCGCCGCCTGGCTCATCGGGCTCACACTAACGCTCCTGGTTGTAGGTATTACTTGTGTCCGACCCCGCGGTACGCCCCCTCAGGACCCCACGGCGCAGGTTGCTCAACCTGCCCCGCACGTCCTCAGGAGCGCGGGAGACCTGTGGGCCGCCCTGCTGGGTCTGCTCCGCCGTGCCCTCGACCAGATTGGCCTTGGGCACGCGCCGGGGAAGACCGGAAGGAGTGATCCCGCCCGCCTTCGGATCCTTGAGCTTCTCGGCCCGCTCCCAGCGCTCGTCGTTCGCCGAGCGCCAGTCCTCGGGGCCTTCCCCCGCGGCAGGCTCCTGCGGCTGTTCCGGCACCGGCCGCTGCCGCTGCTCCGGCGGGGCGGGCTGATCGTTTCCGCGACCGGTGGGCTGCCAGTGCTGCTGGCCGCCACGACGCGGGAGACCCGCCTCGGTCAGGTCCTGACCGGGGCTCGGGGTCGGTCCCGGGCGGTCGAAGCCTACGTGTTCCTGTGTCCCGGCGGGAGTGCTTGGTACGGATTCCGCTTCGGGCTGTGCCAGGGGATCGAAGGCCCCTTGGTACGAACCCTGGTCGGCCCACTCGCCCTGGTGGGAGGCGCCGTCCTGCGGGGCGAACTGGTCGGCGTACTGCTCCTGCCGGCCGTCCGGAGCGCCATACGCGGCTTCCGCATAGGAGTTCTGCTGCGGATCCTGGAAACCGTTGCCGGCGTAAGGGTCGTAGCCGCCCTCGTAACCGGGCTGCGTGTACTCCTGCTGTTCCTGGGCGTACTGCTCGGGAGCGTAAGGCGCCTGGCCGTACTGCTCCTGGGGGTACTCCTGGTGCTGCCCGGCGGCGTTCTCCTGCTGGAAGGGCGTGTGCTCGCCGCCCGTCTGGGCCTCCAGCGCAGCCCGGCGCTCCTCACGCATCAGCGAACGGTTCACCGGGTCCAGCTGCGGGGAGTCCGCCGCCGGGGTGTCGTAGCGGGAGTCGTCGAAGCCGAGCTCCGCCGCCGTGCGCATCGGGAGGGGCTGCGGCGTCGGGTCGAAGGCCTGAGCCGGCTGCTGCTGCTCGGGCATGATCGAGGAGACGGTGAAGTCGCCGTCCTGGGCCGCCTCGCCACCGCCACCATGGGTGATGGCGTCGGGCAGCATGACCAGCGACGTGGTTCCGGCCTGCTCGCCCGAGGGTCGCAGCTGGACGCGGATGCCGTGCCGGTCGGCCAGCCGGCCGACCACGAACAGACCCATCCGCTGGGACACCGCGGCGTCCACGGTCGGCGGGTTGGCCAGCTTGTGGTTGATGTCCGCGAAGTCCTCGGCGGTGAGGCCGATGCCCTTGTCGTGGATCTCGACCATGACGCGGCCGTCGGGGAGCCGGGTCGCCGTGACCCGGACCTTGGTCTGCGGCGAGGAGAAGGTGGTGGCGTTCTCCAGCAGCTCGGCCAGCAGGTGCACGAGGTCGGTCACGGCCTGGCCGTGGATCTCGCTCTCCGGCACACCGGTGAGCTCGATGCGCTCGTAGGACTCCACCTCGGAGGAGGCGGCACGCAGCACGTCGACCAGCGGCACCGGCTGGTTCCAGCGGCGGCCGGGCTCCTCGCCCGCGAGGACGAGGAGGTTCTCGCCGTTACGGCGCATACGCGTGGCCAGGTGGTCCAGCTTGAAGAGGCTCTCCAGCTGGTCCGGGTCGGCCTCGTTGTTCTCCAGGTCGGTGATGAGGGTCAGCTGGCCCTCGATGAGCGACTGGTTGCGGCGCGACAGGTTGGTGAAGATCGCGTTGACGTTGCCCCGCAGCATGGCCTGCTCGGCGGCGAGCCGCACGGCCTCGCGGTGCACCTGGTCGAAGGCGCGGGCGACCTCGCCGATCTCGTCCTGGCTGTTGATCGGGATCGGCTGCACCCGGGTGTCCACCCGGCCGGGCTCGGTCCGCGACAGCTGGTCGACCAGCATCGGCAGCCGCTGCTCGGCGATGCCGAAGGCGGCCGTACGCAGCTGACGCATCGAGCGGCTCATCTGGCGAGCCATGAGCCCGGCGATGATGAAGGCCGCCAGCAGCGCGACGATCACGATCGCGGCGTTCAGGATGGCGTCGTTGCGGGCGTCGGTCGAGATCTCCGCCGCCTCGGTCACCGCCTTGTCGACGAGCTCGTTCTCGACCGTGGTGTAGCCGTCGAACTTCGCGGTGGACGCGGCCATCCAGGTCTCGGGGGTGATTCCCTTGGCCTCCAGCTCCTCGGGCGTCCTGCCCTGGCCGATCTGCTGGGCCATGCCGTCGAAGACCGAACCGTCGATGCTCGGGGGCGCCACGAAGGGCTTGTCCGCCGCCTTGGCCTGCGCCGCGGCGGCCTTCAGCTGCGCGGCCCCCTCGGCGGCCTTGCCGGCCATGACTTCCTTCAGCCGGGCGGCGTCGGCCTCCGTACCACCGGAGACGAACTCACCGAGGGCGATCTGCTCCAGGTAGTTGTACGAGCTGAACGCCGTCACCTGGCCGTTGAACTTGCGTTCCTCCTGGCTCGGACGCACCAGCAGGTGCATGCCGATCGAGCGCTGAAGCGATTCTGCGGCCTTGGCCAGCTCGATCGCGTACACGGTCCGGCCGTAGCTGGTGATGTTGCCGGTACCCAGGCCGAGCTCGTTGGAGAACTCCATCAGCGAGTGCTGGACCTTGGTGTACCCCTCCTCCGTCTTCACCGGGTCCATGGCCTCGGCGTAAGCGGCCTTGCGCAGCTCGGGGAGCAGCGGCTCCTCCACCTCGAACAGCTTCAGGCGGCGGTGGAGGCCCTCCTTGTCCGGCATGTTCTTCACGGCCGCGTCGAACTTCTGCGCGGCGCTGTCCGTAGTGGCGCGCACCTTCTCCACCTCGGCGGCGGTGCGCTTGTTCGACAGCAGGGGCTGAGCGGTGAGGTCACGCTCGTTCAGCAGTGCCTGCCCGTACTCCGCGGCTGCCCGGACGACCAGGGCGGTCTTCTCCGCGTCCTGAGCCTCGTTCCAGGTGTCGACCGACCCCTTCACCTGGAAGCCGCCCATGACCAGACCGACGAGGGCCGGAATCAGGAGAATCGCGTTCAGACGGGTGGGCACGCGCCAGTTCCGGGGCGACAGCCGACTGGTGCTGCCGCCTGCCGGTTCCGCCTCGGACGACGTGTCCGCAGGCGGGGACACCGCAGCACGCGGCGGTGGCGTGAAATTGCCCCGCTCCGGCTGCGCCGCGGAGCCCTCGTTGCTTCGCCTCACTCGACCAACAACCTCTCGGCGTCGGCACCTACGTTGTGCCGGATTATCGTTCAGGGGCCGTACTGCTCGGTAGTTCGAGGCATTGCAGCACGCGGACCGGTCGCGTTCCAAACAGTCGGAATGAGTGATTCCGAGTACGGCCGGTCGCCGATAAAACGGGCATAAAGAGCGAGCCCCGCCAAAAGGCGAGGCTCGCATGAGCAGAGCGGTACCGACCGTGCGCGTCGGGTATCGGCAGAGCCCCATTTCACTGTCGAAATGTTATGAACACGGGGGCGGGGCGTGTCAAACGACACAGCCCGCCCCCGCGTGACTACAACAACTTCCGTAGATCGCTCCCGACTTGCGGCTACTTCAGCCGGGCCATCAGGGCGTGCTCGACCAGGGTGATCAAGCCACTCTTGGCGTCCGCGCGGTGGCGGGCGTCCGTCGTGATGATCGGAGCGTCCGGGCCGATCTGGAGTGCTTCGCGTACTTCGTCGGGTGTGTAGGG
The DNA here is from genome assembly GCF_030719215.1 of Streptomyces sp. Alt3. NCBI lineage: Bacteria > Bacillati > Actinomycetota > Actinomycetes > Kitasatosporales > Streptomycetaceae > Streptomyces > Streptomyces glycanivorans. Next base: position 2,421,713 of record NZ_CP120983.1, on the reverse strand, counting down.
CTGGTGTCCGTCGAAGCCGTTGAGGGCGATGACGAAGGGGAGGCCGCTGTTCTCGAAGTAGTCGACCGCGGGGAAGCAGTCGGCGAGGCGTCGGGTGTCGACGAGGACGACGGCGCCGATGGCGCCGCGGACCAGGTCGTCCCACATGAACCAGAAGCGGTCCTGTCCGGGGGTGCCGAACAGGTAGAGGATCAGGTCCTGGTCCAGGGTGATGCGTCCGAAGTCCATGGCCACGGTGGTGGTGGTCTTGTCCCCGGTGTGGGTCAGGTCGTCGATGCCCGCGGACGCGGACGTCATCACGGCTTCGGTGCGCAGCGGATTGATCTCCGAAACGGCACCGACAAACGTGGTCTTACCCACGCCGAAGCCCCCTGCCACCACGATCTTCGCCGAGGTGGTGGAGCGGGCCGTACCGCCGCTAGAGCTTGCGAAGTCCACTGAGCACCCTTTCGAGCAGTGTTACATCCGGCGCGCCGCCGGCCTCTCCGTTGCCCGGCTGGTGGATGGCCACCATGCCGGCTTCCGCCAGGTCCGCCACGAGGATCCGTGCCACACCCAGGGGCATGGACAGCAGGGCCGAGACCTCGGCCACCGACTTGACCTCACGGCACAGGTGGCAGATCCGCTGGTGCTCGGGCAGCAGGGTCCCGAGATGGGCGGGGTCCGCGGTGGTGCTGACCAGCGCCTCTATCGCGAGCTGGTAGCGCGGCCGGGTCCGGCCGCCGGTCATGGCGTACGGGCGCACCAGCGGCTGATCGCCTTCACCGTCGTACGACGCGTGGTGCAGTGCGCCGTACGGATCAGGTGAGGCGGGTGGCGGGGTCATAAATCCTCCGGGCGTGACAGCAGGGTGTCGGCTTGCCGTCTGAAGGTGGCCGGTGAGGGGCTGTTTCGGCCGGACGGGTGAGGGTTTCGAGTAGTACCTGGGGGGATCGTGTCAGGTGTCTGCCGCATGGCCGTCTAGTGGAGCAGACTTCCTTGTAGCTCGGCGCGGAGGTCAGGGGTGAGGACGGTCCCCGCGCGGTCCACGAGGAGAGCCATCTCGTACCCGACCAGACCGATGTCCGCGTCCGGGTGTGCGAGGACGGCGAGCGACGATCCGTCGGAGATGGACATGAGGAAGAGGAATCCCCTCTCCATCTCCACGACCGTCTGGCTCACGGCGCCGCCTTCGAAGATCCGGGAGGCACCCGCGGTCAGCGACGTCAGACCGGAGGCGACAGCCGCCAGCTGATCGGCGCGGTCGCGCGGGAAACCTTCGGACATCGCCAGCAGCAGGCCGTCCGCGGAGACCACCACCGTGTGGGACACCCCTGGGGTGTTGTCCACGAAGTTGGTGATCAGCCAGTTCAGATTCTGTGCGGCCTGACTCATCGGGCTCAACTAACGCTCCTGCTGGTGAGTGGGGCCGAGTTGGAAACTGCCGGTAGACGAGCCGGTGTTGGCCTGTCGTCCCTGCTGGATGCCCCGGCGGAGATTGGTCAGACGGCCGCGTACGTCATCCGGCGCACGCGAGACCTGAGGTCCGGACTGATGATTCTGCTGCTGAGCAGTGCCCGGAACCAAATTGGCACGTGGGACACGACGGGGCAGTCCGGAGGTGGTGATCCCGCCCGCTGCGGGCTTCTTGACCCGCTCCGCCTGACGCACGAGCTCGTCGTTGGGCGAAGCGCGCCACGAACTGGTGGCGCCGGTGTCGGCCGCACCGCGCCGCGGCATCGCCGGGGGCGGGACGTCGGCGGGCTGGGGAGCGGCCGGTGCCTGCGGCGCGGCGGGCGGCTGCTGGCCGCCCTGCTGCGGTCCGTGGAACCAGTTCGTCTCCAGCGTGTCGTACAGCGGCGTGCGCCCGTCACCGGGACCGGCCGGTGGCAGTGCCTCGGACTGCTGCGGCAGGGCGGGGCGTCGCGGCAGCTCACCCGCGGCCGGGGCCGGCGGAAGCGGCGCGCCGAACCCGGCGTCGTCGCCGCGGCGAGGTGCGGGTGCCTGCGGGTGCTGCGGGGCCTGGGCTCCGAAGCCCTGGTCCTGCGGCATGGAGGCCTGGTTGCCGAAGCCCTGGTTCTGGGACATCGGGCCCTGGTTGCCGAAGCCCTGGTCCTGCGGCATGGAGGCCTGGTTGCCGAAGCCCTGGTTCTGGGACATCGGGGCCTGGCCGCCGAAGCCCTGGTCCTGGGACATCGGGGCCTGGCCGCCGAAGCCCTGGTCCTGCGGCATCGGGGCGTTGAAGTCGGGGCGGGCGAACTGCGCGGTGCTCGCCGGGTCCTGGCCCTGCGGGGCCATGGGCGCCTGCGGTGCCGAGAAGTCCGGACGGGCGAACTCCGCGGTGGCGGCCGGGCCCTGACGGTCGTCCATCGGCGGACGCTGGTTCGGCGGGCTGAACGGCTGGTTCGGCCCGGAGGTGCCCGGCCTGGCGAAGCGGCCTGCGTCGTGCTCCTCGTGACCGCGCGCGGAGTCCGGCTGCGGACGCCTGGCGGCACCCTGCTCCTCGACGCCCCAGCTGGTGTTCTGCGGGCGCTGCGGCTGCGGGTTGCCACCGGGCAGCTCGGCACGCGGTCCGCCGGAGGGCGGAAGCTGACGGCCGGGGCCGCCGGGCTGCTGCGGCCCGCCCTGTCCGAGCTGGGCCTGCGGCTGCGGAGTCTGCCGCGCGGGCGGACCGCTCTGCTGGCCGGAGTGCCCGAAGAGGTTGGGCCGGCCGGAGTCCGCACCGGCCGAGGGGTCCTGCGGGGAGCGTGCGCCGGGCCGGGCGCCGCCGGTGAAGGCACCGGCGAGACCGCCGCCCTGACGCGGGCCCTCGGTCCGGCCCTGACCGGGCAGGGAAGGACCCTGCTGGCCGAGGCCCGGCTGACGCGCTCCGCCGTCGCGTGAGGGCAGCGCGGCCCGCGGTGCGGAACCCGCACCGACCTGCCCGCGCGGAGCGGACGAGCCCAGCCCCATGGCGGGGGCCGACCCGGAACCACCGAGACCCGGACGCTGGCCGCCGGAGGCGGGAGCACCGCCGCCCAGCAGCCCACCCGGGGCGCCGCCCTGCGGGCCCTTGCCCTGAGCCGGCTTCGGCGGCTGCTTGCCGCCGTGCGCGACCTCCATGGGAAGCATGACCAGTGCGGTCGTGCCGCCGGAGTCGGAGGGCCGCAGCTGGATACGGATGCCGTGACGCAGTGACAGACGGCCGACCACGAACAGACCCATGCGGCGCGAGACCGAGACGTCCACGGTGGGCGGCGCGGCGAGCCGCTCGTTGATCGCGGCCAGGTCCTCGGGGGACAGGCCGATACCGGTGTCGTGGATCTCGACGAGCACACGGCCGTCGGGCAGCGCGTGACCGGTGACCCGCACCTTCGTCTGCGGCGAGGAGAACGACGTGGCGTTCTCCAGCAGCTCGGCGAGCAGGTGCACGAGGTCGTTGACCACACGGCCTGCGACCTCGGTGGCGGGCACCGCGGCCAGTTCGATGCGCTCGTACTGCTCCACCTCGGAGGCGGCGGCACGGAGCACGTCGACCAGCGGCACGGGCCGGGTCCACCGGCGACCGGGCTCCTCACCCGCGAGGACGAGGAGGTTCTCGCCGTTACGGCGCATACGGGTCGCGAGGTGGTCGAGCTTGAACAGCGAGGACAGCTGGTCCGGGTCGGCCTCGCGGGACTCCAGTTCGGAGATCAGCGAGAGCTGGCGCTGGATGAGGCCCTGGCTGCGGCGCGAGAGGTTGGTGAACATCGCGTTGACGTTGCCTCGCAGCAGCGCCTGCTCGGCGGCCAGACGGACCGCCTCGCGGTGCACGTCGTCGAAGGCCGCGGCCACCTGGCCGATCTCGTCCCGGGAGTGCACACCGACCGACTCGACGGAGGTGTCGACGTCCTGCGGGTCCGTCTCGGAGAGCTGCCGGACGAGCTCGGGCAGCCGGTCCTGGGCGACCCGGGTCGCGGTGTCCTGGAGGCGCCGCAGCGAGCGGATCATGGATCGCGCCACGACGAACGCGCCGACCAGCGACACACCGAGGACGATGAGGATGATCGCACCGTTGAGGATCGCGTCGCGCTGCGACTCCTCACGCAGCTCGCGGGCCTTGCTCTCCATCTCACCGAGGAGGGTCTCCTCGATGGTCTTCATCGCCTGGATCTTGTTCGAGCTCTGGTCGTACCAGTCCATGTAGGTACGGGTCTTGCTGCCGCTGCCCTCCATGCCCAGAGGGCTGTCGAGCACCTTCTTGGCGTAGATGTCGGCGGCGGTGATCTCGGGATTCCCGTTGTCCAGCGGGGCCAGCAGCTCGGCCGAGCTCCTGCCCGTGGACTCGTAGGTCGTCTCGAACGTCTTGAGGGTGGAGCTCGCCTTGCCGAGCGCGTTGCGTCCGAACGCCTGGTCGTTGTCGTTCAGGTGCGTCTTGTTGCTGTCGCCGCCGGGCAGGGCCGCGGCGATGATGGCGCGCTCGACGGAGGCGTACTCCTTCGAGGAGGAGAAGGCGGCCAGCGCACGCGTGCGCTTGATCATCTCCGGGTTGCTGGTGGCCTGCGCCATGTCCTGCGAAAGACTCAGCAGCGACGTGATCAGCTGGCTGTACTGGTCGATCGTGTTGAGGCTCGGGCTGTCGGCGGCGTACGCGTCCTTGCGGATGCTGGTGATGTTGCCGAGCTGCGTGCCGATCTGGCTGACGCTCGCGTGGATGCTGTCCAGCGCCGCGTCGCCGGGGGTGTTCCCGATCTCGTCGGTCGCCTCGAAGAAGGCGGCCTTCGCGCGGTCGGTGCGCTCCCGGGGCTGGGTGACCTTGTAGTCGGTGGCCTTCACGCCGTTCGACAGCGGGCCGGCCGACTTGTCGCGCTCCTCCTGGAGCGCGTTGGCGAGCGCGGTCGCCTGCTTGGTCATCTTGGTGAGCAGCTGCATGTGCTCCAGCTGGTCCATGTCGTTCATGGACTCGTTGATGCGCAGCCCGCCCAGCGTGGTCGCCGCGACCACCGGGAGAGCGAGCAGCGAGACCAGACGCGTGCTGATGCGCCAGTTGCGCAGGGCGATGCGTGAGCCTGCCGAGGTGGGCCCGGCCGGCGTCTGGGGCTCGGTCGCCTCCGCGCCGCCGGCGGCCGTCACGCCGGGGCGCTGCGCGCGCTCGCCGCCGTCACCGGGCGCACCGGGATTCTGGGCGTGCTGGGGCGAGGAGCCGCGGTCGTTCCCGCCGCGCGGCTCCTGATCCGCCGGAGCTTCCCCTCGGCCCTGGCGGGGCTGGGGCGACCCCATGCCATCCCTCTTGAAACGTCCCTGCACTAGCGTCGCAACCTCTGGACCAGGCGTCCCTCCGCGCGTGGGCGCGATGGGACGGTGTCGGCGTCGTGGGGCGCTGGACGCGCCCCATGGTGGTCGTGAGTGACCGGCGTACTTCCCCCTCCCGCCGCCACTCGGCGCTGCGTTGCGCCCCTGCGCGCTGGGCCTGAAACCCGCGGCGGTGCGTGGAATTCCAGCACAGTGATGGATCTCCAACAAGGGCCGTGTACCGGGCTGTGACCTGGATGACACGGTGTGATGGAGGAGTAACAAGGCGTGGAGCGTGTTCAGGGTCAAACCGGGTGATTGCGGGTGGACTCCTTGAGGGTGAAGGGTGTCCCAGACGCGATGATCGGGAGCGGAATGCCGGATTCAGTGACGTATTGTCTGGTTTGCCTATGGCGGTCAACTGTCTGCAATGGACCTTTTGTCGGCAACTTCGTGAGCAAACTCACATGATGATCGCCGTCTCATCCCGGCCATGGCGGGGAATCGGATGTTTAGCCTGGCGCTTTACAGGGATAGCGAATCCGACAACCGGCGCACCTCCGGGCAGCGCCCCAGCGACAAGGGTCCAGACGGCAGATGAAGACGACGATGACGTTCCGCAACATTGCCAACCCCCGGCGCACGACGCTGGCGCACCTTGCGGACGCCGAAGCGCTGCAGAAGCCGGAACAGCGGGAGCACGCCGTCGACCTGCCCACCCAGACGGCCAACCCGCGCCGCACCATCCTCATGGAAGCCCCGGTCGCGGCGGCGCGGTAACGGCCGCCCCGGCCTCCATCCGTGAGCGGGCCCCTCACCCGCGCCGTCGCCGCGCCACGCCCGGCGGAGCGATAGCCTGGAGCGTCAGTCTTCAGCCAGCCAGCAAGTGAGGGGCGACAGCATCCCGTGCGCATCGCCAGGTTCTCCATCGACGGCAATGTCGCCTTCGGCGCGGTCGAGGGCGACAGCCCCGACAGCCTCGTCCTCGACATCATCAAGGGCATCCCGTACACCGACTTCGAGCTCTCAGGGACCAAGGTCCCGCTGAAGAAGGTGCGGCTGCTGCCGCCCGTGCTTCCCAACAAGGTCGTGGCCATCGGCCGCAACTACGCGGAACACGCCGCCGAGATGGGCAACGAGGTCCCCGATGTGCCCGTCGCCTTCTTCAAGCCGACCACCTCGGTGATCGGCGCGGGTGACTCCATCGAGTACCCCTCCTTCTCCGAGGAGCTCCACCACGAGGCCGAGCTGGCCGTGGTGATCGGCCGTATGTGCCGCGAGGTTCCGCGTGAGCGCGTCAAGGACGTCATCTTCGGCTACACCTGCGCCAACGACGTCACCGCACGTGACGTCCAGCGACGCGAGAGCCAGTGGGCCCGGGCCAAGGGGTTCGACACCTCGTGCCCGCTCGGCCCCTGGGTGGAGACCGACGTCGACCCCGGCGACCTGGCCATCCAGGCCACGGTCAACGGTGAGCAGCGTCAGCTCGGCCGGACGAGCGACATGGTCCGGTCCGTCGAGGACCTCGTCGTCCACATCACCGAGGCCATGACGCTGCTCCCCGGCGACGTGATCCTCACCGGGACCCCCGCAGGGGTCGGCCCCCTGCACGTCGGCGACGAGGTCGCCGTCACCATCGAAGGCATCGGCACTCTCACCAACAAGGTGATCAAGCGTGGCTAACCCCCCTGTCCGTGTACGTTTCTGTCCCTCCCCGACCGGCAACCCCCACGTGGGCCTGGTCCGGACGGCTCTGTTCAACTGGGCCTTCGCCCGGCACCACCAGGGCACCCTGGTCTTCCGCATCGAGGACACCGACGCCGCCCGTGACTCCGAGGAGTCCTACCAGCAGCTGCTCGACTCGATGCGCTGGCTCGGCCTCGACTGGGACGAGGGCCCCGAGGTCGGCGGCCCGCACGAGCCCTACCGCCAGTCGCAGCGGATGGAGCTCTACAAGGACGTCGCCGCCAAGCTCCTGGACGCCGGGCACGCGTACCACTGCTACTGCACCACCGAGGAGCTCGACGCCCGCCGTGACGCCGCCCGCGCGGCCGGCAAGCCGTCGGGCTACGACGGCCACTGCCGCGACCTGAGCGACGAGCGGAAGGCGGCGTACGAGGCCGAGGGCCGCACCTCGATCGTCCGCTTCCGGATGCCCGACGAGGCGATCACCTTCACCGACCTGGTCCGCGGCGACATCACGGTCCAGCCGGAGAACGTCCCGGACTACGGCATCGTCCGTGCCAACGGCGCTCCCCTCTACACGCTCGTCAACCCCGTCGACGACGCCCTGATGGAGATCACCCACGTCCTGCGCGGCGAGGACCTGCTCTCCTCCACCCCGCGCCAGATCGCCCTCTACCGGGCGCTCATCGAGCTGGGCGTCGCCAAGGACACCCCGGCCTTCGGTCATCTCCCGTACGTCATGGGGGAGGGCAACAAGAAGCTGTCCAAGAGGGACCCGCAGGCCTCGCTCAACCTCTACCGCGAGCGCGGCTTCCTTCCCGAGGGGCTGCTCAACTACCTCTCGCTGCTCGGCTGGTCGATCGCCGAGGACCGCGACATCTTCGGCCGCGACGAGCTGGTGGCGGCGTTCGACATCGCCGACGTCAACGCCAACCCGGCGCGCTTCGACCTGAAGAAGGCCGAGCACATCAACGCCGAGCACCTGCGCATGCTCGACGTGAAGACCTTCACCGAGGCCTGCGGCCCCTGGCTGAAGGCCCCCTTCGCGCCCTGGGCGCCCGAGGCCTTCGACGCGGAGCAGTTCGCCGAGATCGCCCCGCACGCCCAGACGCGTGTGACGGTTCTCTCGGACATCACGGCCAACGTCGACTTCCTCTTCCTGGACGAGCCCGTCGAGGACGAGGCGTCCTGGGCGAAGGCCATGAAGGAGGGCTCCGACGCCCTGCTCGTCACGGCCCGCGCCGAGCTGACGGCCGCCGAGTGGAACGCCGAGGCGCTCAAGACGGCCGTGCTCACCGCCGGCGAGAAGCACGGTCTGAAGCTCGGCAAGGCGCAGGCCCCGGTCCGCGTCGCCGTCACGGGCCGCACGGTCGGCCTGCCGCTCTTCGAGTCCCTGGAGATCCTGGGCCGCGAGAAGACGATCGCCCGCATCGACGCGGCGCTGGCGAAGCTCGCCGCGTAGCGTCCGGCGCACATGACGGGGTGGCCGCCCCGGCCAGGGGCGGCCACCCCGTCGGCATGTGCGGGAACTGCCGGTGACGCGGGGAACGCGCCGCTAGTCTGGCCGCATGCCGATCCGAGCGGTTCTCTGGGACATCGACGACACGATCTTCGACTACTCGGGAGCCGACCGTGTCGGCATGCGCAGGCACCTGGAGATCGAAGGGCTGCCCGCGGCCTACACCTCGCCCGAACACGCCCTCGACGTCTGGAAGGCCGTCACGGACGTGCAGTGGGCGCGGTTCGCCGAAGGGGAGCTCGACTTCCCGGGGCAGCGGCGGGAGCGCGTGAGGGCGTTCCTCGGGAGGCGACTGAGCGATGCCGAGGCCGACGAGTGGTTCGGCCGGCACGCCACCCACTACGAGGCCGCGTGGACGCTCTTCCCGGACACCGTGCCGGTCCTGGACCGGCTGGCCGACGTCTACCGGCACGCCGTCCTGTCGAACTCGAGCATCCACAACCAGGACCGCAAGCTGCGCGCCCTAGGGGTGCGGGACCGCTTCGAGGCGGTGGTGTGCGCCGTCGAGTTGGGAGTCTCCAAGCCGGACGCGGGCGCCTTCCACGCCGCCTGCGAGGTCCTGGAGCTCTCCCCGCACGAGGTGGCCTATGTGGGGAACGAGCCCGACATCGACGCGGGCGGCGCGGTCGCCGCCGGACTGACGGGCATCTGGCTGGACCGGGAAGGGTTGGGCGGACGTCCCGAGCTCGTGCGGATCACCGGTCTGCACGAGCTTCCCGGTCTGCTGGCGGGCGATACCCGTTTTGGAGCGCCGGACACCTTCAGGTAATGTTCTTCCTGCGCCACCCGAGCGGGCCGAAAGATCCGGCCGGGAAGCGCAGACAGAAACAATACCCCCAGAGGTTGCGTTTCAGTGGGCTATGGTGTAATTGGCAACACTACGGTTTCTGGTACCGTCATTCTAGGTTCGAGTCCTGGTAGCCCAGCGCAAGACCGAAGTAAGAAGTAACAAGCCCCCGTTGTGTAGCGGCCTAGCACGCTGCCCTCTCACGGCAGTAGCGCCGGTTCGAATCCGGTCGGGGGTACAGATCCATCCCGCGAGAACATCTGGGTCGCACCCACGTTCTTCGGTGACAACATCCGGCTACCGTCGGGTGAGGATCGCTAGGGCCCCCGTTGTGTAGCGGCCTAGCACGCTGCCCTCTCACGGCAGTAGCGCCGGTTCGAATCCGGTCGGGGGTACTTGTCACACCATGGGCTATGGTGTAATTGGCAACACTACGGTTTCTGGTACCGTCATTCTAGGTTCGAGTCCTGGTAGCCCAGCGCAAGTCAGCAGTAACCATGCCCCCGTTGTGTAGCGGCCTAGCACGCTGCCCTCTCACGGCAGTAGCGCCGGTTCGAATCCGGTCGGGGGTACAACACAGCAGTAGGACAAGGCCCTTCACCTCGGTGAGGGGCCTTCTTCGTGCGTGCGCGGGAATTTGCCGCACCGGAGCCGGACGGCGGGTGACGCGCTCATCGCGACTGTGCGACAGGTGAGTTGGGCCGCCACGACGCTGGGGCGGCCGGAGAGGGTCGGCAAGGATAACGGGGTCATCAGCCGGTACGACGCAGGGCTTCGCTCAGCCGCGCCGCCGAGTCGATGACGGCCTGCGCGTGCATCCGGCCCGGGTGGCGCGTGAGACGTTCGATCGGGCCGGAGACGGACACCGCGGCGACCACCCGGTTCGACGGCCCGCGCACCGGGGCCGAGACCGAGGCCACGCCCGGCTCGCGCTCACCGATCGACTGGGCCCAGCCACGCCGGCGTACGCCCGAGAGCGCCGTCGCCGTGAAGCGGGCGCCCTGCAGGCCCCGGTGCAGACGCTCCGGCTCCTCCCAGGCCATCAGGATCTGCGCGGAGGATCCCGCCTTCATCGTGAGGGTGGAGCCGACCGGCACGGTGTCCCGCAGACCGGACAGCCGCTCCGCGGCCGCCACGCAGATCCGCATGTCGCCCTGCCGGCGGTAGAGCTGCGCGCTCTCCCCGGTGATGTCCCGCAGATGTGTGAGTACGGGTCCGGCCGTCGCCAGCAGGCGGTCCTCGCCTGCCGCGGCCGCGAGCTCCGCGAGCCGGGGGCCGAGGATGAACCTGCCCTGCATGTCCCTCGCCACCATGCGGTGGTGTTCGAGTGCCACGGCCAGTCGGTGTGCCGTGGGCCGTGCGAGCCCTGTCGCCGCGACCAGCCCGGCGAGGGTGGCCGGACCGGACTCCAGGGCGCTCAATACCAGAGCTGCCTTGTCGAGAACGCCGACGCCGCTAGAGTTGTCCATACGACGATACTCGCGTCTCACTCTGTGAAACGCAAGTTCAATTTTCCCCGGAAGTTGCGAACCTGTACGTGCGGCCGTACAACGGCCCGCAGCCACCGCCCCGGTCGGGGGTCCGGGCGGCGGCACCCGAATCTCTAGTTGGGCCGGCGAAGACGCCGGCCGGAGGGAAAGCGATGGGTAGGACACTCGCGGAGAAGGTCTGGGACGACCATGTCGTCCGGCGCGCCGATGGTGAGCCCGACCTCCTCTTCATCGATCTGCACCTGCTGCACGAGGTGACCAGCCCGCAGGCGTTCGACGGTCTGCGTCAGGCCGGCCGGCCGGTGCGGCGACTCGACCTCACCATCGCCACCGAGGACCACAACACCCCGACCCTCGACATCGACAAGCCGATCGCCGACCCGGTATCCCGTGCCCAGCTGGAGACCCTGCGCAAGAACTGCGCGGAGTTCGGCGTCCGGCTGCACCCGCTGGGTGACGTCGAGCAGGGCGTCGTGCACGTCGTCGGCCCGCAGCTCGGCCTGACCCAGCCCGGCACCACGGTCGTCTGCGGTGACTCGCACACCTCCACCCACGGCGCGTTCGGAGCGCTGGCCTTCGGCATCGGCACCAGCCAGGTCGAGCACGTCCTGGCCACCCAGACGCTCCCGCTGGCCCGCCCCCGCACCATGGCGATCACGGTCGAGGGCGAACTCCCCGACAGCGTCACCGCCAAGGACCTCATCCTGGCCATCATCGCCCGCATCGGCACCGGCGGCGGCCAGGGCTACATCCTCGAATACCGCGGCTCCGCCATCGAGAAGCTCTCGATGGAAGCCCGGATGACCATCTGCAACATGTCGATCGAGGCCGGCGCCCGCGCGGGCATGATCGCCCCCGACGAGACCACCTTCGCCTATCTGCGGGGCCGTGACCACGCCCCCGAGGGCGAGGACTGGGACGCCGCGGTGGAGTACTGGAAGACACTGCGCACCGACGACGACGCCGTCTTCGACGCCGAGGTCGTCATCGACGGTGCCGCGCTGGCGCCCTTCGTCACCTGGGGCACCAACCCCGGCCAGGGCGCGCCCCTGTCGGCCAACGTCCCCGACCCCGCGTCGTACGAGGACGCCTCGGAGCGCCACGCCGCCGAAAAGGCCCTGGAGTACATGGGGTTGACCGCCGGCCAGCCGCTGCGTGAGATCAACGTGGACACCGTGTTCGTAGGTTCCTGCACCAACGGGCGCATCGAGGACCTGCGCAACGCGGCTTCGGTCCTGGAGGGCCGCAAAGTCGCCGACGGCGTACGGATGCTGGTCGTCCCTGGCTCCGTCCGGGTCGCCCTGCAGGCCGTCGAGGAGGGTCTGGACAAGGTCTTCACCGCCGCCGGCGCCGAATGGCGGCACGCGGGCTGCTCGATGTGCCTCGGCATGAACCCCGACCAGTTGGCCCCCGGCGAGCGCTCCGCCTCCACCTCGAACCGGAACTTCGAGGGCAGGCAGGGCAAGGGCGGCCGTACCCACCTGGTCTCCCCGCAGGTCGCCGCCGCCACCGCCGTGCTGGGCCATCTGGCCTCGCCCGCCGATCTGTCCGACGCCCGTACGCCTGCCGGAGTCCGATAACCATGGAAGCATTCACCGCACACACCGGCCGGGCCGTCCCGCTGCGCCGCAGCAACGTCGACACCGACCAGATCATCCCCGCGCACTGGCTGAAGAAGGTCACCCGCGACGGATTCGAGGACGGGCTCTTCGAGGCCTGGCGCAAGGACGAGAACTTCATCCTCAACCGCCCGGAGCGCAAGGGTGCCTCGGTTCTGGTCGCCGGCCCCGACTTCGGTACGGGCTCCTCGCGTGAGCACGCGGTCTGGGCCCTCCAGAACTACGGCTTCAAAACCGTCATCTCCTCCCGCTTCGCCGACATCTTCCGGGGCAACTCCCTGAAGAACGGTCTGTTGACCGTCGTCCTCGACCAGAAGGTCGTCGACAGGCTCTGGGAGCTGACCGAGGCCGACCCGACCGTCGAGATCACGGTCGACCTGGAGAAGCGACAGGTCCTCGCGGACGGCATCACGGCCGACTTCGAGCTCGACGAGAACGCCCGCTGGCGACTGCTCAACGGGCTCGACGACATCAGCCTCACTCTTCAGAACGAAGCGGACATTGCGACTTATGAGGCGGCCAGGCCGTCCCACAAGCCGCGCACGATTGACGCCTGAGCAGCGCTTTTCCCGAACTGCGCCCCCTGCCGCACGGCAGGGGGCGCAGTCGCTTGTTGAGACCCCCTCGGGCGACAACTCGCCCCAGATGGCACAATCGGTGCATGGAACGCGACAGCCAACTCGAGCTCTATGGCCAAGTCGCCGACCGATTGAAGGAAGCACACGCAAAGGTGCGCGCGCTGCAAGTCCCGGAGGGCGTACGGATGGCGCTGTCCCGGAAGCTGCTGGTCGTAACGGCCGCGGCTAAGCACGATCTCCCAGGCGCGGCAAGGCGTCTGGACCGTCTGATGAAGGACCTCGATGAGGGCCGATTCCCCGAAGGTGACTGACTCCGCGGACAGCGCGGCGGTCGACTTCGTTGCGGCACTAGGGTGATTAGCCCGTTTCGTGTTTGATTTGCGGTATATATCTGCCTAACGTGCGAAAAAGCCTGAACAGTTTCGTTCCGGCAATGTCTCCGAAGGGGAAGACGTGAACAAGGCGCAGCTCGTAGAAGCGATTGCAGACAAGGTCGGAGGCCGTCAGCAGGCCGCGGACGCCGTCGACGTGGTTCTCGACGCGATCGTCCGCGCGGTCGTCGCGGGGGACCGTGTCTCGGTCACCGGCTTCGGCTCGTTCGAGAAGGTCGACCGTCCCGCCCGGTACGCCCGCAACCCGCAGACCGGTGAGCGCGTGCGGGTCAAGAAGACCTCCGTGCCCCGTTTCCGTGCGGGACAGGGCTTCAAGGACCTGGTGAGCGGCTCCAAGAAGCTCCCCAAGGGCGGCGAGGTCTCCGTCAAGAAGGCACCCAAGGGCAGCCTCTCGGGCGGTTCTTCCACCCGCACGACGGCGAAGGCGGCCGCGAAGAAGGCCACCGCCAAGAAGGCCACGGCGAAGAAGGCCACGGCGGCCGCGAAGAAGACCACCGCCGCCAAGAAGACCACGGCCAAGAAGACCACCACTGCGGCTGCGAAGAAGACCACGGCGGCGGCGAAGAAGGCGACCCCGGCGAAGAAGGCGACGGCCACCAAGAAGACCGTCGCGGCCAAGACGGCGCCTGCCAAGAAGACCACGGCGAAGAAGGCGCCCGCGAAGAAGACCACGGCACGCAAGACCACAGCCAAGAAGGTCACCGCACGCAAGAAGTGAGACCGGGCACCGCTCGTTCCTCATACGCGCCGGGCCGGGCTCCCCTCGGGGAGCCCGGCCCGCGGGCTGTTCAGGGGCCCGTTCAGAGCGTCTGCAGCGTCACCAGGGTGATCCGCAGCGAGGCGCCCTCACCCTCGGTCTCGATCCGCACCCGCTGTCCCGGGCGCAGCAGCCGCAGCCCTCCCGCGTCGAAGGCCGGTGCGTCGAAGTCCACCGGGGTGCCGTCGTCGAGCAGCACACTGCCGGTGCGTGTCTCGGAGTCGTACGTGAACGAGGTCGCCTGCATGGGGCGCAGCCTATCGGTCCGCGGCAGGCGCCACCGGGGCCGACGGGAGCGCGGTGAACCGCCCCACCCCCAGAGCCAGCGCCGCCTCCAGGTCGTCGCCCGTGTCCACGTCCCTGCGGACGGAGTCGAGACCGGGCAGCGTGATCTCGACCGCCCCCGAGGAGAGGTGCCGTGCCCGTGACGCCCCGCCGAAGGCCGGCCTCAATTCCACCCCGGGCATCGCGGAAAGAAATGTGGTGCCGATTCCCTGGGCATCGCCGACAAATGTGCGGGGAAATGCACCGGAGAATTCGAGCACCCGCCCCAATTCGGCGGGGCGCAGTGCGGGCAGATCCGCGTTGAGCACGGCCACCGCCGCACCGGGCCGTCGCGCCCGCACCGACCGGGCACCGTGTTCCAGCGCCGCGTTGAGCCCGGCCGCCGGGGAGTCGGCCACGACGCGCGCGCCGAGGGCGGTCAGCGCCGCCCCGGCCACCGGGTCGTCCGTGACGACCACCACATCCCCGACCGCCCGGCAGGACAGGGCGGCCGACACGGTGTCCTGTGCGAACGCCAGGGCCATACGGGGACGCAGAGCCTCACCCACCGCCCGTCCGAGCCTGCTCTTGGCCCGTGCGAGAGGTTTCAGCGGGACGACCAGGGACCAGGGACCGGTCGGGTCGGTGTTCGTGGCGATCTCCCCCTCCGTACGCATCAGCCCATATTCTCGCCTGCCGGTACGACAACCCGGAGGTCCGCCCCCACGGGTGAGGCGTACGGTGTTCTCCACAACAGGGGCCCCGGGCGAGGCAGCAGCGCCACGAGCCCCGCAGCAGCTCATTTCCTAGAGGAAGGCGTCCGAGTGTCCCGCCGCAGAATCGGCTTCTGGTACCGCCTGGCGGCGGCCATCGCAAAACCGCCCCTGGTGGTTCTGTTCAAGCGGGACTGGCGGGGAATGGAGCACATTCCGGCCGATGGTGGATTCATCACCGCGGTCAATCACAACTCGTATCTGGACCCCCTGTCCTACGGGCATTTCCAGTACAACACCGGACGCGTCCCACGGCTGCTCGCCAAGGCGGGGCTGTTCAGGACACCGTTCGTCGGAATGATCCTGCGCGGCACCGGCCAGATCCCCGTCTACCGCGAGTCGACCAACGCGCTCGACGCCTTCCGGGCCGCCGTCGACGCCATCGAGCGGGGCGAGTGCGTCGCCTTCTACCCGGAGGGCACCCTCACCCGGGACCCCGACATGTGGCCGATGGCCGGCAAGACCGGTGCGGCCCGGGTCGCGTTGATGACCAAGGCCCCGGTCATCCCCGTCGCCCAGTGGGGCGCCAACCTCGCGATGCCGCCGTACGCCAAGGAGAACAAGCTCCAACTGTTCCCCCGCAAGACCCTGCGCGTGCAGGCGGGACCGCCCGTCGACCTCACCCGCTACTACGGCCTCGAGCCGACGCCCGACGTCCTGCGCCAGGCCACCGAGACCATCATGGCCGCGGTCACCGCCCAGCTCGAGGAGGTACGCGGCGAGAAGGCACCCGCCGAGCTCTACGATCACCGCAAGGCCCGTGCTGAACAGCGGCGCAAGGCAGAGGGAAAGGGAACGACGTGACGCACCCCGTAAAGGCGGCCGTATTCGGAACCGGCTCGTGGGGTACGGCCTTCGCCGTGGTCCTCGCCGACGCCGGCTGCGAGGTCACCCTCTGGGGCCGCCGCGCCGAGGTCGCCGAGGCCGTCAACACGACCCGTACCAACCCGGACTACCTGCCGGGTGTCGAACTCCCCGCGTCGGTCCGGGCCACCACGGATCCCGCCGAGGCGCTGCGCGGCGCCGACTTCGCCGTCCTCGTCGTGCCCTCGCAGACCCTGCGCGCCAACCTGGCGGACTGGGCGCGGCACCTGGAGCCGCAGACCGTCCTCGTCTCCCTGATGAAGGGCGTCGAACTCGGCACCGCCAAGCGGATGAGCGAGGTCATCGCGGACGTCACCGAGGTCACCCCGGACCGGATCGCCGTCATCACCGGCCCCAACCTCGCCAAGGAGATCGCCGAACGCCGCCCCGCCGCGGCCGTCGTCGCCTGCCCGGACGAGGACGTCGCCCGGCGCCTCCAGGCCGCCTGCCACACCCCGTACTTCCGCCCGTACACCAACACCGACGTGGTCGGCTGCGAGCTCGGCGGCGCCGTGAAGAACGTCATCGGCCTCGCCGTGGGCATCGCCGACGGCATGGGGCTCGGCGACAACGCCAAGGGCTCCCTCATCACCCGCGGCCTCGCCGAGACGACCAGGCTCGGCCTCGCCATGGGCGCCGACCCGCTCACCTTCTCCGGACTGGCCGGACTCGGCGACCTGGTGGCGACCTGCTCCTCGCCCCTCTCGCGCAACCACACCTTCGGTACCAACCTCGGACGGGGGATGACGCTCAAGGAGACCGTCGCCGTCACGAGCCAGACCGCCGAGGGCGTCAAGTCCTGCGAATCCGTGCTCGATCTGGCGCGCAGGCACGGCGTCGACATGCCGATCACCGAGACGGTCGTCGGCATCGTCCACGAGGGCAAGCCGCCGGTCGTCGCGCTCAAGGAGCTGATGTCGCGCAGCGCCAAGCCCGAGCGACGCTGACTCGAGCCCTACCAGCAGGTACGCTCGTCGCGATATGAGCAGCCAGAACCTCCCCCAGAGCCCTGAGGGCCCCCTGAGCTCCGAGCAGCGCTCCGAGCCGGGCCGCAAGCCGCGTGTGGCCGTCGTGTTCGGCGGCCGGAGCTCCGAACACGGCATCTCGGTCGTCACGGCCGGTGCCATCATGAGCGCCGTCGACCGGACGAAGTACGACGTCCTGCCGATCGGTATCACCAGGGACGGACGGTGGGTCCTCACGTCCGACGATCCGGCCCGCATGGCCATCACGGACCGCCGGGTACCCGACGTGGACCAGCTGGCCGCGTCCGCGCGGGGCGCGGTGACGCTCTCCGTCGATCCGGGGAACCGTGACGTCGTCGTGGGCGAACCCGGTTCGGTTCCCGAGGTCCTGGGCGAGGTCGACGTCGTCTTCCCCGTGCTGCACGGCCCCTACGGCGAGGACGGCACGCTCCAGGGGCTCCTGGAGCTCTCCGGCGTGCCGTACGTCGGCGCCGGTGTCCTGTCCTCGGCCGTCGGTCAGGACAAGGAGTACATGAAGCGGGTGTTCATCTCCTTCGGCCTGCCGGTCGGCCCGTACGAGGTCGTCCGGCCCAGGGAATGGGACACCGACCGCCCGGCCGCCCGTAAGCGCGTCATGGAGTTCGCGGCCGAACACGGCTGGCCGCTCTTCATCAAGCCGGCCCGCGGCGGATCCTCCATGGGCATCACCAAGGTCGACGACGCGGCCGGGCTCGACGAGGCGATCGAGGAGGCCCGCCGGCACGACCCCAAGTTCCTCGTGGAGTCCCTGCTGAGCGGCCGCGAGATCGAGTGCGGCGTGCTGGAGTTCGAGGACGGGCCGCGCGCGAGCGTGCCCGCCGAGATCCCGCCCGTCACCGCACACGACTTCTACGACTTCGAGGCGAAGTACATCGACTCGGCGGCCGGTCTGGTCCCCGCACCGCTCACCGAGGAGCAGACCGCCGAGGTGCAGCGGCTCGCAGTCGAGGCGTTCGAGGCCACCTCCTGCGAGGGCCTGGTGCGTGCCGACTTCTTCCTCACCGACGACGGCTCGTTCGTCATCAACGAGATCAACACCATGCCGGGATTCACCCCGATCTCGATGTTCCCCCGCATGTGGCAGGCGAGCGGGGTGGAGTACCCGGAGCTGGTGGACCGGCTGATCACGGCGGCGCTGAACCGCTCCACCGGCCTGCGCTGATCCCGGAGAATGAGGGCCGTCCCGCGCGGGACGGCCCTCACAGGCTGTCGGGCACCGTCTTCCTCACGGGCGCGGCGAACGCGGACAACGGGGTGATGTCATGGGCGTACTCGGATCCGAGCGTCACCTCGACGTACGCCTTGCGGTAGGTGGTCGTGAACCGGGGACCGGCGTCGTCCCGCTGCTCCAGCAGCCAGTTGACGCCGTCCGCGTCGACGGCCTTGGACTGGGAATCGTCCATCTTCGCGGGCCGGGGAACGCCGCAGCGCAGTACGATCGCCCCGTCCCCCCAGCCGGCGGTCAGGTCCGAATCCGGTGAGGGATCACTCCGTTCCAGTTCGTCGACGGTCTCCGGCAGTTCCCCGTGCAGTTCCTCGCAGTACCCGGCGGCCTCCGACGACGGCGTGGGAACCGCCACCGAGGGCTGGTCACCACCGGAACAGCCCGCCACGACCAGCACGAGCAGGGCGGCGGACGGGGCGAGGACACGGGATCGGCGGGACCGGCGGCGGGTGTGAGTCACCGGACCAGCGTAGACAGGGGTCAGAGGTGGACGACCGGGCAGGTCAGGGTACGCGTGATGCCGTCCACCTGCTGGACCTTGGCGACCACCATGCGACCGAGCGCGTCGACCGTGTCGGCCTGCGCGCGCACGACCACGTCGTAAGGGCCTGTGACGTCCTCTGCCTGAATCACTCCCGGAAGTTTTGCGATGGTCTCGGCGACGATCGACGCCTTGCCCACCTCGGTCTGGATGAGGATGTACGCCTGTACCACGGAACCTCCAGGGCGGCCACGAGGATCATGTGGGGGAAAGGGACGCCACGTTATCGCGTCGCCCCGGGCCGCGGGGAGACCTACGGGCCGGTTGACGCCCACAGCGTGGCGTACGCACCACAGAAGTTGACGTATCCCTTGACGGTACCGACAGCAGTTGGGGCTCGCGACCGCAAGCCCACCGGTGCGGAAGGGGGACAGTGATGCCTGCACGTCCCGGGGCCACCGGCTTCCGTGGGCCGTCCGCCCACGGTCCGGACCTCCGGCCGCTGAAGCAGCCCGGACAGGTGTCCGGTGCGATAGATGAGAGGTGACACTCGGTGAAGGGAACCGTGGGCGAGTTGGGGGAGTTCGGGCTCATCAGAGAGCTCACGTCCCGGCTCACCACCACTCCGGCGGTACGACTGGGGCCCGGCGACGACGCCGCGGTCGTGGCCGCTCCCGACCGCAGGGTCGTGGCCAGTACGGACATCCTGTTGGAAGGGCGGCACTTCCGCCGTGACTGGTCGACCGCGTACGACGTCGGGCGCAAGGCCGCGGCACAGAACCTCGCCGACATCGCGGCGATGGGCGCCGTCCCCACCGCGCTGCTCCTCGGCCTCGTCGTCCCGGCCGATCTGCCCGTCACCTGGGCCGGCGAGCTGATGGACGGCCTGCGCGACGAGTGCCAGGTCGCCGGTGCCGCCGTGGTCGGCGGCGACGTCGTCGGCGGCGACACCATCACCGTCGCGATCACCGCCCTCGGCGACCTGCGCAACCACGAACCCGTCACCCGGGCCGGCGCCCGCCCCGGCGACGTCGTCGCCGTGACCGGCTGGCTCGGCTGGTCCGCGGCCGGATTCGCCGTGCTCTCCCGGGGGTTCCGCTCGCCGCGTGCCTTCGTCGAGGCCCACCGGCGCCCCGAACCGCCGTACCACGCGGGCCCCGCGGCGGCCGGTCTGGGCGCCACGGCCATGACCGACGTCAGCGACGGACTCGTCGCCGACCTCGGGCACATCGCCGAGGCCAGCAAGGTCCGCATCGACCTGCGGTCCGGGCTCATCGACATCCCCTCGCAGATGTCCGACATCGGGCAGGCCGTCGGAGTCGATCCGCTGCAGTGGGTGCTCACCGGGGGAGAGGACCACGCGATCGTGGCGACCTTCCCCTCCGACGTGAAGCTCCCCGCGCGCTGGAAGATCATCGGAGAGGTCCTCAACCCCTCGGCGCTGCCCCAGGTCACCGTCGACGGGGCGCCCTGGACGAGCAAGGGCGGCTGGGACCATTTCGGATCGATCGAGGACGCTTAGGGCGTGCTGGGGAAGTCCCTCCCGCCCGGCGACGCCTGGCACGCACGCTCGCGGCGTTGCGGAAATGCCCTGGTAGCTCCGCTACGAAACCATTTCCGCGCCTTGCGATCGCACGCACCGGACGCCGCTGGGCCCGCCCTCCGGGCGGACGGCGCTACTTCCCCAGCACGCCCTAGTAGATTCCGGGGCATGACCGCACCTGCCCCGATACCGCCCCGTGTCCTCACCGTCGCCGGATCAGACTCCGGCGGCGGTGCGGGCATCCAGGCCGACCTGAAGACGATGCTGGCCCTCGGCACCCACGGGATGAGCGTGCTGACCGCCGTGACCGCCCAGAACTCCCTGGGCGTGCAGGGCGCCTGGGAGCTCCCGGCGGACGCCGTACGCGCCCAGTACCGCAGTGTCGTCGACGACATCGGCGTCCAGGCGGTGAAGACCGGCATGCTGTCCTCGGCCGCACTCGTGGAGACCGTCGCCGGACTCCTCGCGGGGACCGACGCACCCGTCGTCGTCGACCCCGTCGGGGTCTCCAAGCACGGGGACGCGCTGCTGGCCGCCGAAGCCCTCGACTCCGTACGCACGAAGCTGCTGCCCGTCGCCACCGTCGCCACCCCGAACCTCGACGAGGTGACCCAGCTCACCGGCGTCTCCGTCACCGACGAGGCGGGGATGCGCAGGGCCGCCGCGGAGATCCTCGCCTTCGGACCGCGCTGGGTGGTGGTCAAGGGCGGCCATCTGCCCGGTGACGCCGTGGACCTGCTGACGGACGGTGACGAGGAGCACTGGCTCCGCGCACCGAGGCACGACAACCGGCACACCCACGGCACCGGCTGCACCCTGGCCTCCGCCATCGCGTGCGGACTCGCCCGCGGTCAGGACGTCCCCACGGCCGTGCGGGGCGCGAAGGAGTACGTCACCGGCGCGATCCGGGCCGGCTTCGCGCTGGGCGGCGGGATCGGCCCCGTGGACCACGGCTGGCTCGCACGATCCGCCCGCTGAGTGCGCAGCCGGCCAGGCCGCGCACAGCAAAAAGCCGGTCCACCGAGGTGGACCGGCTTTTTGGGCAACCGGAAGGCTGCGCTACGACGGGGACGTCAGCGCGCGACCTTGCCGGCCTTGATGCACGAGGTGCAGACGTTGAGCCGCTTCGGCGTCCGCCCGACCACGGCACGCACGCGCTGGATGTTGGGATTCCAGCGACGGGACGTACGGCGGTGCGAGTGCGAAATGCTGTTGCCGAAGCTCGGCCCCTTGCCGCAAACGTCGCAGTTGGCAGCCACGGGTCACTCCAAAACTTCAGATGCACTTACAGTGAATTCCGGCGCGCCGGAATCATTTTACTGAAGTGGCGGTACCGGAGGAATGGCCCGACTCTCGTCGGGCAACCGAAGCAGCATACAACGGCTGCGTCGGAGATACGAAACTACCACGGCACCCCGGGCAACTCCGCCCCGCACCTCCGCCCACCGGGCCCGCGCGCGAGGGCTACCCTGCGGTGCAGCCAGCCCCCCACGGCCGTCCCCAAGGAGGACCACCGGTGCCGCAGTCCCCCGACGATCTCGACGCCGTCGCGGTGCGCACCTGGTGCTCACTGGCCCTGGAGGCCCTGGGCCGGGAACGGGCGGCCATCGACGCCATCAACGTCTATCCCGTCGCCGACGGGGACACCGGCACCAACCTCTACCTGACCGTGGAGTCCGCCGCCGCGGCCGTCGAAGCGGTCTTCGCCGCCCATGAGACCGGCCCCACCGTGCCCGCCCACGCCGACGCCGTACGCGCCATGGCGCACGGTGCGCTGATCGGCGCCCGGGGGAACTCCGGGACCATCCTGGCCCAGCTGCTGCGCGGCATGGCCGCCGTGCTGTCCGAGGCGGGTGACGCGCATCACCTGCGGACCGCGCTGGCGGAGGCCGCCGCCGCGGCCCGGCTGGCCGTGGCCCACCCCGTCGAGGGCACGGTCCTCACCGTCGCCACCGCCGCCGCCGAGGCGGCCGGAGCCACCGGCCGGGACGCGGGCCTCCAGGACGTGGCCGAAGCGGCGTACGAGGGGGCGCGGGCCGCCCTGGCCGCCACCCCGGGGCAGCTTGCCGTCCTCGGCCGCGCGAGGGTCGTGGACGCGGGCGGGCAGGGCCTGGTCACCGTGCTGGGAGCCCTGCTGGAAGCGGTCGGAGGGCAGGCCCGTGGGGGCGCCGTCGGACCTGCCCCGGAGACCCTGCCCCTGACCGGCGACTGCGCGGAGCCGGGCCACGACGGCGGCCCGGCCTTCGAGGTCATCTTTCTGCTGGAGGCCCCCGACGACGCGGTCGCCCGGCTGAGGGACCGGCTGGACGCACTGGGGGACTCCCTCGTGGTGGTCGGCGGCGACGGCCTGTGGAACGTCC
The DNA here is from genome assembly GCF_030719215.1 of Streptomyces sp. Alt3. Lineage (NCBI taxonomy): Bacteria > Bacillati > Actinomycetota > Actinomycetes > Kitasatosporales > Streptomycetaceae > Streptomyces > Streptomyces glycanivorans. The sequence continues at coordinate 2,399,142 of NZ_CP120983.1, read as the reverse complement.
ACGTCCACGTCGACGACGCCGGGGCGGCTGTCGAGGCCGGGGTCGAGGCAGGCCGCCCCTACCGGATCCGGATCACCCACTTCGCCGCCGACCGGGGCGCGGCCCACCGTGAACCGGCCCAGCGCGCGGTCGTGGCCGTGGTGCCCGGCGACGGGCTCTCCGGTCTGTGCGCCGAGGCCGGTGCGACCACCGTGCTGGCGCGCCCCGGGGAGCCGCCGGCCAGCGGCGAACTGGTCGACGCCATCCGCCGGGCGCACGCCCGTGAGGTGGTCCTGCTGCCCAACGACGCACAGTTGCGTCACACCGCCGCCGCGGCCGCCGAACAGGCCAGGACCGAGGGCATCCGCGTCGCCCTGGTCCCGACCCGCGCCGCCGTCCAGGGCATCGCCGCGCTCGCCGTCCACGAGCCGGGCCGCAGCTTCGACGAGGACGTCGTCGCGATGACGGCGGCGGCCGGAGCCACCCGCTACGCCGAACTGGCCGTCGCCGAGAGGCAGTCGTGGACCATGGCGGGCATCTGCCAGGCCGGTGACATCCTCGGCCTGATCGACGGGGACGTCGCGGTCATCGGTGAGGACGTCCCGCGCACGGCCCGCACCGTCCTGGACCGGATGCTCTCCGCCGGCGGAGAACTCGTCACCCTGATCCTGGGGGAGGACGTGCCCGACACCCTGGGCGACGAGCTGAGCGAACACGTCCGGGAGGGCTACCTCGCCGTCGACACGGTCGTCTACCGGGGCGGCCGCCAGGCGGCGCCCCTGCTGATCGGCGTCGAGTGACACGGCAGCGGGCGCCGCGCCCGGCGGTGTCTGTCGGTGACGTGGTGTGCAATGGACCCCGTGTCCGCTTTCGATGAACCCCTCAAGAAGCTGCTCGGCGGAGCCACCGCGAAGGTGATGGCCGAACACCTCGACCTGCACACGGTCGGTGATCTGCTGCACCACTACCCGCGCCGCTACGAGGAGCGGGGCCGCCTCACGGCGCTCACCGAGCTCCCGCTGGACGAGCACGTGACGGTCGTCGCCCAGGTCGCGGACGCGCGGATCATGATGTTCAACAACGGCCGGGGCAAGCGGCTGGAGGTCACGCTCACCGACGGGAGCGGCAGGCTCCAACTGGTCTTCTTCGGGCACGGCGTCCACAAGCCCCACAAGGAGCTCCTGCCCGGCCGCAGGGCGATGTTCGCGGGCAAGGCCTCCGTCTTCAACCGGAAGATGCAGCTCGCCCATCCCACCTACCAGCTCCTCGACGCCCATGACGAGGAGCAGGCGACCGAGGCCGTCGACGCCTTCGCCGGGCAGCTGCTGCCGATCTACCCGGCCTGCAAGCAGCTCGACTCCTGGCGGATCGCGAAGGCCGTCGACACCGTCCTGCCCAGCGCCCAGGAGGCGGTGGACCCGCTGCCCCCGGCGCTGCGTGAGGGGCGCGGATTCGTCCCCCTGCCCGAGGCACTGCTCAGGATCCACCGCCCGCAGACCAAGGCGGACATCGCGGCCGCGCGGGACCGGCTGCGCTGGGACGAGGCCTTCGTCCTCCAGGTCGCGCTCGCCCGCCGCCGTTACGCCGACACCCAACTCCCCGCGAAGGCACGCGGATCCGTCCCCGGCGGGCTGCTCGACGCCTTCGACGCGACCCTTCCCTTCACCCTCACCGAGGGCCAGCAGAAAGTCACCGGGGAGATCTTCGACGCCCTGGCGACGGAACACCCCATGCACCGGCTGCTCCAGGGCGAGGTCGGTTCCGGCAAGACCCTGGTCGCCCTGCGCGCCATGCTCAGGGTCGTCGACGCGGGCGGCCAGGCGGCGATGCTCGCGCCCACCGAGGTACTGGCCCAGCAGCACCACCGGTCGGTCACCGAGATGATGGGCGAGCTCGCAGAAGGCGGGATGCTCGGCGGCTCCGACCTCGGCACGAAGGTCGTCCTGCTCACCGGGTCCATGGGCACGGCGGCCCGCCGCCAGGCGCTGCTCGACCTGGTCACGGGCGAGGCCGGGATCGTCATCGGCACCCATGCGCTGATCGAGGACAAGGTGCAGTTCCACGACCTCGGTCTGGTCGTCGTCGACGAGCAGCACCGCTTCGGCGTGGAACAGCGCGACGCGCTGCGTTCCAAGGGGAAGCAGCCGCCCCACCTGCTGGTCATGACGGCCACGCCCATTCCCCGGACGGTCGCGATGACGGTCTTCGGCGATCTGGAGACCTCGGTGCTCGACCAGCTGCCGGCCGGCCGGTCGCCCATCGCCAGTCACGTCGTCCCCGCCAAGGACAAGCCGCACTTCCTCAGCCGCGCCTGGGAACGCGTCCGGGAGGAGGTGGAGAACGGTCACCAGGCGTACGTCGTGTGCCCCCGCATCGGCGACGACGCCGACGACGCGGCGGAGAAGAAGGAGAAGGGCAAGGGGAAGAAGCAGGCAGCCCCCGAGGACGACGCCGAGAAGCGGCCGCCGCTCGCCGTGCTGGACATCGCCGACCAGCTGGCCAAGGGTCCGCTCGCCGGTCTGCGCGTCGAGGTCCTGCACGGCAGGATGCCGGCCGACGACAAGGACGACGTGATGCGCCGGTTCGCCGCCGGACAGGCCGACGTCCTCGTCGCCACCACCGTCATCGAGGTGGGCGTGAACGTCCCCAACGCCACCGCGATGGTGATCATGGACGCGGACCGGTTCGGCGTGTCCCAGCTGCACCAGCTGAGGGGCCGCGTCGGGCGCGGCAGCGCCCCCGGCCTCTGCCTGCTGGTCAGCGAGGCCCACGAGGCGAGCCCCGCCCGGGCGAGGCTGTCCGCGGTGGCCGCCACCCTCGACGGCTTCGAGCTCTCCCGCATCGACCTCGAACAGCGCCGCGAGGGCGATGTCCTCGGCCAGGCCCAGTCCGGTGTCCGCTCCTCCCTGCGCGTGCTCAGCGTCATCGACGACGAGGAGGTCATCGCCGCGGCCCGGGAGGAGGCCGTCCGGGTCGTCGCGGACGACCCCGGGCTCGAGCGGCTGCCCGAGCTGCGCACCGCGCTGGACGCCCTGCTCGACAAGGACCGGGAGGAGTACCTCGACAAGGGGTGACAGGGCGGATCCCCGGCGACGCCATATCGTGGGGAGCACGGCGCACGTCCCGTCCTGCGCGCCGCCCGCGACCCGAGGAACAGACCCATGACCCGCGTGATCGCCGGCACGGCCGGCGGACGCCGCCTGGCCGTCCCGCCCGGCACCGGCACCCGCCCCACCTCCGACCGTGCGCGCGAGGCCCTGTTCTCCACCTGGGAAGCGCTCCTGGGCACGCTCGACGGCATCCGTGTCGCCGATCTGTACGCGGGTTCCGGCGCGGTGGGACTGGAGGCGCTCTCGCGCGGAGCCGCCCACGCCCTGCTCGTGGAGGCCGATGCCAAGGCCGCGCGCACCGTCCGCGACAACATCCGCACCCTCGGTCTGCCCGGCGCCGAGTTCCGTGCGGGCAAAGCCGAACAGATCGTGACGGGCCCGGCGCCCTCCGGACCGTACGACGTGGTCTTCCTCGATCCGCCGTACGCCGTCACCGACGACGATCTTCGGGAGATCCTCCTCACACTCCGCGCTAAGGGGTGGCTCACGGGCGACGCTCTCGTCACGGTGGAACGGAGCACCAGAGGCGGGGAATTCACCTGGCCCGACGGATTCGAACCACAGCGGTCGCGTCGCTACGGCGAAGCCACGTTTTGGTACGGTCGCGCCGCTTCTACGTGCGAAGACGCACGATGACCGCACCGGAGAGCGAGGGAATCACGTTGCGCCGCGCCGTCTGTCCGGGGTCGTTCGACCCCATCACCAACGGACATCTCGACATCATCGGACGAGCCTCGAAGCTGTACGACGTCGTGCACGTCGCCGTGATGATCAACCAGTCCAAGAAGGGCCTGTTCACCGTCGACGAGCGGATCGAGCTGATCCGCGAGGTGACGGCGGACTTCGGGAACGTCGAGGTCGAGTCCTTCCACGGCCTGCTGGTCGACTTCTGCAAGCAGCGCGACATCCCCGCGATCGTGAAGGGCCTGCGGGCCGTCAGCGACTTCGACTACGAGCTGCAGATGGCCCAGATGAACAACGGCCTCTCGGGGGTCGAGACCCTCTTCGTGCCGACGAACCCCACCTACAGCTTCCTGTCGTCCTCCCTGGTCAAGGAGGTCGCCACCTGGGGCGGAGACGTGGCCCACCTGCTTCCGCCGGTGGTCCACGAGGCCCTCGTGAAGCGTCTCGGCGAGAAGTGAAGCACTGACGGACCGTCACCAGGTGTCGTGCGGCAGGCGACTGGCCTTACAGTCGTCCCGTCCGTCTCCAACAGCAGCAGAGAGTGGCGAGCACACGGTGGACGTGCAGAAGAAGCTCGACGAGATCGTCGAAACGGTCGGGAACGCCCGGTCCATGCCCATGTCGGCGTCCTGCGTGGTCAACCGGGCCGAGCTGCTCGCGATGCTCGAGGAGGTGCGCGAGGCCCTGCCCGGCTCGCTCGCCCACGCCGAGGAGCTCATCGGCGGCAACGAGCAGCTCGTCGAGCAGGCCCGGCAGGAGGCCGGGCGGATCATCGAGTCCGCCCGCGCGGAGCGCGGCTCACTGATCTCCGGCACCGAGGTCGCCCAGCAGTCCCAGGCCGAGGCGGACCGGATCCTCTCCGAGGCCCGCAGGGAGGCCGACGAGGTCCGCGGCGAGGCCGACGAGTACGTCGACAGCAAGCTGGCCAACTTCGAGGTCGTCCTCACCAAGACCATCGGGTCCGTCGACCGGGGCCGCGAGAAGCTTCTCGGCCGCGGCCAGGGCGTGGACGAGCAGGGCTACGAGGACCCCGACTTCGCCGAGGCGCCCGAGCGCAGTGCCGACCCGGAGACGCTCCGCCGGCGCGCCGACGACTACGTGGACACCAAGCTCGGCGCCTTCGAGGCCGTGCTCGCCAAGACCCTGGAGGCCGTCGGCCGGGGCCGCCAGAAGCTGCACGGACGGGTCGCCACCGACGACCTGGGCGCGCACATGGCCGCCCAGGACGCGGCAGGAGGCTCCCAGCACACGAGTGACGAGGACCACTGGGCCGGTCTGGCCGAGCTCGCCACCCCCGAGCCGCCCCGGAGCCCCCAGCAGCACTCCTACGCCGAGCCCGCGCAGCCGGACTACGCCCCGGTGGCCGGCTACCAGGACCCCGCACAGCCCGGCTTCCCGGCCCAGCCCGAGCCGCAGTACGCCCAGAGCTACGGGTACCAGGACCAGCAGCAGCCGCAGGACGGCTACGGCTACCAGCAGCAGCCCGACCCCTACGGCTACCAGCAGCAGGCGTACGACCCGAACCAGCAGCAGGAGTACGGCTGGCAGCAGCAGGCCCAGATCCCCGCACAGCAGGGTGAGAGCGCGCTCGACGAGACCAGCCTCTTCGACACCAGCATGATCGACCTGGAACAGCTGCGCCGGTACGAACAGGGCCGCTGACCGGAGCGCCCCGGACCGGATTGGGAGCTGGGCGGTACGTCCAGTATCCTGGCTCTTCGGTCGCGTGTATGTCCGCGATCCCGGCTGCCCTCTTTCCGTCAGGACAGGGGCGGCCCTCCCGAAGCCGCACCACGCACATGATTTCGAAAGCAGGAAAAGCCCTGAACGGCCACCTCGACCACCGCAGCCCTCTCGTGTTCGATACGCGCGAGCTGGGCCGGCGTCCGGGTACCCAGAAGCGGCTGACCCGCACGGCGGAAGCACCGAAGGACCTCGGCATCGACGGGGTCATCGGTGTTCCGGAGAACGCGCCCCTGGCGCTGGACCTCCGCCTCGAATCGGTCATGGAAGGGGTGCTCGTCACAGGCACCGCCCGTGCGACGGCCGAGGGGGAGTGCGTAAGGTGTCTGGAGCCGCTGACCCTCGAGGTCGAAGCGGACTTCCAGGAGATGTTCTCGTACCCTGACGCCGATGACCGGAACCGCAGCAGGACCGCGGACCCGGTCGACGACGCCGAGGACGACGAGGACAGGTTCTTTCTCGAGGACGACTCGTTCGACCTCGAGCCTGTGCTGCGTGACGCGGTGGTGCTCGCACTGCCGCTGCAGCCGGTGTGCAAGGAGACCTGCGCCGGTCTGTGTTCCGAATGCGGAATCAGGCTGGACGAGAATCCTGACCACCACCACGACGTCGCCGACATCCGTTGGGCGGCACTGCAAGGACTCGCCGAGACCGTTCAGGACGGCGAGAAGGACAACATGGGCGGCGCCGAACCTGGCGTCGACGAGAAGCAGGAGAAGTAGCCGTGGCTGTTCCGAAGCGGAAGATGTCGCGCAGCAACACGCGCCACCGCCGGTCGCAGTGGAAGGCTGCGGTCCCCACCCTGGTTTCGTGCGAGCGTTGCCAGGAGCCGAAGCTCCAGCACATTGCGTGCCCGAGCTGCGGCACCTACAACAAGCGCCAGGTCCTCGAGGTCTGAGCGGCTGGTGAGAGGCCCGATGTCTGAGTTGTCCAGCTCCAAGAAGCAGACAGACAACATCAACACAGCCTCGTCCCACACGCTTCTGGAAGGGCGGCTCGGGTATCACCTCGAGTCCGCCCTTCTGGTGCGTGCGCTGACCCACCGTTCGTACGCGTACGAGAACGGCGGTCTGCCCACCAACGAGCGGCTGGAGTTCCTCGGGGACTCGGTTCTCGGCCTGGTGGTCACGGACACGCTGTACCGCACCCACCCCGACCTGCCCGAAGGCCAGCTGGCCAAGTTGCGGGCCGCGGTGGTCAACTCGCGTGCACTTGCGGAAGTGGGCCGCGGCCTCGAACTCGGCTCCTTCATCCGGCTCGGCCGCGGTGAAGAGGGCACGGGTGGCCGGGACAAGGCTTCCATCCTCGCCGACACCCTTGAAGCGGTGATCGGCGCCGTCTATCTCGATCAGGGCCTCGGCGCGGCCTCGGAGCTGGTCCACCGGCTCTTCGACCCGCTGATCGACAGGTCCTCCAACCTCGGAGCCGGCCTGGACTGGAAGACCAGTCTCCAGGAGCTCACCGCGAGCGAGAGCCTCGGAGTACCCGAGTACCTCGTCACGGAGACCGGCCCCGACCACGAGAAGACCTTTACTGCTGCTGCTCGCGTCGGTGGTGTCTCGTACGGCACCGGCACCGGTCGTAGCAAGAAGGAAGCGGAGCAGCAGGCGGCCGAGTCCGCCTGGCGCGAGATCAGCGCCGCCGCGGAAGCACGGGAGGCCGCGGCCAAGGCCGCAGCCGACGGAGGGGTCGCCGACACCCCTGCGAGCCCGTCGCACTCGGACGCAGCTCCTGCCTGATTCATCCGGAAGCCCCTCGGTGCCTCGCGCACCGGGGGGTTTTCGCTGTCCCGCCACGTCGTCGAAGGAGTGCCCTCCGTGCCCGAACTGCCCGAGGTCGAAGTCGTGCGGCGGGGCCTGGAACGCTGGACCGCCGGACGCACCGTCGAGGCCGTCGAGGTCCTGCATCCGCGGGCGGTCCGCAGGCACCTCGCGGGCGGCGCGGACTTCGCGGCCCGGCTGCGCGGTCTGCGGTTCGGCACGGCGATGCGCCGCGGCAAGTACCTCTGGGTGCCGCTCGACGAGGCGGACTCCTCGCTCCTGGGCCATCTCGGCATGAGCGGTCAGCTGCTCGTGCAGCCCGAGGACGCCGCCGACGAGAAGCACCTGCGGATCCGGATCCGCTTCGACGACGCGCTCGGCACCGAGCTGCGCTTCGTCGACCAGCGCACCTTCGGAGGGCTGTCCCTGCACGACAACACCCCCGACGGCCTGCCCGACGTCATCGCCCACATCGCACGCGACCCCCTCGACCCGGCCTTCGACGACGACGCCTTCCACCTCGCGCTGCGCCTGCGCCGTACGACGGTCAAGCGGGCTCTCCTCGACCAGTCCCTGATCAGCGGCGTCGGTAACATCTACGCCGACGAGGCGCTCTGGCGCAGCCGGCTCCACTACGAGCGGCCGACCGCGACCCTGACGCGCCCCCGGACGGCGGAGCTGCTCGGCCACGTCCGGGAAGTGATGAGGGAGGCCCTCGACCAGGGCGGTACCAGCTTCGACAGCCTGTACGTCAATGTGAACGGGGAGTCCGGTTACTTCGACCGGTCCCTGGACGCCTACGGGCGGGAGGACGAGCCCTGCCGCCGTTGCGGTACGCCGATGCGCCGACGGCCGTGGATGAACCGCTCCAGCTACTTCTGCCCGCGCTGCCAGCGTCCGCCACGGATCTCCTGACGGTCTCCCGTCAGGCGCCGTGCGTGGCGTCGTACCGGCTGCGGGCCTCGACAACCTCGGGCATCCGGCCCTCCACGAGCTCGATGAGGTCCATCAGCCGCTCCGCGACCTGGCTGCCGAGCGGCGTGAGGCCGTAGTCGACACGCGGCGGATTGGTCAGTTGCGCCTCCCGGTGCACCAGGCCGTCGCGCTCCAGCGCGTGCAGTGTCTGGGAGAGCATCTTCTCGCTGACCCCGTCGACCCGGCGGCGCAACTCGTTGAAACGGGCGCCGCTCTCGTGCAGCGCGCCCAGGGTCAGTCCGCCCCAGCGCCCGGTGACGTGCTCCAGCGTCTCCCGCGAGGGGCACCGCCGTGAGAAGACGTCGAAGGCCGATTCGCTGTCGTCCTGTACGGGGCCGCTGGCCGTCTCACTCATGAGCGCCAGCTTACGCCGGTACAGCGCTGGCTTCCGGTGAGCGCTGCGCCGGTCTGCTCAGCAGGTCACGGCGGCTGTTCCGCTCGCGCCCGACACGGTGCCCTCCGGGTGTGCCGTCCGGGTACAGGGCAGCGACGCGGCAGTTGACCGCAGGGACTGCCCGACTACAGCCCGCACCCCGCCGGATACAGGATGGCGCCGGGTGGCAGGTCACCCGGAAGCAGTCCCCCGACGCGCAGGCATGCCTCGGCGGAGCCCTCCTGAGGCGCGTACTCGAGACCGACGCGGTCCAGCACGGTGAACTCACCGGCGACGTTCAGTTCCACCGCGCCCACGTCGTCCGGGAAACGGCCTGCCAGAGATCCGAAGGCTGCCGTGTCATCGCCGTCGGCCACGCTCTCCCGGACATCGAAGCGCCAGTGCTCGGCGGCATCGGCGAGCAGCGCCTTGCCCGTACTGCCCATGCGGGAGAGCGGAGCGGTGCGGGCTCTCACGTGATCGGCGATGACACAGCAGATCGGGACCGCCGCCCCGTGGGGCGGCAGCACGCGCGTGTATCCGGGACGGGGGCGGAACGACAGGGCCTCGTCGAGCAGTCCCAACGCGGTTTCCCCGGCAGCCGGGTGCCCGTGCTGGACGATGTCGAGGAGCAGGGGAGCGGCGACGGCGGCCGCCGGAAACACCGCGCCACTGTGCCCGTGGACGATGCCACCGCCGCCGAGCAGCGAGCCGGCCTCAGCTGCCCGCACGAGGTGCACGGCATCTGCCAGGGCGCGCAGGCCGCGAGAGGCGTGCTCCGGTTCGTACCAGTCGGGATGGCCTGGGACGGCCGACCAGTCCACCGCGTCGATCGCATCCCGCACGACTCCACCCCACGCCTGCCCCGAGTCACCTCCCCGAGGCCGGGGAGGGGCTTCAAAACGTATCCCAGGGCTCTTGGAAGCAGGCCGGACACAGGTCGTTGACCTGCGGGCTTCTCAGAAGCCGAAGTCCTGCGTCCACCAGGGGCCGCCGGAGCCGAGGTGGACGCCCACGCCGAGCGTCCTGTAGTCGCAGTTGAGAATGTTCGCGCGGTGGCCCTCGCTGTTCATCCAGGCGTCCATCACGGCCTGTGCGTCGGCCTGGCCGCGCGCGATGTTCTCGCCGCCGAGTCCCTCCACTCCGGCTGCGGCGGCACGGTCCCAGGGGGTCGCCCCGTCGGGATCGGTGTGGCCGAAGAAGTCACGGGCGGCCATGTCCTCGCTGAAGTCCTGGGCGAGTGCCGTGAGCGGGGCGCTGGTGGTGACCGGGCTGCAGCCGACCTTCGCGCGCTCCTGGTTGACGAGCGCGAGCACGGCTGCCTGTGCGGAGGTGGCGGACGGGCTCGACGACGGCGTGGCCTTGCTGGTCGGGGTGGCCGAAGAAGGCTTCGGAGCGGCCGGGGTCCTGGTCGCCGGGGCGGACGAGGCGGACTTCTTCGGAGCGGCTGCCGGTGCCTTCGTACGCTCCGGCGCCTTCGACGCGGACTTCGACGCGGAGGCGGACGGTTCGGTGCTCGGCTTCGCGCTCGGAGTGGCGGAGGGAGACTTCGAGGGTGCGGCCGAACGGCCCGCACCCCTGTCGGCCTCGGCCGGCGCGGAGGCCGAGGTGCGGCCGGTCGGCTCGTCGGAGGACTCGCCCTGGGTCAGCAGGTCGGGAGCGCCGCCCGCGTGGACCTGGTCGGCGGCACCGCCACCACTGATGCTGTAGGTGTCGCCCCCCGGCAACAGGCCGGACGCGACGGCGACGGCACCGACGGCCACGGCCGCGGAGACGCCGAGGAGCCCGGCGCGTACGGGTATGCCCGCCCGCTTCTTCCGGCGTGCACCGTGGTGGCCGCCCTCCGTGCCTGCCGCGTGCTGCTCAGCGGCGGGGGCCGCGCCTGCGCGTCGATGCCGTCCCATGCGCTGTGCCTTCCTCGTGCACCGGGCGTCGTTCCGACGGCACCGTATTCAAGATCCGACTCACCCGTTCGGGTGAGGCTATTGCGAGGGGACCTTACGGCATGGCTGTTCGGGGCGGCGTGCTGCGCGAGCAATTGGCCGGTTAGCGTTCGGGCATGAACGAAGATGCACGCCTCGTCGTGTGGGTACGCGGCCGAGTACAGCAAGTAGGGTTCCGCTGGTTCACCAGGGCAAATGCTTTGGAGATCGGAAAGCTCACCGGCTTCGCACTCAATCTCGACGACGGCCGGGTGCAGGTGGTGGCCGAAGGGCCGCGTGAGAATTGCCACCGTCTGCTGGACTGGCTCGGCTCCGACGACACTCCCGGCCGCGTGGACGGCGTCACTGAGATCTGGGACACGCCACGCGGCGGTTACGAGGGATTCGCGATCCGCTGATTCCGGCTCCGGAATGGGGGCCGGGTCCGCAGGGTGGTCAAAGGGCGGCGCACGGTCACCCGAGGGCGGGCTGAAGGGTTCGCACCCGAAATGACCTGCGAAAGAAGCCGGCACTTGCACATGGTTGCCAAGTGGCGCGCGCCATGCCAGGCTGCGGCATTGACGAAGATCTCCACGCCCCTCGGGAACCCGCAGGAGAGCAGCGCCGCGTGATCGTCCGGCCGCGCGCCCCCGGGACACCCGGCCCGTCGGTGTGTGATCGTGTTGACCGTCAAACTTTTTGGTGAGACGCTGAAATCCCCGCGCACCTTAGCTGTTCGGCAGAGCTGGAGACAGCGGAACAGCAGTGGATACAGAGCACTGCCGAACACCGCGGGTGCGATTCCCTCACGACCCACACCGCATCGGTCGGTCACTCAGTGTGGAGGACCAAGCATCATGGCAAAGGCGCTTCTCGGTTACGTCGGCGGTTCCGATCCGCGACTCCTCGCCGAGATGCGACGGCTTCAGAAGCGCGTCCACGACCTGGAATCCGAGCTCGTACGGATCCAGGACGAGAACGACGCGCTCAACGCCGCCGCCCAGCACCAGGAGTCGTTGCTCGACAGCATCGACATCGACGTACCCCAGGCGGAGCCCGCGCTGACCTGACCCCCAGGCCCTGCCGGGGCCGGTCGGGCCGCACGACACCCGCTCGGGAACAACCACCGAAGTCTTCGTCACGGATCGTCGTCCTGGACCACCGAGGATCGCTCGGGATCCGGCCGGTTCGCGCGATCCGTCACGCAAGGCTGTGCTCGGATGACTGCACAGCAACACTGTGCGGCATTCACCAGGGACGCTCCGGCGTCCCTTTTTTCTTTCCCCCCGGCCCCGTCCCCGCCCTATCTCTCTTCGCTTACCGTCTGATGTGCCCTGCACCTTCATCAGCGAAACCGAGAGTGAAAGGTAGAGTCCGGCGGCGTGCACCTCAAGGCCCTGACCCTCCGTGGTTTCAAATCGTTCGCCTCGGCCACGACCCTTCGGTTCGAACCGGGGATCACCTGCGTCGTCGGCCCCAATGGTTCGGGCAAATCCAATGTGGTGGACGCGCTCTCCTGGGTCATGGGTGAGCAGGGCGCCAAATCCCTGCGCGGCGGCAAGATGGAAGACGTGATCTTCGCCGGCACCACGGGAAGGCCGCCGCTGGGGCGCGCGGAAGTGTCGCTGACGATCGACAATTCCGACGGCGCGCTGCCCATCGAGTACGCCGAAGTGACGATCACCCGGATCATGTTCCGCAACGGCGGCAGCGAATACCAGATCAATGGCGACACCTGCCGGCTGCTCGACATCCAGGAACTCCTCTCGGACTCCGGTATCGGCCGTGAGATGCACGTCATCGTCGGCCAGGGCCGGCTGGACTCCGTCCTGCACGCCGATCCGACCGGGCGCCGCGCCTTCATCGAGGAGGCGGCGGGCGTGCTCAAGCACCGCAAGCGCAAGGAGAAGGCGCTGCGGAAACTGGAGGCGATGGGCGCGAACCTCGCCCGCGTCCAGGACCTCACCGACGAACTGCGCCGCCAGCTCAAGCCTCTGGGCCGGCAGGCAGCGGTGGCCCGCCGGGCCGCCGTCATCCAGGCGGACCTGCGGGACGCCCGGCTGCGGCTCCTCGCCGACGACATGGTGCGGCTGCGGGAGGCGCTGCGCGAGGAGATCGCCGACGAGGCCGCCCTCAAACAGCGCCGGGAGGCGACGGAGTCGCAACTCAAGGCGGCACTCGTGCGCGAGGCGGACCTGGAGGACGAGGTGCGCCGGCTGGCGCCCCGTCTCCAGCGGGCCCAGCAGACCTGGTACGACCTCTCACAGCTGGCCGAGCGCGTGCGGGGCACGATCTCGCTCGCCGACGCGCGGGTGAAGAGCGCCACCGCGGCTCCGGAGGAGGAGCGGCGCGGGCGCGATCCCGAGGACATGGAGCGTGAGGCCGCCCGGATCCGCGAGCAGGAGGCGGAGTTGGAGGCGGCACTCGAAGCGGCGGAGCACGCCCTCGAGGACACCACCGCGCACCGGTCCGACCTGGAGAGGGAGCTGGCTTCCGAGGAGCGCAGACTCCGGGACGCCGCCCGGGCCATCGCCGACCGGCGCGAAGGGCTCGCCCGGCTCAACGGTCAGGTCAACGCCGCCCGCGGCCGGGCGGGTTCGGCGCAGGCCGAGATCGACCGGCTGGCCTCGGCCCGGGACGAGGCGCGGGAGCGCGCGGTGGCGGCCGAGGAGGAGTACGAGCAGCTCAAGGCCGAGGTCGAGGGCCTGGACGCAGGCGACGCGGAGCTGGCGGAGCGGCACGAGGCCGCCAAGCGGGAACTCACCGGAGCGGAGGAGGCCCTGAGCGCGGCGCGCGAAGCGGTCACCGCGGCGGAACGCAGCCGCGCGGCGGTCTCCGCCCGGCACGAGGCGCTCTCGCTTGGACTGCGGCGCAAGGACGGCACCGGGGTGCTGCTCGGCGCGGGGGACCGGCTCCCAGGTCTGCTCGGCCCTCTCGCCGAACTGCTCACGGTGGCCCCGGGGCACGAGGTGGCGGTGGCGGCGGCTCTCGGTGCGGCCGCCGACGCCGTCGCCGTGACGGATCCCGCCACCGCCGCGGACGCGATCCGCCTCCTGCGCAAGCAGGACGCGGGGCGCGCGGCGCTGGTCCTGGGCGCCGTGAGAGCCGGGCAGGTGCCGTCGCAGGGTACGGAACTGCTGCCGGGCGCCCCTGCCGGCCAGGTGCCGGGGCAGGCATCCGGGACGGGGCAGGGCTGCCGGGCCGTCACCGCAGTCGGCGCGGACCAGCGCTCCGCGAGCCCTGTCACGGCCTCCGGTGACGCGGCTCGGGCCGGCCGGACCGAGCCGCCGGAGACCTCGGTCGTCACCGGGGAGTCTGCCGCGCCCGCCGTCGCCGGCCTGTTGCAGGGGCCCCCCGAACTGCTGGCGGCCGTACGGCGACTGGTGCGGGACATGGTCGTCGTGGGGACTCTGGAGGACGCCGAGGAGCTGGTCGCCGCCCACTCCGGGCTGACCGCCGTCACCGCCGAGGGCGACGTACTGGGGGCCCACTTCGCACACGGCGGGTCGGCCGGGGCGCCGAGTCTGCTGGAGGTCCAGGCCTCGGTCGACGAGGCAGCCGCCGAGCTCGCGGCGCTCGCCGTGCGCTGCGACCAGCTGGCCTCGGACCAGCGTGCCGCGGCCGCCCGGCGCGCCGGGTGCGCGGCCCGGGCGGAGGAACTGGGTGAGCGGCGCCGGGCAGCCGAGCGGGAGAAGTCCGGGGTGGCACAGCAGCTCGGGCGCCTGGCCGGGCAGGCACGGGGCGCCGCCGGTGAGGCCGAGCGGACGACCGCCTCCGCCGCCCGCGCCCAGGAGGCGCTGGAGCGGGCCACCGAGGAGGCCGAGGAGCTGGCGGAGAGGCTGCTGGTCGCGGAGGAGACCCCGGTGGAGGAGGAACCCGACACCTCCGTACGGGACCGGCTCGCCGCCGACGGCGCCAACGCACGCCAGACCGAGATGGAGGCCCGGCTCCAGGCGCGTACCCATGAGGAACGGGTCAAGGGGCTCGCCGGACGTGCGGACGCGCTCGACCGCGGGGCCCGTGCCGAGCGTGAGGCGCGCGCCCGCGCCGAACAGCGTCGTGCCCGGCTGCGCCACGAGGCCGCCGTGGCCACCGCCGTGGCATCCGGTGCCCGGCAGCTGCTCGCGCACGTCGAGGTCTCGGTCGTACGGGCGGAGGTGGAACGGACCAGGGCCGAGGCGGCGAAGGCCGAGCGTGAGCGGGACCTGGCGGCCGAACGCGGCCGGGGCCGGGACCTCAAGGGCGAGCTGGACCGGCTCACCGACTCCGTGCACCGGGGTGAGGTCCTCGGGGCCGAGAAACGGCTGCGCATGGAGCAGGTGGAGGCCAAGGCGCTGGAGGAGTTCGGCGTCGAGCCGGCGGGGCTGGCCGCGGAGTACGGTCCCGAGCAGCTCGTACCGCCGTCCCCCGCGGCGGAGGGGGAGGAGCTTCCGTCGGATCCGGAGCATCCGCGCAACCAGCCGAAGCCCTTCGTCAGGGCCGAGCAGGAGAAGCGGCTGAAGGCGGCCGAACGGGCGTACCAGCAACTCGGGAAGGTGAATCCGCTAGCCCTGGAGGAGTTCTCGGCGCTGGAGGAACGGCACAAGTTCCTGTCCGAGCAGCTCGAAGACCTGAAGAAGACCCGGGCCGACCTGATGCAGGTGATCAAGGAGGTCGACGAGCGGGTCGAGCAGGTGTTCACGGAGGCCTTCCGGGACACCGCCCGCGAGTTCGAGGGTGTCTTCTCCCGGCTCTTCCCGGGCGGCGAGGGCCGCCTCGTCCTCACCGACCCGGACAACATGCTGACGACCGGTCTCGACGTCGAGGCGAGGCCGCCGGGCAAGAAGGTCAAGCGCCTGTCGCTGCTGTCCGGCGGCGAGCGATCCCTGACGGCCGTTGCCCTGCTGGTGTCCATCTTCAAGGCCCGGCCGAGTCCCTTCTACGTCATGGACGAGGTCGAGGCGGCGCTCGACGACACCAATCTGCAGCGGCTGATCCGGATCATGGAGGAGCTCCAGGAGAGCTCCCAGCTCATCGTCATCACGCACCAGAAGCGGACGATGGAGGTCGCCGACGCACTGTACGGCGTCTCGATGCAGGGGGACGGAGTCTCCAAGGTGATCAGTCAGCGGCTCCGCTGAGAGCTCCGCGCTCGGCTGACGGGGGCTCACACCCTCTTTACCTAATCTTCAACACTTCAACGCACCTTTTGGGTGTTCCTGGGTACTTGTGAGGAACCATTTCATCCGAACCCGACTCTTGACTTCGAAACTTGAACGCATAACCTCAGCAATGTTGTTTTTACCTTCAAGTGGTGGTCGGCCAGAAGTTGTGCGCCACTAGGAGGGCTCACCCCCCACACCTGACGTTGTTGCCAGGTACCAGGAGTTCATGTGACCAGCACAGCGAGCGGACCGGAGTCCGGGGCCCGAGGGGCACACCCGGACCATCTCGGCCACGTCATCTTCATCACGGCTGCCGCGGCGATGGGCGGCTTCCTCTTCGGCTACGACAGCTCCGTGATCAACGGCGCCGTCGAGGCCATCCGTGACCGCTATGACATCGGGTCAGGGACGCTGGCGCAGGTCATCGCCATCGCTCTGATCGGCTGTGCCATCGGCGCGGCCACGGCGGGGCGCATCGCCGACCGGATCGGCCGTATCCGCTGCATGCAGATCGCCTCGGTGCTGTTCACCATCAGTGCCGTCGGTTCGGCGCTGCCGTTCGCCCTCTGGGACCTCGCCATGTGGCGGATCATCGGCGGCTTCGCGATCGGCATGGCCTCGGTCATCGGCCCGGCGTACATCGCCGAGGTCTCGCCGCCCGCCTACCGAGGGCGCCTCGGGTCCTTCCAGCAGGCCGCCATCGTGGTCGGCATCGCCATCTCGCAGCTGGTCAACTACGGCATCCTGCAGATCGCCGACGGCGACCAGCGCGGCAAGATCGCCGGCTTCGAGGCCTGGCAGTGGATGCTGGGCGTGATGGTCCTGCCGGCCATCCTGTACGGGCTCCTGTCCTTCGTGATCCCCGAGTCGCCGCGCTTCCTGATCTCCGTGGGCAAGAGGGACCGCGCCCGGAAGATCCTCGAAGAGGTCGAGGGCAAGCACGTCGACCTCGACGCTCGCGTGGACGAGATCGAGACGGCCATGCGCCGCGAGCACAAGTCCAAGTTCAGCGACCTGCTCGGCAGCCGTTTCGGCTTCCTGCCGATCGTCTGGGTCGGTATCGGACTGTCGGTCTTCCAGCAGCTCGTCGGCATCAACGTCGCGTTCTACTACTCGGCGACGCTCTGGCAGTCCGTCGGCATCGACCCGACCGACTCGTTCTTCTACTCGTTCACCACGTCGATCATCAACATCATCGGCACCGTGATCGCCATGATCCTGGTGGACCGTGTGGGCCGCAGGCCCCTCGCGCTCATCGGATCCATGGGTATGGCGATCGCCCTGGCGTTCGAGGCGTGGGCCTTCTCCGCCGACCTCGTCGACGGCAAGCTGCCCACCACGCAGGGCACCGTGGCCCTTGTCGCGGCCCATGTCTTCGTGCTCTTCTTCGCCCTGTCGTGGGGTGTCGTGGTCTGGGTCTTCCTCGGTGAGATGTTCCCGAACCGCATCCGCGCCGCCGCCCTCGGCGTCGCCGCCTCCGCGCAGTGGATCGCCAACTGGGCGATCACCGCGAGCTTCCCGAGCCTGGCCGACTGGAACCTCTCGGGCACCTACATCATCTACACCTGCTTCGCCGTGCTCTCGATCCCCTTCGTGCTCAAGTTCGTGAAGGAGACCAAGGGCAAGGCGCTGGAGGAGATGGGCTAATCCCCGCTGCCCCTCTCCTCGGACACGCTGCCCCGGACCGGCCCATGCCGGACCGGGGCAGCGTGCTGTCCGGAGGCGGGCCGGGGCGGCGACGCGGCATCAGAACCGGGCGGGCGCCCGGCCCGTTCCGTCCGCCGGCCGGGGCAGCGCCGCGTACATCCCCGCCGCGACGAGGATCGTGACCGCCCAGCCCAGCCCGTGACGCCCCGTCCAGGAGGCGCCCAGCGGTCCCGTGAACCATTCCACGTCGGTGAACAGCAGGCCCACCACGAGGGCCGTGCCCCAGGCGGCCATGGCCTGCCGGCTGTAGCCGCCGGAGTACCAGTAGCCGCTGCGGGGCGTGGTGTCCATGAGGGCCTCGGGGTCGTACACACGGCCTCGGAGCAGGTCCACTCCGAAGACCCCGGCCCAGGCGGAGAACGTCACGCCGAGCAGGGTGAGGAAGGAGAGGAAGGTGTCGACGAAGCTCGTGGCCACCATCATCAGCGTCCCGCCCAGCAGCAGGCTGATCGCCGCGTTCACACCCACGGCCCAGGCGCGGGGGACCGCGAATCCGAGGGTCTGGGCGGTGAAGCCGGCGGAGTACATCGACATCGCGTTGACCAGAACCATGCCGATGACGGCCATCAGCAGGTACGGCACCGAGATCCACTTCGGCAGCAACTCGCCGATGAACGCCACGGGGTCCTTCGCCACGGCCAGATGCGGTGAGCTCACGGCCATCACGGCGCCCGTCGCCACCATCGGGGGGACGGTGACGAGTGCCCCTCCCACGGCCGCGACGACCATCGCACGGTCCGACGCGGACCTGGGCAGGTAGCGGGCGAAATCCGGCGCCGAGGGGACCCAGCTCAGGCCCCCGGCCACCAGCGTCCCCACCCCGGCGACCATCATCGCCGCCGGGCCCGGCGGCTGCTCCAGGACGGTCCGCCACGGCGCCGTCTCCACCAGATGGCCGAGGACCAGAAGGGTCGCTGCCCCGAAAAGGGCGACGGAGACCCGGGAGGCCACCCGCAACGCCCTGATCCCGATCCCCGACACGAGGAAGCCGCCGGCGACGAAGGCCGTCAGTGTGACCAGGATCAGCGTGGGGGTGCTCCGGACGCCGAAGAGCAGATGCAGCACGGCCAGCAGGGCGTAGGAGCCGGTGACCGCGTTCACGGTCTCCCAGCCCCAGCGGACCACCCACAGCAGAGCGCCGGGGAAGAGGTTGCCGCGCTGCCCGAAGACCGCCCTGGACAGTGCCATACCGGGCGCCCCGCCGCGCTTGCCCGCCACGGAGACGAGGCCGACGAGCCCGAAGGAGAGGACCGACGCCGTGACGGCCACGGCCAGCACCTGCCAGAGGTTCAGCCCGTCGAGGACGGTGAGCCCCGCGCCCACCGTCAGCAGCAGCACGGTCAGGTTGGCCGTCACCCAGGTGGGGAAGAGGGTGCGGACCCGGCCGGTGCGCTCATGATCCGGGACAGGGTCCAGGCCGCGGTTCTCCACGGGCAGCAGCGTACCTTTACCCCCAAACGTGGCATACCGGCCAGCTCGCGGACACCCGCTGCCTTCTGTGACCGCGCCGGACCGCGGCCGTGGCCGATACTGGACGCGTTATGGAAATCGTCATCCTTGCTGTAGTCATCGCCCTGGTCGCGGTCGGCCTGATCAGCGGGCTCGTGGTCAGCAGCCGCAAGAAGAAGCAGCTGCCGCCCTCGGCGCCGTCGAGCACGCCGACCATCACTCCTCCCGCCGAGCCCCGTGTCGGCGAGGAAGCCGAGACGCCGCGCGACGAAGCGCGGCGCACCATCGAGGAGGTCGGTCTCCCCGGCGCCGGGACTCCCGTCGAGGAAACCCCCGTCGTCATCGAGCCGGAGGTACCCGAGCTCGAAGTCCCCGAGCCCACCGCGGGCCGTCTGGTGCGGCTCCGCGCCCGGCTCGCGCGTTCCCAGAACTCCCTGGGCAAGGGCCTGCTCACGCTGCTGTCCCGCGACAACCTCGACGAGGACACCTGGGAGGAGATCGAGGACACCCTCCTCACCGCCGATGTCGGCGTCGCTCCCACCCAGGAACTCGTGGAGCGGCTCCGTGAGCGCGTCCGCGTCCTCGGCACCCGTACGCCCGACGAGCTGCGCACCCTGTTGCGTGAGGAACTCGTCACCCTGCTCGGCCCCGACCTCGACCGTGAGGTGAAGACGGAGGGCGGCGACGCGACGCCCGGCGTCGTGATGGTCGTCGGGGTCAACGGCACCGGCAAGACGACCACGACGGGCAAGCTCGCCCGGGTCCTCGTCGCCGACGGCCGTAGTGTCGTGCTCGGCGCCGCGGACACCTTCCGCGCCGCCGCCGCCGACCAGCTCCAGACCTGGGGCGAGCGCGTCGGCGCCCGCACGGTGCGTGGCCCCGAGGGCGGCGACCCCGCTTCGATCGCCTTCGACGCGGTGAAGGAAGGTATCGCCGAGGGCGCCGACGTCGTGCTCATCGACACCGCGGGCCGGCTGCACACGAAGACCGGCCTGATGGACGAGCTCGGCAAGGTCAAGCGGGTGGTCGAGAAGCACGGCCCGCTCGACGAGGTGCTGCTCGTCCTCGACGCCACGACCGGACAGAACGGCCTCGTCCAGGCGCGGGTCTTCGCCGAGGTGGTCGACATCACCGGCATCGTCCTCACCAAGCTGGACGGCACCGCCAAGGGCGGCATCGTCATCGCCGTCCAGCGCGAGCTGGGCGTGCCCGTGAAGCTCATCGGCCTCGGCGAGGGGCCGGACGACCTGGCCCCGTTCGAGCCGGGCGCCTTCGTCGACGCGCTGATCGGTGACTGACCGGTACACCCGCGCACAGGCGTGAAGGGCGGTGGACCCCGAAGGGGGTCACCGCCCTTCGGCGTTCACCAGCGGTGGCATATGTAGGCGAGGGTGCCCAGCAGCAGCCGGGCCTGCGGGGGAGCGGCGGCCGTGTCGGGATCCGGCGGCCGCAGCCAGCGGACGGGGCCCAGCCCGCCGAGATCGGACGGGGGAGCGGTGACGTACGCACCACGGCCCAGTGCCCGCAGGTCCAGACCGGCGTCGTCCCAGCCCATCCGGTAGAGCAGCCCCGGCAGTCCCACCGCGGCCCCGGGGGCGACGTAGAACTGTGTACGGCCGGACGGCGTCACCGCGACGGGGCCCAGCGGTACTCCCAGGCGCTCCATCCGCACCAGGGCGCGCCGGCCCGCCGCCTCCGGGACGTCGAGCACGTCGAAGGTCCGGCCCACGGGGAGCAGCATCGCGGCCCCCGGCACCTCCGCCCAGGCCTCCGCCGCCGTTTCCGGGGTGGCGCCCGGCGGCACCTCCCGGGCGAAGTCCAGCGGATGGGCCCCGGGGGCTGCGCACGCGGAGTCGCCGCACGAGCAGACGCCTCCTGACGCACGCGCTCCCGGAGCCACCGCCCAGCCCCAGAGTCCTGTGTACTCGGCCACCGCGGTCGCCCCGGCCGCACGGCCGCGGCGCCGTGTGCCGGAGCGCATCTCCCGGATGCCGCCGATCGTGAAGCCCATGCCCCCTCCAACGGGTCCGACTCACCGGTGGTTACGACCCGGGGTCCTCAGCACTCGACGTACTGCTCGACGTACTTCGCGCGCCGTCGATCCGCCGGCGTGCGAAGTGGCGTCCGAGGGGTGCGGCACGGGAACCGCGCGCCCCTGAATGCTTCACTCCGCTCCTTGCTGATCGCGACCTGTCAAGTGAATCGCGGACCGTGTCGAACAGGTTCATCCGAAGGGGTGGCGAATGGTGGCGTTTCCGCAACTGCCCTCGCCGCAGCGGTGATCGTAGGATTACCGTGGGTACCCGAACCTGCAATTGCATCTGCAGTTGAGTATGCCTCGGGCAATCCGCCGATCTGTTCGATGGTGTGCGAGGCCCGTACGGACAGCGCCGAGGCACGGCATTCTGATAGAGGTTCGCGCGACAGGTTTCAGCGGGGATGGGGGCGTTCCAGTGAGTGGCAGCGGCGCAGGCGAGACGAATGCCGGAAAGCGCCCCAACGAGCAGTTGGGTTCGTGGTTCGTGCGCAGCGGCTGGTCGAAGGGTGAGCTCGCCCGCCAGGTGAACCGGCGGGCCCGCCAGCTGGGTGCCCACCACATCAGCACCGACACCTCCCGCGTGCGCCGCTGGCTGGACGGCGAACAGCCCCGAGAGCCCATCCCGCGCATCCTCTCCGAACTCTTCTCCGAGCGCTTCGGCGCCGTCGTCTCCGTCGAGGACCTCGGCCTGCGCGCTGCTCACCAGGCACCCTCGGTGGCGGGGGTCGACCTGCCCTGGGCGGGTCCGCAGACCGTCGCGCTGCTCAGCGAGTTCTCCCGCAGCGACCTGATGCTCGCCCGCCGCGGCTTCCTCGGCAGCTCCCTGGCCCTGGCCGCCGGCCCCACCCTCATCGAGCCCATGCAGCGCTGGCTGGTGCCCGTCACCCGCCCCGGGCAGCCGGAGGCCGAGCTGCCCACCGCGGAGAGCCGCCCCTCACGGCTCTCCGGCCCCGAACTGGACCTGCTCGAATCGACCACCGCGATGTTCCGCCAGTGGGACGCCCAGTGCGGCGGCGGGCTGCGCCGCAAGGCCGTCGTCGGCCAGCTGCACGAGGTCACCGACCTGCTGCAGGAGCCACAGCCCCGGGACACCGCGAAACGCCTGTTCCGCTGCGCGGCCGAACTCGCCGAGCTCGCGGGCTGGATGAGCTACGACGTAGGCCTCCAGCCCACCGCCCAGAAGTACTTCGTGCTCGCGCTGCACGCCTCCAAGGAAGCGGGCGACAAGCCGCTGGGCTCGTACATCCTCTCCAGCATGAGCCGCCAGATGATCCACCTCGGCAGGCCCGACGACGCGCTCGAACTCGTCCACCTCGCCCAGTACGGCAGCCGCGACTGCGCCACCGCCCGGACCCAGGCCATGCTGTATGCGATGGAGGCGCGCGCCTACGCCAACATGGGCCAGCCCAGCAAGTGCAAGCGAGCGGTCCGGATGGCCGAGGACACCTTCGAGGACGCCGTCCTCGACGACGAGCCCGAGCCCGACTGGATCCGCTTCTTTTCCGAGGCCGAACTGCACGGCGAGAACTCCCACTCCTACCGTGACCTCGCCTATGTCGCCGGCCGCAGCCCGACGTACGCCTCGCTCGCCGAGCCCGTCATGGCCCGCGCGGTCGAGCTGTTCGGGGAGGACGACGAGCACCAGAGGTCCTACGCGCTCAACCTGATCGGCATGGCGACCGTCCATCTCCTCCAGCGCGAGCCGGAGGAGTCGGCCGTCCTCGCCACCAGGGCCCTGAAGATCGCCAAGAAGGTCCGGTCGGAGCGCGTCAACACCCGGCTCCGCAAGACCGTCGACACCGCTGCCAGGGACTTCGGGGACGTACCCGAGGTCGCCAGGCTCACCGACCTGCTCACCGAGCAGCTCCCGGAGACCGCCGAAGCGGTCTGACCGGAACCCTGCCACCGGCCACGACGGCCGCCCCGTACCACCCGACTCGGCTCCCCCATTGCCAGGTCAGCGGGTCGCCGTCGTGGCCGGTTCACGTTCCCGGCCTTTCAACCGCACCGTATGCGGCGCGGGCAGCATGGTAGGCAGCACACCGGGCCCGACACCCCTGGTTCATCGGTACGTAACACGCGGAGTTCCTTCGTCACTGCGGTGAAACATCGTGCGGCATCCGTGGAAACCGCGCTGCGCGAATCTCATGGCGCATAACCGGCCCGCACCTTTTCACCGTGGTCCCGCACCCCCGCACGTGGCCGCACCGACGACGAGGAGACGCCGATGCCCCCAGGCATCACGACGCTTGCCGCAGACGCCCCCGAGCTGTCTGCCGCCAACACAGGGTTCATGCTCATCTGCTCCGCGCTGGTGATGCTCATGACCCCGGGTCTGGCCTTCTTCTACGGAGGCATGGTCCGCGTCAAGAGCACCCTGAACATGCTGATGATGAGCTTCATCAGCCTCGGGATCGTCACGATCCTGTGGGTGCTCTACGGATTCAGCCTCGCCTTCGGCACCGACATCGGCTCCGTCATCGGCTGGAGCTCGGACTTCGTCGGCCTCAGCGGGATCGGCGTCACCGAACTCTGGGACGGCTACACCATCCCGGTGTACGTCTTCGCCGTCTTCCAGATGATGTTCGCCGTCCTCACCCCCGCCCTGATCAGCGGCGCCCTCGCCGACCGCGTCAAGTTCACCTCCTGGGCCCTGTTCGTCGCCCTGTGGGTCACCGTCGTCTACTTCCCGGTCGCGCACTGGGTCTGGGGCGCCGGCGGCTGGCTCTTCGAGCTGGGTGTCATCGACTTCGCCGGCGGTACCGCCGTCCACATCAACGCCGGTGCGGCGGCCCTCGGCGTGATCCTCGTCATCGGCAAGCGGGTCGGCTTCAAGAAGGACCCGATGCGGCCGCACAGCCTGCCGCTCGTCATGCTCGGCGCGGCCCTCCTGTGGTTCGGCTGGTTCGGCTTCAACGCGGGCTCCTGGCTCGGCAACGATGACGGTGTCGGCGCGGTCATGTTCGTCAACACACAGGTCGCCACCGGTGCCGCGGTCCTCGGCTGGCTCGCCTACGAGAAGATCCGCCACGGCTCCTTCACCACTCTCGGTGCCGCCTCCGGCGCCGTCGCGGGCCTCGTCGCCATCACTCCCGCGGGCGGTGCGGTCAGCCCGCTCGGCGCCATCGCGATCGGCGTCATCGCCGGTGTCCTGTGCGCCATGGCCGTCGGCCTCAAGTACAAGTTCGGCTACGACGACTCCCTGGACGTCGTCGGCGTCCACCTCGTCGGCGGCATCCTCGGCTCCCTCCTCGTCGGCTTCTTCGCCACCGGTGGCGTGCAGTCCGACGCCAAGGGCCTCTTCTACGGCGGCGGACTCGACCAGCTCGGCAAGCAGGCCGTCGGTGTCTTCGCGGTGCTCGCCTACTCCCTGGTCGTCTCCGCGCTCCTGGCGCTCGTCCTCGACCGGACCATCGGGATGCGGGTCAGCGAGGACGACGAGGTATCCGGCATCGACCAGGTCGAGCACGCCGAGACGGCGTACGACTTCAGCGGTGCCGGCGGCGGCTCCATCGCCCGCACCACGCCTCCGGCGCCCGGCACCGCGGCAGCCCCGACGAACAAGAAGGTGGACGCATGAAGCTCATCACCGCAGTCGTGAAGCCGCACCGGCTGGACGAGATCAAGGAGGCCCTCCAGGCCTTCGGCGTCCAGGGCCTCACGGTCACGGAGGCCAGCGGTTACGGGCGTCAGCGCGGCCACACCGAGGTCTACCGTGGTGCCGAGTACACCGTCGACCTCGTCCCGAAGATCCGCATCGAGGTGCTCGTCGAGGACGAGGACGCCGAACAGCTCATCGACGTGGTCGTCAAGGCGGCCCGGACGGGCAAGATCGGTGACGGCAAGGTCTGGAGCGTCCCCGTCGACACCGCGATCCGCGTCCGCACCGGCGAACGCGGCCCGGACGCACTCTGACCGACGGTCCATGTGAACGGAAGGGCAGCTGGGTGACGAGCACCGAAGTGATGACCGAATCCGAGGACTCGGGACCCAGCGGCTACGCGGCGGCCCGGCTGCGCCTCCTCCAGAAGGAGGCGCGGTCCGGGCCGCCGCGCCGTGCCGCCCTGGCCCGGCTCACCGACGAATGGCTCAACGGGCTGTTCACCACGGCCGCCGAGCGGGCGGGCATCCGCGGCGCCGCCCTCGTCGCCGTCGGCGGATACGGCCGCGGCGAGCTCTCGCCGCGCAGCGACCTCGACCTGCTGCTCCTGCACGACGGCACGGCCGACGCCGCGGCTCTCGCCGCGCTCGCCGACGGCATCTGGTACCCCGTCTGGGACCTCGGCCTCGCCCTCGACCACTCCGTGCGCACCCCCGGTGAGGCGCGCAGGACCGCGGGGGAGGACCTCAAGGTCCAGCTCGGACTGCTCGACGCGCGGCCCGTCGCAGGGGACCTCGGCCTCGTCGCCGGGCTGCGGACCACGGTCCTCGCCGACTGGCGCAACCAGGCCCCCAAGCGCCTTCCCGCGCTCGACGAGCTCTGCCGTGAACGCGCCGAACGCATGGGCGAGCTCCAGTTCCTCCTGGAACCCGACCTCAAGGAGGCCCGCGGCGGTCTCCGCGACGCCACCGCCCTGCGGGCCGTCGCGGCGTCCTGGGTCGCGGACGCTCCTCGCGAAGGCCTCGCGGAAGCCCGCCGTACGCTCCTCGACGCACGTGACGCGCTCCACCTCACCACCGGCCGGGCCACCGACCGCCTCGCCCTGCAGGAGCAGGACCAGGTCGCCGGGGCCCTCGGTCTGCTCGACGCCGACGCCCTGCTGCGCCAGGTCTACGAGGCCGCCCGGACCGTCTCCTACGCGACCGACGTCACCTGGCGCGAGGTCAACCGCGTCCTGCGTGCCCGCTCCGCGCGGCCGCGGCTGCGGACGATCCTCGGCGGCGCCAAGGCCGCACCGGAACGCACCCCGCTCGCCGAGGGCGTGGTCGAGGCCGACGGCGAGGTCGTCCTCGCGCGCACCGCCCGCCCCGAACGCGACCCCGTGCTCACCCTCAGGGCCGCCGCAGCGGCGGCGGAGGCCGGACTGCCGCTCTCCCGACACCTCGTACGCCACCTGGGCACCGCGGCCCAGCCGCTGCCCGTGCCGTGGCCCTCCCAGGCCCGCGAGGAGCTCGTCACCCTCCTCGGTGCCGGCGAAGCCACCGTCGGCGTCTGGGAGGCGCTGGAGGCGGAGGGCATCATCACCCGCCTGCTGCCCGACTGGGAACGGGTGCACTGCCGTCCGCAGCGCAACCCCGTCCACACCTGGACCGTCGACCGGCACCTCGTCGAGACGGCCGTCCGCGCCTCCCACCTCACCCGGCGCGTCGGCCGGCCCGACCTCCTGCTGATCGCCGCCCTGCTCCACGACATCGGCAAGGGCTGGCCCGGCGACCACTCCGTCGCGGGTGAGGTCATCGCCCGCGACATGGCCGCACGCATCGGCTTCGACAAGCAGGACGTGGGTGTCGTCGCCACCCTCGTGCGCCACCACCTGCTGCTCATCGACACCGCCACCCGCCGCGACCTCGACGACCCCGCGACCGTCCGTTCCGTCGCCACGGCCGTGGGCAGCGCCTCCACCCTGGAACTCCTGCACGCCCTCACCGAGGCCGACGCCCTGGCCACCGGCCCCGCCGCGTGGAGCTCCTGGAGGGCCTCCCTCGTCGCCGACCTGGTCAAACGCGTCGCCGCGCTCCTGGCCGGCGAGGAACCGCCCGCCCCCGAGCCGCTCGCACCCAATGCCGAGCAGGAACGCCTCGCCGTCGAGGCCCTGCGCACCGGTGAGCCCGTCCTGTCCCTGCACACCCGGACCGAACCGGCCTCCGAGGACGGCGAACCCGAACCCGTCGGCGTCGAACTCCTCATCGCCCTGCCCGACCGCCCCGGGGTACTGCCGGCGGCGGCCGGGGTCCTCGCCCTGCACCGGCTCACCGTGCGCGCCGCCGACCTGCGCGCCGTCGAGCTCCCCACCGAGCTGGGCGAGACCGCGGGGCTGCTGGTGCTCAGCTGGCGCGTCGCGGCCGAGTACGGTTCGCTCCCGCAGGCCGCGAGGCTCCGCGCCGATCTCGTACGGGCCCTGGACGGCTCCCTGGACATCCGGGCCAGGCTCGCCGAACGCGAGGCGGCCTACCCGCGACGGCGCGGAGTGAAGGCCCCGCCCCCCAGGGTGACCGTCGCGGCCGCCGGCTCACGCCTGGCCACGGTCATCGAGGTCCGAGCGCAGGACGCCCCCGGGCTGCTGCACCGGATCGGGCGGGCGCTGGAGCGGAGCGCGGTGCGCGTACGCAGCGCACACGTGTCGACGCTGGGGGCGAACGCGGTGGACACGGTCTACGTCACGCGCGAGGACGGTACGCCGCTGCCCGAAGCCGAGGCGGCCGCGTTGGCGAGGACGCTGGAGGAGGCGCTGAGCTGAGGCCGTGACGCGCCGTGCCCGGTCCCGTCGGGCCGAGGGAGTCCGTTCCCCTGCTCCAGGGGGTGTTCCGGCATCCACGGCGTAAGCTCCGAGCGTCGATACGTGTTCCCCGCCGCGGCGGGAATCCCAGCCCTCGCAGGTCGAGTGCGACCGGTGAGGGCCGGCGTTTGCACGGGCCAGATACTCTGGACACCGATACCACCGCCCCCGACCCTGAGGACCGACGAGCGCCGTGTTCGATACTCTCTCCGACCGCCTTGCCGCGACTTTCAAGAACCTCCGGGGCAAGGGCCGCTTGTCCGAGGCCGACATCGACGCCACGGCTCGTGAGATCCGTATCGCCCTGCTCGAAGCCGACGTCGCCCTCCCCGTCGTCCGCGCGTTCATCGCCAACATCAAGGAGCGGGCGCGCGGCGTCGAGGTCTCCCAGGCGCTGAACCCCGCCCAGCAGGTCGTCAAGATCGTCAACGAGGAGCTCGTCGGCATCCTCGGCGGCGAGACCCGGCGGCTGCGGTTCGCCAAGAACCCGCCCACCGTGATCATGCTCGCCGGTCTTCAGGGTGCCGGTAAGACCACCCTCGCCGGAAAGCTCGGCCTCTGGCTCAAGGCCCAGGGACACTCCCCGCTGCTGGTCGCCTGCGACCTCCAGCGCCCCAACGCCGTCAACCAGCTGAGCGTCGTCGCCGACCGAGCGGGTGTCGCGGTCTACGCGCCGGAGCCGGGCAACGGCGTCGGCGACCCGGTCAAGGTCGCCAAGGACTCCATCGAGTTCGCCAAGGCCAAGGTCCACGACATCGTCATCGTCGACACCGCGGGCCGCCTCGGTATCGACGAGGAGCTGATGCGGCAGGCCGCGGACATCCGTGACGCCGTCAGCCCCGACGAGATCCTCTTCGTCGTCGACGCGATGATCGGTCAGGACGCGGTCAACACCGCCGAGGCCTTCCGCGACGGCGTCGGCTTCGACGGCGTGGTGCTCTCCAAGCTCGACGGTGACGCCCGCGGTGGTGCCGCCCTGTCGATCGCCCACGTCACGGGCAAGCAGATCATGTTCGCGTCGAACGGTGAGAAGCTCGAGGACTTCGACGCCTTCCACCCCGACCGCATGGCGTCCCGCATCCTCGACATGGGTGACCTCCTCACCCTGATCGAGCAGGCGGAGAAGACCTTCAGCCAGGAAGAGGCCGCCAAAATGGCCTCCAAGCTGGCGTCGAGCAAGGGCAAGGACTTCACGCTCGACGACTTCCTGGCGCAGATGGAGCAGGTCAGGAAGATGGGCTCCATCTCCAAGCTGCTCGGGATGCTGCCCGGCATGGGGCAGATCAAGGATCAGATCAACAACATCGACGAGCGCGACGTGGACCGCACGGCCGCGATCATCAAGTCGATGACCCCCAAGGAGCGCGCCGAGCCGACGATCATCAACGGCTCGCGCCGGGCCCGTATCGCCAAGGGCTCCGGTGTCGAGGTCTCCGCGGTGAAGAACCTCGTGGAGCGCTTCTTCGAGGCCCGCAAGATGATGTCGAAGATGGCTCAGGGCGGTGGCATGCCCGGGATGCCGGGGATGCCCGGCATGGGTGGCGGCCCCGGTCGTCAGAAGAAGCAGGCCAAGCAGGCCAAGGGCAAGCGCAAGAGCGGCAACCCGATGAAGCGCAAGGCCGAGGAAGCGGCCGAGGCGGCCCGCCGGGAGCAGGCGGCCCAGGGCGGCGCGTTCAACCTGCCCGCGCAGGAGGACAAGAACTTCGAGCTGCCGGACGAGTTCAAGAAGTTCATGGGCTGACCGGCCCGGCACACGCACGAAGGGGCACCCCGCCCGGCGGGGTGCCCCTTCGCGTTCCCGTCAGGTCACGCACACCAGGTAGCGGAAGACGTTCGGCATCCACACCGTGCCGTCGGGCCGCCGATGCGGATGCAGGGCCTCCGCGACCTCCTTCTCCACCTGGGTGCGGTCCGTGGCCCGGACCGCAGTGTCGAACAGGCCGGTCGACAGCAGGCCGCGCACCGCGCTGTCCACGTCGGCGTAACCGAACGGGCAGGACACCCGGCCCGAGCCGTCCGGTTTGAGCCCGGCCCGCGCGGCGACCTCCTCCAGGTCGTCCCGCAGGGTCGGCCGCCAGTCGTTCCCGGAGCGCGGGGCGCGTGTCGACTCGGTGAGCCTGGCCGCGACCCTCAGCACGGGCGCGGTGGCGCAGCGCTCCGGCGGTCCCCAGCCGGCCAGCACCACCGTGGCTCCGCGCACCGCCAGCGGCACGGCGGAGGCCAGCGCCGGCGCGAGCCCCTCGGAGTCCCCGGCCGCGCAGCCGATCGGCTGGAAGGCGGTCAGCAGGTCGTAGGGGGCCTCCCCGTCCGGGACGGCCGCCGGGACGCTGTCCAGGAGTCTTGCCCGGCGATCCGTGTGTCCGGGGCCGGCGTCCTGTCCCATGTCGGAGGCGAGGCGCTCGCGGGCCAGCGCGAGCCGCTCCCGGTCGGTGTCGACGCCGGTGACGCGCGCCCCGCGCGAGGCCGCGATCAGCAGCGCGAGCCCGGAACCGCAGCCGAGGGAGAGCATCCGCGTACCGGCCCCGACTTCGAGGCGCTCGTACACCGCCTCGTACAGCGGTGCCAGCATGCGCTCCTGGATCTCGGCCCAGTCGCGGGCGCGGGTACCGGCGTCCACGGGGGCGGACGAATCCGCGTACCTGTGGTGCCGGACGAGCGTAGGTGTCATGGAATGCGCCCCAATCCGCCGTGAGGTCGGTCGTGCCCGAGTGAGGTCCCCCATGTCTATGTGCTGTGTATGTGTGCCCACAGCCCCCGTAAGCCAGAGAACTCCGCATCGGCGGTCCCGTCCAGAGGTCGGACGGGGTGGGATGACATTGCGTGCGTGCTCCGGTCGTGCGCCCCCGGCGCCACGTGTCCGCCGCGGGCGCCGGGAACAGCGCGCCCGCTGCCCGCTTCCACACAGTGTCACCCGACACACGGGGCGCAGCACGTCGAGCGCCGTCACCCCCGGCCGCGACCGCTGCGCGACCGTCCCGCCGTGCCGGGTACTGTCGCCGGCGGGGCGCCCGTCCACGCCGGTGCGTACGCGTTGCTACGTACCACCTTGGTGCGAGCTGTGAGACTTCTCCGCTGATCTGCGCACCCGCCCTCGTCCGGACACATCAAGGGCAACTGACTGGTACGTGCAAATTATTTGGGATGGCCCGGAATAGGAACACCGGAGCACCCAGGCTCGTTGTCACGACGTGAGCACGACACCACCTGTACTTGCCGCAGAGCTGGCACAGGCGTGGGCCGACATTCAGCGGTACCACCCCGAGCTGCCCGATCTTGCCGCGCCAGAGTCCCTGATCGGAGAGTCCTCGTCCGCCTGTGGCGCCGAGCTCTCCTTCGAACGGCTGCTCCATGAGGCAGTCCACGGCATCGCTGCCGCGAGAGGTGTCCGGGACACCTCCCGCGCCGGCCGCTACCACAACCGACGCTTCCTCGCGATCGCCGAGGAGCTGGGCCTCGACCATGCCGAGGAGCCCCACCCCAGCAGCGGATTCTCGTTGGTGACGCTGAATCCCGAGGCCAAACGCAGGTACCGCCCGACGGCGGAACGCCTCCAGCGGGCGCTCAAGGCGCACACCGTCGCCACCGCCGCCGACACCAAGCGCTCGTTCCGCGGCCCCGCCGCACGGCACGGCTCGTCCGGGGGAGGGGTGCGGGTCAAGGCCGTCTGCGACTGCGGGCGCAACGTCCGCGTCGTTCCGTCGGTCCTCGCCCAGGCCCCGATCGTCTGCGGCGGCTGCGGCAAGCCCTTCCGTATCCCGGAAGGGGCGGTCGCGGTGGGGTGACCCGATCCGGTGTGGCACAATGGTCAGCTGTACTCGACAGTCGCACAGGACCCCTCTCTCCTCCGGCTGACGCGTCCATCGGGCACCCGAGTACCGCAACCCCACGTGGCATCTTTTGTGCCCACCCACGTCAGAGACCAGGAGACACCACTTCCGTGGCAGTCAAGATCAAGCTGAAGCGTCTGGGCAAGATCCGTTCGCCTCACTACCGCATCGTCGTCGCCGACTCCCGTACCCGCCGTGACGGCCGGGCCATCGAGGAGATCGGCCTGTACCACCCGGTGCAGAACCCCTCGCGCATCGAGGTCAACGCAGAGCGCGCGCAGTACTGGCTGTCCGTCGGCGCCCAGCCGACCGAGCCGGTCCTCGCGATCCTGAAGCTCACCGGTGACTGGCAGGCGCACAAGGGCCTTCCGGCCCCCGCGCCGCTGCTGCAGCCGGAGCCCAAGGCTGACAAGCGCGCCCTGTTCGAGGCCCTGGCCACGGACGGCGACGAGGCCAAGGGTGAGGCCATCACCCAGAAGGCCAAGAAGTCGGACAAGAAGGCGGACGAGGCGGCTGACGCTGCTGCGTCCACCGAGTCGACCGAGGCCTGAGCATGCTCGAGGAGGCTCTTGAGCACCTCGTGAAGGGCATCGTCGACAACCCCGACGATGTGCAGGTCGCCTCGCGTGACCTGCGCCGTGGACGCGTGCTCGAGGTCCGGGTCCATCCCGATGACCTCGGCAAGGTGATCGGCCGTAACGGCCGCACCGCACGCGCCCTGCGTACCGTCGTGGGTGCCATCGGCGGACGTGGAATCCGTGTCGACCTCGTCGATGTGGACCAGGTTCGCTGAAAGAGTTGAACACCGGCCGGGGCCGGGGAGGGCTTTCGAGCCGTCCCCGGCCTTTGTCGTCCGTACATGACCGCCTCCTCAGCAGAAGATCATCGGGAGAAGTAGCGTGCAGTTGGTAGTTGCGCGGATCGGTCGCGCCCATGGCATCAAGGGCGACGTCACCGTCGAGGTGCGCACCGACGAGCCCGAGCTCCGGCTCGGCCCCGGGGCCGTACTGGCCACCGAGCCCGCCCATGCCGGGCCGCTGACGATCGAGACCGGCCGGGTGCACAGCGGCAGGCTGCTGCTGCGGTTCGAGGGCGTGCGTGACCGCAGCGCCGCCGAGGCGCTGCGCAACATCCTGCTGATCGCCGAGGTGGACCCGGAGGAACTCCCCGACGACCCCGAGGAGTTCTACGACCACCAGCTGATGGACCTCGACGTCGTCCTCGGCGACGGCACGGAGATCGGCCGGATCACCGAGATCTCGCACCTGCCGTCCCAGGACCTCTTCATCGTGGAACGGGCGGACGGGAGTGAGGTGATGATCCCGTTCGTCGAGGAGATCGTCACCGAGATCGACCTGGAGGAGCAGCGCATCGTCATCGAGCCGCCGCCGGGCCTGATCGACGAGAGCGAGGCCGAGGTCGCCTCCGCACGCGACACGGACGGCTCCACGGAGGACGCCGACGGCGCCGGGAGGGACGCGGCGGAGCAGGCGAAGGGCGCGGCGGACGACGTGAGGAAGGGCGACGCGTGATGCGGCTCGACGTCGTCACGATCTTCCCCGAGTACCTGGAACCGCTGAACGTCTCGCTCGTCGGCAAGGCCCGGGCCCGCGGCAGCCTCGACGTACACGTCCACGACCTCCGGGACTGGACCTACGACCGGCACAACACCGTGGACGACACCCCGTACGGCGGGGGCCCCGGGATGGTCATGAAGACCGACCCCTGGGGTGAGGCGCTCGACGACGCGCTGGCCGGCGGGTACGAGGCCGGGGCGCACTCGCCGGTGCTCGTGGTGCCGACCCCCAGTGGCAGGCCGTTCACGCAGGAACTGGCCGTCGAGCTCTCCGAACGGCCGTGGCTGGTCTTCACCCCCGCCCGCTACGAGGGCATCGACCGCCGCGTGACGGACGAGTACGCGACGCGGATGCCGGTCGTCGAGGTGTCCATCGGCGACTACGTCCTGGCCGGCGGTGAAGCCGCCGTCCTGGTGATCACCGAGGCGGTGGCCCGGCTGCTGCCCGGGGTGCTCGGCAACGCCGAGTCGCACCGTGACGACTCCTTCGCGCCCGGGGCCATGGCCGACCTGCTCGAGGGGCCGGTCTACACGAAGCCGCCCGAGTGGCGTGGCCGCGGCATCCCCGAGGTGCTGCTCAGCGGTCATCACGGCCGGATCGCACGCTGGCGACGGGACGAGGCGTTCCGCCGTACCGCCCTGCACCGGCCCGATCTCATCGAGCGCTGCGAGGCGTCCGGCTTCGACAAGAAGGACCGCGAGATGCTCTCCATCCTCGGCTGGTCGCCCTCGCCCGACGGGCGATTTTGGCGCAGGCCCGAGGCCGTGGAAGAATAGGCCCGCTGTACGTCCGGCGTGCGCCCCTGCCACAGGGGGACAGACGCCCGCCCGATGCGAACGGCATCCGAACCTCACTCTCTCCCGTCGATGACCTGTGGCATCGGCGAAGAAAGCAGACAACATGACTTCCCTGCTCGATGGCGTCAACGCCGCCTCGCTCCGTACCGACCTCCCGGCCTTCCGTCCCGGTGACACCGTCAACGTCCACGTGCGCGTGATCGAGGGCAACCGCTCCCGTATCCAGCAGTTCAAGGGCGTCGTCATCCGCCGCCAGGGCTCGGGCGTCAGCGAGACCTTCACGGTCCGCAAGGTCTCCTTCAGCGTCGGCGTCGAGCGCACCTTCCCGGTGCACAGCCCGATCTTCGAGAAGATCGAGCTCGTCACCCGCGGTGACGTCCGTCGCGCCAAGCTGTACTTCCTCCGTGAGCTCCGCGGCAAGGCCGCGAAGATCAAGGAGAAGCGCGACCGCTGATTCACCTCCGGCGTCCACAGCGGGGCCCGATAGGATTCGGCCCCGATGGACACGGAAGCACAGCACATGGAGCGCGATCGTTCCTCCTGCCCCCCGGACGGGGCGGAGGAAGGGTCGCGCTCCACGCATGTCCCGGACCGGTCGGCGGCATCACTGTCGTGGGGCCGAACCGTCTTCCTGGGCATGCTCTGCACGGTCGCCCTGCTGCTCTTCAGCAGCTTCGTGCTGCAGCCCTTCCTGATCCCCAGTGGCTCGATGCAGCCCACGCTGAGGGTCGGGGACCGGGTCCTCGTGAACAAACTGGCGTACCGTTTCGGCTCGGAGCCCGGACGCGGCGACGTGGTGGTCTTCGACGGCACCGGATCCTTCATCCAGGAGACGGAGTCGGACGTGGACGGCGTCGGCGCGCTGCTGCGCGGGGCTGCCGCGTCCCTCGGGCTGGCCGAGCCCGCCGGGTCCGACTTCGTGAAGCGGGTGGTGGGCGTGGGGGGCGACCGTGTGGTCTGCTGCGACAAGCGGGGAAGGCTCGAGGTGAACGGCACCTCCGTGGACGAGCCCTATCTGCACCCGGGTGACCGGCCCTCCGACGTCGCCTTCGACATCGTGGTGCCCGACGGCAAGTTGTGGGTGCTGGGCGACCACCGCAGCAACTCACGGGACTCCCGTGACCACCTGGGGCAGCCCGGTGGCGGCATGGTGCCCGTCGAGCGCGTGATCGGACGGGTCGACTGGCTCGGCTGGCCGCTCGGCAGACTCGGTTCCCTGGAGGGCACCGACGCCTTCACCGGTATACGGCCGTCGGACGCGGACCATGGGTAACCGGGGGCGCGGACGGGGAGCTCCGGACACGGGCCCGTCGCTGCCCACGGGGTCGAGGCCGACCACGGCCCGGTCGCTGCCCACGCGGGCGGAGCGCCGCAAGCTGGCCCGTAAGGTGAAACGCCGGAGGCGTCGGTCCGCGATCAAGGAGATACCTCTCCTCGTCCTGGTGGCGCTGCTGATCGCGCTGTTCCTCAAGACCTTCCTCGTCCAGGCCTTCGTGATCCCGTCCGGATCGATGGAGCAGACCATCCGGATCGGTGACCGGGTGCTCGTGGACAAGCTCACCCCCTGGTTCGGCTCCGAACCCCAGCGCGGTGACGTGGTGGTGTTCAAGGACCCGGGCGGCTGGCTGCAGCAGGAGAACACCCCGACCGAGGACCCGCCCGCCGGAGTCAAACAGGTCAAGGAACTGCTGACCTTCATCGGGCTGCTGCCCTCCGAGGACGAGCAGGATCTGATCAAACGCGTGGTGGCCGTAGGGGGCGACACCGTGAAGTGCTGCGGCGCCGACGGCAGGATCACGGTCAACGGTGTGGCGCTCGACGAGCCGTACCTGAACCCCGGCGATGTGCCGTCCACTCTCAAATTCGAGGTAAAGGTTCCCCAGGGCCGCATCTTCGTGATGGGGGACCACCGGTCGAATTCCGCCGACTCGCGCTTCCACCTCGACAAGCCGGGAACGGGCACGGTGTCGGAGGACGAGGTCGTCGGACGCGCCGTGGTGATCGCCTGGCCGTTCGGGCACTGGCGCAGGCTGGAGGAGCCCGGAACGTACGCCTCCGTCCCCGACGGGAGCGCCGGAGCGACGGCCGCGACAGCCCCGTCGAATAGTGTGTCCTCCCAGGATCGCAACGGAATGGTCCTGCTCCCGACCCCTGCGGAACTCCCGCTCGTTATGGGAGTGGTGGGCCTGCGCCGAATCGGGCGTGGGCGATGGCACGGAGTGAGGAGTGGATGTGGGGGATTTGGCGGTCGGCGCACGATCCGGACACGACGAACCCGAGGACCGGCCTTCGGGCAACGGGGTCCCGGCGGAGGCGGAGAGTGACGGCGAGTCCCCGGACGGTGGCAGTACGGCAGTGAAGAAGCCGCGTTCGTTCTGGAAGGAGCTGCCGCTCCTCATCGGCATCGCGCTCATTCTGGCGCTGCTCATCAAGACGTTCCTGGTGCAGGCGTTCTCGATCCCCTCCGACTCCATGCAGAACACCTTGCAGCGGGGTGACCGGGTACTGGTCGACAAGCTGACGCCGTGGTTCGGCTCCGAGCCGGAGCGCGGCGAGGTCGTGGTCTTCCACGACCCGGGCGGCTGGCTGGAGGACGCGGCCACCCCCGAGCCCAACGCGGTGCAGAAGTTCCTGAGCTTCATCGGGCTGATGCCGTCCGCGGAGGAGAAGGACCTGATCAAGCGGGTCATCGCGGTCGGCGGCGACACCGTCGAGTGCAAGAAGAACGGACCGGTCACGGTCAACGGCAAGGCACTGGACGACAAGTCGTTCATCTTCGCGGGCAACAGCGCCTGCGACGACGAGCCGTTCGGGCCGATCCATGTGCCCGAGGGCCGCATCTGGGTGATGGGCGACCACCGGCAGAACTCGCTGGATTCCCGCTACCACCAGGAGCTTCCCGGCCAGGGCACGGTGTCCACGGACGAGGTCGTCGGGCGGGCCGTCGTCGTGGCGTGGCCCATCAACCGCTGGGCGACCCTGCCGGTCCCGAAGACCTTCGACCAGCCCGGCCTCGACGCGGCTGCCGCCGCCGCGGTGCCCGGGGCACTGGGAGTAGCCGGAGCGCTGCCCCTCGTGTTCTGGCGTCGCCGCAGGCTGACCCGCGGGCATACCGCCGGGTAGGGTGCCGACTCGGATCAGCGATTGTCGATCTCCGATGGGGGAGCGCTGGGATGAGTGGATCAGGACGTCATGACGGCCGCGGCCGGCTCGGCAACACGTTGTCGAACCTGGCCGTGGCCGTCGGCTGTGTGCTCTTCCTCGGCGGCTTCGCCTGGGGAGCGGTGGTGTACAAGCCGTACACCGTGCCGACCGACTCGATGACGCCGACGGTGAACGCCGGCGACCGGGTCCTCGCGGAGCGGGTGGACGGCGGCGACGTACGTCGCGGGGACGTCGTCGTCTTCACCGACTCGACGTGGGGCGACGTGCCCATGGTGAAGCGGGTCGTCGGTGTGGGCGGCGACAAGGTCGCCTGTTGCGACAAGGACGGCCGGCTCACGGTGAACGGCGAGCCCGTCGAAGAACCGTATCTGCACGCGAAGGGCGCCTCGTCGCTCATCGGTACGGACGACAAGGCCCCCGCCTCTCCGCAGGACTTCACGGCCGATGTCCCCGAGGGCCGCATCTTCGTCCTCGGTGACGAGCGCAGCACCTCCATGGACTCCCGTGTCCATCTCCAGGATCCGGGGCAGGGCACGGTGCCGCGGAGCGCCGTCGAGGCACGCGTGGACGCCGTGGCCTGGCCCATGAACGGAATGATCGGACGGCCCGCGGCCTTCGCCGCCCTCCCCGGTGGTGTGTCGTCCGAGGGCCCGTTGCCGCTGCAGGTCGGTGCCCTTCTGGTGGGTGTGGTGCTCATCCTGGGCGGCGCGGCCCACGGACCGCTCTCGGCCCGCTCCGCGCGGAAGGCCGAGCGGCCGAAGGCGTCCGCCGGTGCCCACTGAGACACGCAGGGTTGCCCGCGTGGTGCTGCTGGACCCGGACGACCGGATCCTGCTCCTGCACGGCTTCGAGCCCGAGGACCCGGCCGAGAGCTGGTGGTTCACGCCGGGCGGCGGCCTGGAGGGTGATGAGACCCGGGAACAGGCCGCTCTGCGGGAACTCGCCGAGGAAACGGGGATCACGGACGTCTCCCTCGGCCCACTGCTGTGGACGAGGATCTGCTCCTTCCCGTTCGACGGACGGCGCTGGGACCAGGACGAGTGGTACTTCCTTGCCCGTACCTCTCAGACGGCCACCGACCAGAAAGGCCTCACCGAGCTGGAGCTGCGCAGTGTCGCCGGTCTGAGGTGGTGGACTTCCGCCGAACTTCTGGCCACGCGTGAGACGGTGTACCCGACCAGGCTCGCCGGGCTGCTGCGCACGCTGCTCGACGAGGGTCCCCCCGGTGTTCCGCTGGTTCTCGCCCCCGAAATCGTCTAATCGGCCAGGGGTGCGCAGGGCTGACGCACAATAGGGGGACGCACGGCTGAAGGGGAACATGCCATGAGTGCCGAGGACCTCGAGAAGTACGAGACCGAGATGGAGCTGAAGCTCTACCGGGAGTACCGCGACGTCGTCGGTCTGTTCAAATATGTGATCGAGACCGAGCGGCGCTTCTACCTCACCAATGACTACGAGATGCAGGTGCATTCGGTCCAGGGTGAGGTTTTTTTCGAGGTTTCCATGGCGGACGCGTGGGTTTGGGACATGTACAGGCCCGCCCGGTTCGTCAAGCAGGTGAGGGTACTGACGTTCAAGGACGTGAATATCGAGGAGCTCAACAAGAGTGACCTCGAGCTCCCGGGCGGCTGATCCCGGCAGGACCTCCCGGCGTCCCGGTTCACTCGTCCGAGTGGCCGGGATTTCCACATTCACCCGGTTTTCCACCAAGATCCAATAGGTCGGGCGGATCGCGGCAGAGTCGGTGCCGGAGGTGGTGCCGACATGAACGCACGGGGCGCACTCGGGCGGTACGGCGAGGATCTGGCCGCGCGGCTGCTGGCTGAGGCCGGCATGACCGTGCTGGAGCGCAACTGGCGCTGTCGCGCGGGAGAGATCGACATCGTCGCCAGGGACGGCGACGCGGTGGTCGTGTGTGAGGTGAAGGCCCGCAGGGAGGGCTCCTTCGAACACCCGATGCAGGCCGTCACACCCGTGAAGGCCGACCGGTTGCGCAGGCTGGCCGCCATCTGGCTCGACCGTCACGGCGGGCCGCCGCCGGGCGGTGCGCGGATCGATCTGGTCGGGGTCCTGGTGCCCCGGCGGGGCGCTCCGGTCGTGGAACACGTGCGGGGCGTGGCCTGATGGGGTTCGCGCGGGCGTGTTCGGTGGCCCTGGTGGGCGTCGAGGGCGTGGTGGTGGAGGTCCAGGCCGACCTGGAGCCGGGTGTGGCGGCGTTCACGCTCGTGGGCCTCCCGGACAAGAGCCTGGTGGAGAGCCGGGACCGGGTCAGGGCGGCGGTCGTGAATTCCGGGGCCGAGTGGCCGCAGAAGAAGCTCACTGTGGGGTTGTCCCCCGCCTCTGTGCCGAAGTCGGGTTCGGGTTTCGATCTCGCCGTGGCGTGCGCCGTCCTCGGGGCGGCCGAGAGGATCGATCCCGCCGCCATCGCCGATGTGGTGATGATCGGGGAACTGGGCCTCGACGGCGGGGTGCGCCCGGTGCGTGGGGTGCTGCCCGCCGTACTCGCGGCGGCGGAGGCCGGGTACCGGCACGTCGTCGTTCCGGAGCAGACCGCGGGGGAGGCCGCCCTGGTCCCGGGCATCTCCGTGCTCGGCGTGCGGAGCCTGCGTCAGCTGATCGCCGTCCTCGGCGACGAACCCGTGCCCGACGAGCCGGACCCAGGCCGCGGACGTCCCGACACGATGCTCGCCGGACTGATGGTGCCCGGCGCGGGCCTCGGCACGGGACTGGCCGTACAGGCCGACGGCACGTCGCACCGTCCCGACCTCGCCGAGGTCGCCGGCCAGGGCCGGGCGCGCAAGGCCCTGGAGGTGGCGGCTGCGGGCGGACACCACCTGCTGCTGTCCGGGCCGCCCGGGGCGGGGAAGACCATGCTGGCGGAGCGGCTCACGGCGATCCTGCCGCCGCTGTCCCGGCAGGAGTCCCTCGAAGTGACCGCGGTGCACTCCGTCGCGGGCATCCTCCCGCCGGGCGAACCCCTGGTCGGGACGGCGCCGTACTGCGCGCCGCACCACTCGGCGACGATGCAGTCGCTCGTCGGCGGGGGGAACGGCCTGCCGAGACCGGGAGCGGTGTCGCTCGCCCACCGGGGCGTCCTCTTCCTGGACGAGGCACCCGAGTTCTCCGTACGGGCCCTGGACGCGCTGCGCCAGCCCCTGGAGTCCGGGCACGTGGTGGTCGCACGGGCGGCCGGTGTCGTCCGGCTCCCGGCGCGCTTCCTGATGATCCTGGCGGCGAACCCCTGCCCCTGCGGCAGGCACACACTGGCCGGCGCGGGGTGCGAGTGCCCGCCGTCGGCGGTGCGCCGTTACCAGGCGCGGCTGTCGGGCCCTCTGCTGGACCGGGTGGACCTGCGGGTCGAGGTCGAGCCGGTCGGCAGGGCGGACCTCATGGGGAGCGGCGGGCGCGGGGAGTCCTCGGCCGAAGTGGCGGCGAGGGTCCGGGAGGCCAGGGAGCGGGCCGCGGAGAGGCTCGCGGGCACGCCCTGGACCACCAACAGCGAAGTACCCGGACACGAACTGCGTACGAGGCTGGTCGCGGCGCCCGGCGCCCTGATGGCGGCGGAGCGGGACATGGAGCGGGGTGTCCTCACGGCCCGCGGCCTGGACCGGGTCCTGCGCGTGGCGTGGACCGTGGCGGACCTGAGGGGGGCCGACCGCCCGGACGCCACGGACGTCGCGGTGGCACTGGAGCTGCGCACGGGCATCCAGCGAGGGGTCCCGATGCGGGCCGGTGCCCGGTGAACGCCCAGCCGGCCGACGGCGAGCGGGAGAGGCTGGCACGCGCCGCGCTGACCAGGGTGTTCGAACCGGGGGACGAGCGTGGCGGCCGTTGGATCCGCGAGGCCGGCCCCGCCGAACTGATAGGGCGTCTCACCGGCCCGGACGGACCGGCGCGGGCGCTGGAGGGGATGACGGCGACCCGGCTCGCGGGATACCGGCTGCGGGCGGCGAGCGCCGATCCCGGGAGGGATCTGGCGGCGGTGGCCGCTGTCGGCGGGCGGTTCGTCTGCCCCGGTGACCAGGAGTGGCCGAGCCAGCTCGACGACCTGGGTGACGCACGGCCCATCGGCCTCTGGGTGCGAGGACGGTCCGACCTGCGCCTCTGGGCGCTGCGCTCGGTCGCCCTGGTCGGCGCGCGGGCCTGCACCCCCTACGGGGCGCACATGGCGGGAACCCTCGCCGCCGGGCTGGCCGAGCGTGGCTGGGTGGTCGTCTCCGGTGCGGCGTACGGGGTGGACGGCGCCGCACATCGCGGGGCGCTGGCAGCCGGAGGCGCGACCATGGCGGTGCTGGCCTGCGGGGTGGACGTGGCCTACCCCCGGGGGCACGCCGAGCTCATCGGGCGCATCGTCGAACAGGGTGTGGTGATGGGCGAGCTGCCACCCTCCGACCATCCGACACGCACCAGGTTCATCCTGCGGAACCGGGTGATCGCGGCCCTGACAAGAGGCACCGTGGTGGTGGAGGCCGAATACCGCAGCGGTTCGCTGGTCACCGCACGGAACGCACAGCGGTTGGGCCGTTTCACGATGGGGGTTCCGGGCCCAGCCACGAGCGGACTCTCGGCCGGGGTCCACGAACTCCTGCGCGGAGAGGGGGTCCTGGTCACCGACGCCGCCGAAATCGCCGAGCTCGTCGGGGAGATCGGCGAACTCGCCCCGGCCAGGAGCGGCCGTGTCCTGCCCAGGGACGTCCTGGACGCCGTCTCCGCGCAGGTGCTGGACGCGCTCCCGTGGGCGGGTGTGACGGGCAGCCGTGACGTGGCCCGGAGCGCCGGGGTGTCGGCGGACGAAGCCCTCGGGCGGTTGTACGAACTGCACTCACTGGGGTTCGTCGAACGCGAGGGCGACGGCTGGCGGTTGACGCCCGGACGCACACGCAATGGGGACGCGCGGCGAGGCGGTACTTGACCCGGAGCATTCGGGTGAAAAGGTGATCCCGGTGAGCTCGGCAGCACCCGATCAGGCCTTCGGGGGCGGTG
The DNA here is from genome assembly GCF_030719215.1 of Streptomyces sp. Alt3. NCBI lineage: Bacteria > Bacillati > Actinomycetota > Actinomycetes > Kitasatosporales > Streptomycetaceae > Streptomyces > Streptomyces glycanivorans. The sequence goes on along the minus strand of NZ_CP120983.1, from coordinate 2,357,472 downwards.
CGAGCGGCAGTGAATTCCGTTGCCGCCCCTGCCACGGAGACAGGAGAACGACGGCGGATCCGTACCGTAATCGCACCGCACGGTTCCCCAGTCCTTCGCGCACCGCAACGCCTCAGTCACGCTACGCTCACAAGGAATCCGCCCCAGAGACACGTCCCAGCACTTCACATCAGAACGGCTCAAGGCACCACATGCCCCAGCACACCTCCGGGTCTGACCGCGCGGCAGTACCACCGGCTGCGCGTGGCACTGTGCGCCCGCCCGCCCCTTCCTCGCTCGACGAGTTGTGGCGTTCGTACAAGACCACCGGCGACGGGCGGCTGCGGGAGCAGCTGATCCTGCACTACTCGCCCCTGGTGAAGTACGTCGCCGGCCGGGTCAGCGTGGGGCTGCCGTCCAACGTGGAACAGGCGGACTTCGTCTCGTCAGGTGTCTTCGGGCTGATCGACGCCATCGAGAAGTTCGACATCGAGCGGGCCATCAAGTTCGAGACCTACGCGATCACCAGGATCCGCGGCGCGATGATCGACGAACTCCGGGCGCTGGACTGGATCCCCAGGTCCGTGCGGCAGAAGGCGCGCAACGTCGAGCGGGCCTACGCCACGCTCGAGGCGCAGCTCCGGCGTACGCCCTCGGAAGCCGAAGTCGCCTCGGAGATGGGCGTCGCGCTGGAGGAACTCCACGCTGTTTTCAGCCAGTTGTCGCTCGCCAACGTGGTGGCGCTGGAGGAGCTGCTGCATGTCGGCGGTGAGGGTGGCGACAGGCTGAGCCTGATGGACACCCTCGAGGACACCGCAGCCGACAATCCGGTCGAGGTCGCCGAGGACCGCGAGCTCAGACGGCTGCTGGCCCGCGCGATCAACACGCTCCCCGAGCGGGAGAAGACCGTGGTCACGCTCTACTACTACGAGGGCCTCACCCTCGCCGAGATCGGCAACGTCCTCGGCGTGACCGAGAGCAGGGTCAGCCAGATCCACACCAAGTCGGTGCTCCAGCTCCGCGCGAAACTCGCCGACGCCGGACGCTGAGCCGGACCTGCTTCGGCCACCCGGCTAGGGACGCGGACCCCCTTTCGAACCGGGTCCGCCGTAGAGTGGGCGGGTGCCCAGGATTCGAGCGGCCTCCGTGGCCGAGCACCGGACCATGCAGCGCGGCGCCCTCCTGGACGCCGCGCGCTCCCTCCTGTCCGAGGGCGGTACGGAGGCGCTGACCTTCCCCGCCCTCGCCGAGCGCACCGGCCTCGCGAGGTCCTCCGTCTACGAGTACTTCCGTTCCCGTGCCGCCGTGGTCGAGGAGCTCTGCGCCGTCGACTTCCCCGTCTGGGCCGCGGAGGTCGAGAACGCGATGGAGCGGGCCGGTACGCCCGAGGACAAGATCGAGGCCTATGTGCGCCGGCAGCTCGACCTGGTCGGGGACCGGCGGCACCGCGCGGTCGTGGCCATCTCCGCGAGCGAGCTGGACGCGGGTGCGCGGGAGAAGATCCGTGCCGCGCACGGCGGACTGATCGCCATGATCGTCGAGGCCCTCGCCGACCTGGGCCACACCGAGCCGAGGCTCGCGGCCATGCTGCTGCAGGGCTCGGTGGACGCCGCGGTGCGCAGGATCGAGCTGGGCGCGGCGGAGGAACCGGGCATTGTCGCGGACACGGCCGTGGCCATGGTCCTGCGCGGCGTACGGGGCTGAGCGGGACCCGGGGCGCCCTGCCCCGGAAGCGGTACGCCGAAGACCGGCAGGAGCCGGGAGGGACCCCGCCGCAGCAGTGACGGGGGCAGCAGGGAGAGCGGATCGAGGTAGACCTCCCCGCGCCGCAGGCCCCAGTGCAGGCAGCCCGTGGAGCAGTGCGAAGGCTCCGGCCCGACCGCACCCACCACCTGCCCAGCGACCACCTGGTCGCCCTCGGCGACCAGCGGCCGTACCGGCTCGTACGTGAAGCGGAGCGGCGGCTCCCCGCTTCCGGCCACGCCGACGGACACCACACCCCGCCCCGCGACCGGCCCCGCGAAGGCGACCCTGCCCGGGGCCGCCGCCAGTACCGGGGTGCCCGGCGGGGCGGCGAGATCGACTCCGCGGTGGCCCGGCCCGTACGGACCGGCCGGCGGCTCCCAGCCCCGTACGACAAGGGGCCTGCCCCGGCCCCCGATCGGCCAGGCCCGGTCGGCCACCGGCGTGACCTGCTCGGATGCCCGCGCCGATGCCGACGCGGCGGTCGGCACCGCTGATACCGCCGACGACATCGCCGCCCCCGCCGGCTCCGACACCCGTCCCGGATCCTCGGCCCCGGCGGAGACCGGCAGCGGCAGGGCCGTGAGCAGCCCGGCCAGCAGCGCGGCCGCAAGAGGGAGCAAGCGCGGCGCGGGGCGGCCTCCGGACGTGGGAGGCGTCGCCGGGCGGGCGCCGACGGGCAGGCCGGAGGTCTTTCCAGGTGAGCGGCACATGAGGGAAACGGTCTCCCGGGAACGGGTTCCGCGGGGGATCACGGCCCGGATCTGTGGACGACCGGGCGGTTGTGGACATCGCCGTCACCCGGCACCCGGCGGGTCCCGTACACTTCTTCTGGCGATCCGGGTCACCGGGTCGACTTCGCACGCCCCGCCACCTCCCTCTCAGCGGACGGTGGCCGCGCTCCTCGGTCCCTTGTGGCACGGCGCGTAGGGGCGTCAGGCGCGACAGCAATCCTGCGGTCGCGGCAACCGAGAAACTCAAGGAGTACGGCCATGGCCGTCGTCACGATGCGGGAGCTGCTGGAAAGCGGCGTCCACTTCGGTCACCAGACCCGTCGCTGGAACCCGAAGATGAAGCGCTTCATCTTCACCGAGCGCAACGGCATCTACATCATCGACCTGCTCCAGTCGCTGTCGTACATCGACCGCGCCTACGAGTTCGTCAAGGAGACCGTCGCCCACGGCGGCTCCATCATGTTCGTGGGTACGAAGAAGCAGGCCCAGGAGGCCATCGCCGAGCAGGCGACGCGCGTCGGCATGCCGTACGTCAACCAGCGTTGGCTCGGTGGCATGCTCACCAACTTCTCCACCGTCTACAAGCGCCTTCAGCGTCTGAAGGAGCTCGAGCTCATCGACTTCGAGGACGTGGCCGCCTCCGGCCTCACCAAGAAGGAGCTCCTGGTCCTCTCCCGCGAGAAGGCCAAGCTGGAGAAGACCCTCGGTGGTATCCGCGAGATGCAGAAGGTGCCGAGCGCCGTCTGGATCGTCGACACCAAGAAGGAGCACATCGCCGTCGGTGAGGCGCGCAAGCTCCACATCCCGGTCGTCGCGATCCTCGACACCAACTGCGACCCCGACGAGGTCGACTACAAGATTCCGGGCAACGACGACGCGATCCGCTCCGTCACCCTGCTCACCCGCGTGATCGCCGACGCCGTCGCCGAGGGCCTCATCGCCCGCTCCGGTGCCGCCACCGGTGACTCGAAGCCGGGCGAGAAGGCCGCCGGCGAGCCCCTCGCCGAGTGGGAGCGCGACCTGCTCGCGGGCGACAAGAAGGCTGACGCCGAGGGCACGGACGAGGTCCAGTCCTCCGCCGAGACCGAGAAGGCCGCCGACGCCGAGCCGGCCGCCGCCGCTGCCGAGCAGGCCGAGGCCGAGACCGCTGCCGAGCAGGTCGAGACCGCTGCCGAGGCTCCGGCCGCGGACGCCGAGCAGGCCTGACACCCGTCAGTCACGGCTGAATGACGGCGGGGGCCGGTGCACTGGCACCGCCCCCGCCGTTGACCCGTAGATCTTTCAGACTTCGAGAGAGAAACAGACTCATGGCGAACTACACCGCCGCTGACGTCAAGAAGCTCCGCGAGCTCACCGGCGCCGGCATGATGGACTGCAAGAAGGCGCTCGACGAGGCCGACGGCAACGTCGACGGCGCTGTCGAGGCGCTCCGCATCAAGGGTCAGAAGGGCGTCGCCAAGCGCGAGGGCCGTTCCGCCGAGAACGGTGCCGTCGTCTCCCTCGTCTCCGAGGACAAGACGTCCGGCGTCCTCGTCGAGCTGAAGTGCGAGACGGACTTCGTCGCCAAGGGCGACAAGTTCCAGGCCGTCGCCAACACGCTCGCCGCGCACGTCGCCGCGACCTCCCCGGCCGACATCGAGGCGCTCCTCGCCTCGGAGATCGAGCCGGGCAAGACCGTTCAGGCATTCGTGGACGAGGCCAACGCCAACCTCGGCGAGAAGATCGTCCTGGACCGCTTCGCGCAGTTCGACGGCGCGTTCGTCTCCGTCTACATGCACCGCACGATGCCCGACCTGCCGCCGCAGATCGGTGTCATGGTCGAGCTGGACAAGGCCGACGCCGAGCTGGCCAAGGGCCTCGCGCAGCACATCGCCGCCTTCGCCCCGAAGTACCTGTCCCGCGAGGACGTCCCCGCCGAGGTCGTCGAGGCCGAGCGCCGCGTCGCCGAGGAGACCACCCGCGCCGAGGGCAAGCCCGAAGCCGCGCTCCCGAAGATCGTCGAGGGTCGCGTCAACGGCTTCTTCAAGGAGGCCACCCTCCTCGGCCAGCCCTACGCGCTGGACAGCAAGAAGTCCGTCCAGAAGGTCCTGGACGAGGCCGGTGTCGCCCTGAAGCGCTTCGCGCGTATCAAGGTCGGCATCTGAGTCCGTCCGCGAACAACGGTGGACCCGATAGGGTCTAGTGCAGTCGACGGCCGCACTCATGCCGGACGACCGCAGATCTGACGAGGAGGCCATTGCCGCTGAGGGACACCAGACCCACCGGCAATGGCCTTCTTCGTATGTGCACGAGGAGAATTTCCATGGACAAGGGCGCGGACGCCACCCAGGCCGACGACAAGCGCGACGACGGCAAGATTTCCGGACGCTTCATGCTGAAGCTGTCCGGTGAGGCATTCGCCGGCGGCGGCGGCCTCGGCGTCGACCCCGACGTCGTGCACGCCATCGCCCGCGAGATCGCGGCCGTCGTACGTGACGGCGCCGAGATCGCGGTGGTCATCGGAGGAGGCAACTTCTTCCGTGGTGCCGAGCTCCAGCAGCGCGGTATGGACCGGGCCCGGTCCGACTACATGGGCATGCTCGGCACGGTCATGAACTGCCTGGCGCTCCAGGACTTCCTGGAGAAGGAGGGCATCGACTCGCGCGTCCAGACCGCCATCACCATGGGCCAGGTCGCCGAGCCGTACATCCCCCTCCGTGCCGTGCGGCACCTGGAGAAGGGGCGCGTCGTCATCTTCGGCGCCGGCATGGGCATGCCGTACTTCTCCACCGACACCACCGCCGCCCAGCGCGCTCTGGAGATCGACGCCGAGGCGCTGCTGATGGGGAAGAACGGCGTGGACGGGGTCTACGACGCCGACCCGCGGACCAACCCCGGAGCGGTGAAGTTCGACGCCCTGGAGTACGGCGAGGTGATCGCCCGTGACCTCAAGATCGCCGATGCCACCGCGATCACCCTCTGCCGTGACAACCAGCTCCCCATCCTCGTCTTCGAGCTGACCACGGAGGGCAATATCGCCCGCGCGGTCAAGGGTGAGAAGATCGGCACGCTGGTGAGCGACCGGAGCACCCGGGCCTGACGGCCCACAAGATGGACAACGGCCTGCCGGTCGGACACCGTGCAGGTGAGGACGCGACGCAGGATCCGCAGGACCCGACGATGCCGGGTCCGCTCAAGACACGCAGGAGCACGTGGTGATCGAAGAAATCCTCCTCGAGGCCGAGGAGAAGATGGAGAAGGCCGTCGTGGTCGCGAAAGAGGACTTCGCCGCGATCCGTACCGGCCGTGCGCACCCGGCGATGTTCAACAAGATCGTCGCCGACTACTACGGCGCGCTGACCCCGATCAACCAGCTGGCCTCGTTCTCGGTCCCCGAGCCGCGGATGGCCGTGGTGACCCCGTTCGACAAGACCGCGCTGCGCAACATCGAGCAGGCGATCCGTGACTCCGACCTCGGCGTCAACCCGAGCAACGACGGCAACATCATCCGTGTGACGTTCCCCGAGCTCACTCAGGACCGCCGCAAGGAGTACATCAAGGTCGCCAAGACCAAGGCCGAGGACTCCAAGATCTCGATCCGCTCCATCCGCCGCAAGGCCAAGGAGTCGCTCGACAAGCTCGTCAAGGACAAGGAGTCCGGCGAGGACGAGGTCCGCCGCGCGGAGAAGGAGCTCGACGACACCACCGCGAAGTACGTCGCGCAGGTGGACGAGCTGCTCAAGCACAAGGAAGCCGAGCTGCTCGAAGTCTGATGAACGACTCTTCCTGGGGCGCCCCGCAGGGAGCCGGTTACCGGAGCACGCCCGAGATGGGGGCCCCTCCGGCGGGTCCTGCCTACGATGTGCACGCCGCCCAGCAGACTCGGCCCATGCCCATCGTGCCGGACGTTCCCGACGCAGGTAGAGACGCTGACGACCGCGACGACCGGGACAGGGAAGCCGCGCGCGTCAGCGGCCCCCTGTTCCGTGACGAGAAGCCGCAGGAGCCCATGTCGACCCCGCTGCCGTCCCCGCCGCAGAAGAAGCGCGCGGGGCGTGACCTCCGCGCCGCCATAGGCGTCGGTGTCGGCCTCGGCGCTCTCGTCGTCGGCTCCCTCTTCATCGTGAAGGCCGTCTTCGTCGGCGTGGTCGTGGCGGCGGTGGTGGTCGGTCTCTGGGAGCTCACCTCCCGTCTCAAGGAGCGCAAGGGCATCAACGCCCCCCTCGTGCCGCTCGCCGTCGGCGGCGCCGCGATGGTGGTGGCCGGCTACGTGCGGGAGGCGGAGGGCGCCTGGGTCGCCATGGCGCTCACGGCACTCGCGGTGCTCGTGTGGCGCATGACGGAGCCCCCCGAGGGCTACCTCAAGGACGTCACGGCCGGCGTCTTCGCGGTGTTCTACGTCCCGTTCCTGGCCACGTTCGTCGCGATGATGCTCACCGCGGACGACGGTGCGTGGAGGGTGCTGACCTTCCTGCTGCTGACCGTGGTCAGCGACACCGGTGCGTACGCCGTCGGCTGGCGCTTCGGCACGCACAAGCTGGCACCGCGTATCAGTCCCGGGAAGACCCGTGAGGGTCTCCTCGGCGCGGTCGGCTTCGCGATGGTGGCCGGCGCCCTGTGCATGGAGTTCCTGATCGACGGCGGTAGCTGGTGGCAGGGGCTGCTGATGGGTCTCGCCGTCGCCGCCAGCGCCACGCTGGGGGACCTGGGCGAGTCCATGATCAAGCGGGACCTCGGGATCAAGGACATGGGCACGCTGCTGCCCGGTCACGGCGGCATCATGGACCGGCTCGACTCGCTCCTGCCGAGCGCGCCGGTCGTGTGGCTGCTGCTGGTGCTGTTCGTCGGATCCGGCTGACGGCCGGACCGTCGTCGACGTGTGTGGGGGCCGTCGCCCGGGGCGACGGCCCCCACCGCTGTGTCCGAGGAGAACGGCCCGGAGCGCTCCTCGGCACTGAATCGCCCCGCAACGCCGGAGAACCGGCCGCGCGGCCGGTACGGACCCGCGCGGGATCGTCGAGCTCGGCCGTCGGACCCGGCACCGCCACACGCGCGTGGCGTTGCAGGGCCAGGGCTGACGCGGCGGGCTGTCCGACAGTGCGATCGGTCACGGCACGGGCCGTCCCCGGGCCGCGAAAGGCCCGTCCTCGGTGACCCTGCGGGCTCTCCCGTCCTGCCCTGTCCGCGGGCGGCCCTGAGTACCACGGCGTGTCTGCGACACTGGAGGAACCATGCCTAAGCCCGGAGAACTCACTTTCGTCGCGCCCCGTGGAGCCAAGCGGCCGCCGCGGCACCTCGCCGACCTCACCCCCGACGAGCGCAAGGAAGCAGTCGCCGCGACAGGCGAGAAGCCCTTCCGCGCCAAGCAGCTGTCGCAGCACTACTTCACGCGCTACGCGCACGACCCGTCGGAGTGGACCAACATCCCGGCCGCCTCGCGCGACAAGCTGGCCGAGGCGATGTTCCCCGACCTCATGTCGGTCATGCGCCACATCAGCTGCGACGACGACACCACCCGCAAGACGCTGTGGAAGCTGCACGACGGCACTCTCGTCGAGTCCGTCCTCATGCGGTATCCGGACCGGGTGACCATGTGTATCTCGTCCCAGGCGGGCTGCGGCATGAACTGCCCGTTCTGCGCGACCGGGCAGGCCGGTCTCGACCGCAACCTGTCGACCGCCGAGATCGTGCACCAGATCGTGGACGGCATGCGGGCGCTGCGCGACGGTGAGGTCCCGGGCGGGCCGGCACGGCTGTCCAACATCGTCTTCATGGGCATGGGCGAGCCGCTGGCCAACTACAAGCGCGTGGTCGGGGCGATCCGGCGGCTGACGGACCCGGAGCCGGACGGCCTGGGGCTCTCGCAGCGCGGGATCACCGTGTCCACCGTGGGCCTGGTTCCCGCGATGCTGCGCTTCGCCGACGAGGGCTTCAAGTGCCGCCTCGCGGTCTCCCTGCACGCCCCGGACGACGAGCTGCGCGACACCCTCGTGCCCGTGAACACCCGCTGGAAGGTCCGCGAGGTCCTGGACGCCGCCTGGGAGTACGCCGAGAAGTCGGGCCGCCGCATCTCCATCGAGTACGCGCTGATCCGTGACATCAACGACCAGGCGTGGCGGGGCGACCGGCTGGGCCGACTCCTCAAGGGCAAGCGGGTGCACGTCAACCTCATCCCGCTGAACCCGACCCCGGGCTCCAAGTGGACCGCCTCGCGGCCCGAGGACGAGAAGGCGTTCGTCGAGGCCATCGCGGCCCACGGCGTGCCGGTCACCGTCCGGGACACCCGTGGCCAGGAGATCGACGGGGCATGCGGGCAGCTGGCGGCCTCCGAGCGCTGAGACGGGGTTGCCACGGGCGGGCACGATCCGGCCGGTCCGGCATGATCCGGCCGGTGTAGCCTGGCCCGGAAACAACTTCATATTCCGACAGGGGAGCGCCACAGCGCTGAGAGTGCGGCACCGAGGACAGGTCGGCCGCAGACCCTCTGAACCTCGCCCGGGTCATTCCGGGTAGGAAGTTCGGACCTTACTCAAGCTGTTGCGCCCTGCCCGCTCGCCGAGCGGGTGGGGCCGCGTCTCTTCCTGGTCATCTCCAGGAGGAATCACGATGAAGACCACCACGAAGTACGCGGCGACCGCGCTCGCCGCCGCGCTCGGTGTCACCGCGCTCGCAGGCTGCGGGGGCTCCGACGACCAGAATTCCGACAGCACGGGGGCCGGGTCGAAGACCGTCACCCTGGTCAGTCACGACTCCTTCAACGCGTCGGACGCCGTCCTGAAGGCGTTCACGAAGGAGACCGGCTACAAGGTCAAGGTCCTCAAGAGCGGTGACGCCGGAGCGGCGCTCAACCAGGAGATCCTGACCAAGGGATCTCCGCGGGGCGACGTGTTCTTCGGTGCCGACAACACCCTGCTCTCCCGTGCCCTCGACAACGGCCTGTTCACGCCGTACGAGGCGAAGGGCCTGGACCGCGTCGCGGCCGACACCCAGCTCGACGCCGACCAGCACCGGGTCACGCCCGTCGACACGGGTGACATCTGTGTCAACTACGACAAGAAGTACTTCGCGGACAGGAAGCTCGACCCGCCGAAGACCTTCGACGACCTGCTGAAGCCCGCCTACAAGAACCTCCTCGTCACCGAGAACGCCGCGACGTCGTCTCCCGGCCTCGGCTTCCTCCTCGGCACGGTCGCCGCCCACGGCGAGACCGGTTACCAGGACTACTGGAAGAAGCTGAAGGACAACGGCGTCAAGGTCGTCGACGGCTGGGAGCAGGCGTACAACGACGAGTTCTCCGGCTCCGCCGGCGGCAGGAAGGCCGAGGCCGACCGTCCGCTCGTCGTCTCCTACGCCTCCAGCCCGCCCGTCGAGGTGCTCTACGCCGACCCGCGGCCCACCGAGGCCCCGACCGGTGTGGCCACCGGAACCTGCTTCCGCCAGATCGAGTTCGCCGGTCTGCTGGACGGCGCGAAGAACGAGGCGGGCGGCAAGGCGCTGCTGGACTTCCTGATCAGCAAGCAGTTCCAGGAGGACATGCCGCTGAACATGTTCGTGAACCCGGTGGTGAAGGACGCGAAGCTGCCGGAGCTGTTCACGAAGTTCGGTGCGACGGTCGACAGGCCGGCCACCGTGGCCCCGGAGAAGATCGCCAAGAACCGTGAGCAGTGGGTCCAGTCGTGGTCCTCGCTCGTCGTGAAGTAGCCGCGCGGCCCCCGCGCGGGGGGAACGCGATGCGGCTCGGTCTCATGGCCGTGCCCGTCGCGTTCTTCGCGCTGTTCTTCGCCTACCCGGTCGCCGCGATCGTCGGCCGCGGGCTCAAGGCGGACGGCGTCTGGCAGTTCGGCCGGATCGGCACGGTGCTGAGCCGGCCGGACATCCTCGACGTCCTCCGGTTCACGACCTGGCAGGCCCTCGCCTCGACCGCGCTCACCCTCCTGATCGCGCTGCCCGGCGCCTATGTCTTCGCCCGCTTCGACTTCCCCGGCAAGCAGCTGCTGAGGGCCGTGGTGACCGTGCCCTTCGTCCTGCCGACCGTCGTGGTGGGCACGGCGTTCCTCGCACTGCTGGGACGTGGTGGGTTCCTCGACCAGCTCTGGGGCGTACGTCTGGACACCACGGTGTGGGCGATCCTGCTCGCCCATGTGTTCTTCAACTACGCGGTCGTCGTACGGACGGTGGGCGGACTCTGGGCCCAGCTGGACCCCCGGCAGGAGGAGGCCGCGCGGGTGCTCGGCGCCGGACGCCTCGCCGCGTGGCGGCGTGTGACGCTGCCCGCGCTGGCCCCCGCCGTCGCCGCCGCGGCGCTCATGGTCTTCCTCTTCACCTTCACCTCCTTCGGGGTCGTCCAGATCCTCGGCGGTCCGGGCTACTCCACGCTGGAGGTGGAGATCTACCGGCAGACCGCCCAGCTCCTCGATCTGCCGACAGCCGCAGTGCTGACCCTGGTGCAGTTCGCCGCGGTCGGCGGGATCCTCGCCGTCCACGCGTGGACCGTACGGCGCCGGGAGACCGCCCTGAGGCTCGTCGATCCGGCGCAGACCTCCCGGCCGCCCCGTGGAGCCGGTCAGCGGGCACTGCTGGGCGGCGTGCTGCTGACCGTGCTGCTGCTCGTCCTGCTGCCGCTCGGCGTCCTCGTGGAACGCTCCCTGGACACCTCCGGCGGGTACGGGTTCGACTTCTACCGCGCGCTGCAGTCCGCCGACGCGAACGGCTCGACGTTCCTCGTGCCGCCGCTCGACGCCATCGGGAACTCCCTGCGCTACGCGCTGGTCGCCACCCTCATCGCCCTCGTGATCGGCGGGCTCGCGGCCGCCGCGCTGACCAGGCGGGCCGGACGGCTCGTACGCGGCTTCGACGCCCTGCTGATGCTGCCGCTCGGGGTGTCGGCGGTCACCGTCGGCTTCGGCTTCCTGATCACCCTGGACGAGCCGCCGCTCGATCTGCGTACGTCCTGGATCCTCGTGCCGCTCGCCCAGGCTCTGGTGGGCGTCCCCTTCGTCGTGCGGACCATGCTGCCCGTCCTGCGAGCCGTCGACCACAGGTTGCGGGAGGCGGCGGCGGTGCTCGGCGCCTCGCCGCTGCGGGCCTGGCGCGAGGTGGACCTGCCGCTGGTGCGGCGGGCGGTGCTGGTGGCCGCCGGGTTCGCCTTCGCCGTGTCGCTCGGGGAGTTCGGCGCGACCGTGTTCATCGCACGCCCGGACAACCCCACGCTGCCGGTCGCCGTCGCCAGACTGCTGGGGCGTTCCGGGGAGCTCAACTACGGCCAGGCGATGGCCCTCAGCACGATCCTGATGCTCGTCTGCGCGGTGTCGCTGCTGCTGCTCGAACGTATCCGCACCGACCGATCCGGGGAGTTCTAGAGATGCTGGCAGTGGAGTCGGCCACGGTCCGGTTCGGGAAGCGGACCGCGCTGGACGCCGTCGACCTGGAGGTCGCGGATCACGAGATCGTGTGCGTGCTGGGGCCGAGCGGCAGCGGAAAGTCGACGCTGCTGCGGGCCGTGGCCGGGCTGCAGCCCCTGGACGGCGGGCGGGTGTTGCTCGACGGCGCCGACCAGGCGTCCCTGCCCGTGCACCGGCGGGGACTGGGCCTGATGTTCCAGGACCACCAGCTGTTCCCGCACCGGGACGTCGGCGCCAACGTCGCCTTCGGTCTGAAGATGCACGGCGTGCCCCGCGCGGAGCGGGACCGCAGGGCCGGCGAACTCCTGGACCTGGTCGGCCTGCCGGGAGCGGGCCGACGGGCCGTCGCGGCCCTGTCCGGCGGTGAACAGCAGCGGGTGGCGCTCGCCCGGGCGCTGGCACCCCGCCCGAAGCTGCTGATGCTGGACGAACCGCTCGGTCAGCTGGACCGGAGCCTGCGCGAACGGCTCGTCGTCGAACTGCGCATCCTCTTCGGCCGGCTGGGCACCACGGTGCTCGCCGTCACCCACGACCAGGGCGAGGCCTTCGCGCTCGCCGACCGGGTCGTGGTCATGCGCGACGGCCGGATCGCCCAGGCGGGTACCCCCCTGGAGGTGTGGCAGCGGCCCGCCTCCTCCTTCGTGGCCCGCTTCCTCGGCTTCGACAACCTGGTCGACGCCACGGTCACCGGTACCGCCGCCGACACGGTCTGGGGCAAGGTGCCGGTGCCCGAGGGAGCGCCCCAGGGCGAGTGCGAGCTGCTGGTGCGGCCGGGCGGGGTGCGGATCAGCGGTCCGAAGGACGGTCTGCGCTGCACGGTGGGTGTACGCACCTTCCGCGGCCACCACGTCACCGTCACCCTGCGGCCCGACGACGGTCCGGCCCTGGAGGCGGAGTGCGGTCTGCGGGACACCCCGGAGGAGGGGGCCGTCGTGGGCGTGACGTTCGACCCGCAGGAGACGGTCGTGCTTCCCCCGGCGGCCTGAGGGCCGGCGGTGGTCCCGTGACCGGCTGGCGGCTCTCCACGGGGCGTGCTCCCCTGGACACGAAGACCTCCGGAAGGGGCAGGGACCATGACGCAGCCGGCCCGCGAGGGCATCGACATCACCCGGGTCGTCGCGGCGCCGCGTGACCGGGTGTTCGAAGCCTGGACGGTCCCCGAGGACTTTGCCGCCTGGTACGGGGGAGAAGCGGACGTGCCGCTCGACCGGGTGTCGATGGACGTCACGCCCGGCGGCGAGTGGAGCCTGGTCATCGTGGTGCCGGGCGCGGACATGCCCTTCCACGGCGTCTACCGGGAGGTGGCCGCCCCCGAGCGACTCGTCTTCACGTTGAAGGACCGGAGCGCACCCGCGGACGTCGAGGGCGAGACGGTCACGGTCACCTTCACCGAGCGCGGCCGGAAGTCCACCGAGATGGTCTTCCGGCAGCGCGGCGGCAATCTCACGCCCGAGCAGTACGCGGCGGCCGAGGACGGCTGGGAGGCGTTCTTCGACGCCCTCGACGCCCTGCTCGCCGCACGCTGAGCCCCGGCGGGGTCAGCCCGTCAGCCGGGCGAGTGCGGGGGCCGCCTCCTCCACCGTGTCGACGAGCGCGATGCGGGACTCCATGGCCCGGCCCGCCGCGAGCGAGCTGAGGAGAGGCCAGGCGGGCAGTTTCTCCGTCCAGTGCGCACGGTTCACCAGCACCATCGGGGTGGGGGCGGACCGCGACTCGTAGTAGTTCGGCGTCGCGTTGTCGAAGATCTCCTGCACGGTTCCCGCGGCACCCGGCAGGAAGATCACGCCGGCGGTCGAACGCGCCAGCAGCCCGTCCTCGCGCAGGGCGTTCGCGAAGTACTTGGCGATGTGGTCCGCGAAGGCGTTCGGCGGCTCGTGGCCGTAGAACCAGGTGGGGACGGCGACCGAGGAACCGCCCTCGGGCCAGCGCTCCCGGACCGCGAAGGCGGCTTTCGCCCAGTCGGTCACCGACGGATCGAACGACGGTGTCGCGGCGAGGAGTTCGCAGGCCTTGAGCAGCATCGCGTCGGAGTGCGGGGCGGCGTACGCGCCGAGGTTGGCCGCCTCCATCGCGCCGGGGCCCCCGCCCGTTGCCACGGTCAGGCCGCTGCGGGCCAGCTCCCTGCCGAGGACGGCCGCGCCCCGGAACTCCTCCGAGCCGCGGACCATCGCGTGACCGCCCATCACGCCCACCACGCGGGCCCCGACGAGATGTTCGTCCAGGGCGTCGGAGACGGCGTCGTCGTGAAGGGCCCGCAGCATCGACGCGAAGACGTCGCCGTTCGACCTGGTCCGCTGGAACCAGTCGTACGCCCGAGCGTCCGGGGTCGCCCCGTAACCCCCCTCCGCCAGGCCCTCGTACAGGGCGTCGGGGGTGTAGAGCAGCCCGCGGTACGGGTCGAAGGGGAGACCGGGTACCGGCGGGAAGACGAAGGCCCCGTCCGCGCGTATCTTCGCCTCGGCGCGGGGCTCCATGGGACAGCCGAGGAAGACGGCCCCGCGGGTGTCGGTCGTGCGCAGTGCCTCGCCCCGGTCCGTCAGGTCGACGGACTGGACACGGTGGCCGGCGAGGGTGCCGGCCGCCACTGCCTTGTCGAATGCGGTGAGCGTCTCGATCTCGACGCCGGGTGCGTACGTGTTCTCGTCCGGATTTTCCACGCCGCCATGCTACGGAGCGCCCCGGCGTCGGTTGTCACTCCGTCAGAGGTAGTGCGGCGAGCTCGGCGATCGCCCAGGTCAGCGGGGTGAAGACGGCCAGGAGCACCAGTGCCCGCAGGACCGCGGCGGTGCGGAGCGCGGAGGCCGGGGCGCCGAGCCGCAGCAGGGTCGTGGCCGTACGGGCACGGGACTGCCTGGCCTCCAGCGCCGTGGTCAGCAGGGACGCCGTGGTGCAGCCGAGGACGAGCACGGCGCCCAGCGCGGTGAGCGGGCCGAAGGGGCGGGGGCCGCCGGTGTGGAGCACGGAGACCGCGACGACCCCGGACAGCACCGCGCAGACGATTCCCAGTGGGCGGCCGATCCTGGTCGCCTCGTCCATCAGGACCCTGCCCGCCAGCAGACGTACGGCTCCCGGGCGTACCGCCTGGAGCAGACGGCCGCACAGATGGGTCAGGCCGGGACCCGCCATGGCCAGCCCGACCGCGGTCAGGATCCAGCCCGCCAGCACCGCGCCGGGGGTGGAGTCCAGCCGTCCCGGCAGCGGGAACGGTTCGCCCGCCGAGCCACGGCTCGCGTACGCCTCCACCGCGAGTCCGGCCGCGGTGAGCGCGACGCCCCAGGGCAGCCCCTTCGGTACCGGGGCGGGCACGAGGTCGTCCTCGGCCTCCTGGGCTTCGGACGGTGCGACGGGCCTGGAGCGCACCGCCAGTCCGCCGGCCGTGGAAGCCGCCAGGGGCACCAGGGCGAGCAGCGTGAGCGCGGCGGCGAGCGGCAGCGGGGTGCCCGCGCCCAGGAACTCTGCCGCACCGCCGTCGAACGGCAGCCCGGTCAGGTCACCGCGCAGATGGAGGAAGAAGAGGAGAGCCACCACCGATCCCAGCATGGTGGACACCGCCGTCGAGATCGCCGCGAGCAGGGCGAGACGGGCAGGTCCGAGACCGGCGGCGAAGAGCCCGGGGCGCGGGCGGGTGCTCGGGTCCGTACGCGCGACCGCCACCGCGAACTGGACGGTCGCGGCGAGCGGGACCGCGCACCACAGCAGGCGCAGTACGGAGCTCGACGCGGCGGCCGGATGCCCGGAGGCGTACCCCAGGGTGCACAGGAGAAGGAAGCCCACCCCGGCCGAAGCGGCGGCGAGGAGCAGCCGTCGCATCAGGACCAGGGGGTGCGAGCCGCGGGTCAGACGGAGAGCGAGCACGCCGAGCGGCCTTCCGTATCGGACGCGGAGGGCAGGGGGACGTTGGTGACGCGGCGGCCGTCCAGCAGGCCGATCACGCGGTCGGCGAGTGCGGCGACCTCCGCGTCGTGGGTGGCGAGCACGACCGTGATCCCGTGGGACCGCGCCGCGGTGGTGAGGGTGCGCAGGAGCTGTGCGCGTTCGGCCCGGTGCAGTGTCGCGGTCGGCTCGTCGGCGAAGATCACGGACGGCGACGCGGCGAGTGCGCGGGCCACGGAGATCCGCTGGCGTTGCGACTGCAGCAGTGTGTGGGGCCGTTTCTTGGCGAGCGGGCCGATGTCCAGGCGCTCCAGCCACTCGGTGGCGGCCTTCTTGGCCGCGCGGTGCGAGACGCCCCGCAGCAGAAGCGGCAGGGCGGCGTTCTCCCA
This sequence comes from Streptomyces sp. Alt3, assembly GCF_030719215.1. Lineage (NCBI taxonomy): Bacteria > Bacillati > Actinomycetota > Actinomycetes > Kitasatosporales > Streptomycetaceae > Streptomyces > Streptomyces glycanivorans. The sequence goes on along the minus strand of NZ_CP120983.1, from coordinate 2,341,374 downwards.
GGTGCTGAGTTCCGGCACCAGCTGCGGCTCGGCCGCGATCCAGCCGAATCTGTCCCGGCGGAGCTGCTCACGCAGGCGGGGGCCCATGGTGTGCACGGGCACGCTGTTGAACCAGACCTCGCCCTGCTCCGGAACCAGCTGGCCCGAGAGGCAGTGCAGCAGCGTCGTCTTCCCCGCCCCGCGGGGACCGGTCACGGCGAGCACCTCACCGTCGCGGACACCGAGCGAGACACCACCGAGGCCCGGCGATCCGTTGTGGGAGTGGTGCAGGGAACGTGCCCAGATCACGTCGTTGTCGGGCGGGGCCACCATGGCGTTCACCTCGGTTCGGATCAGATGTCCCATTCCCCCGTACGGGGGAACGAATACAACGAGAAAAGGGCCGATCGGTCACTCGGCACGCTAGGCAGCCGGACCGGGGTGTCGGGACACCACACGGCCCGGATGCACCGCGTCTCACTCGAACGGGTGCATCCGGGCCGTGTGGACCGTATGAAATGACTTCCCGACCGGTGTGCTCCGGTCGTCAGGGAGCCGTGGAGCCGAGGAGCCGGGCACCGGGAGCCGGAGCGCCGGGGAGCCCGGACGTCGGTCAGAGCTTCGTCCAGGCCTCCGTCAGGACGCCACGCAGAATGCCCTCGATCTCGTCGAAGGTCGACCGGTCGGAGATCAGCGGCGGCGCGAGCTGGACGACCGGGTCGCCGCGGTCGTCGGCCCGGCAGTACAGGCCGTTCTCGTACAGCGCCTTGGAGAGGAAGCCGTACAGCACGCGCTCGGTCTCCTCGTCCGTGAACGTCTCCTTGGTGGCCTTGTCCTTCACCAGCTCGATGCCGTAGAAGAAGCCGTTGCCGCGGACGTCGCCGACGATGGGCAGGTCGTGCAGCTTCTGCAGCGTCGTCAGGAACGCGTTTTCGTTGTCCAGGACGTGCTGGTTGAGCCCCTCGCGCTCGAAGATGTCGAGGTTGGCGAGACCGACCGCGGCGGAGACCGGGTGGCCGCCGAAGGTGTAGCCGTGCAGGAAGGTGTTGTCGCCCTGGTAGAACGGCTCCGCCAGCCGGTCGGAGATGATGCAGGCGCCGATGGGGGAGTAGCCCGAGGTCATGCCCTTGGCGCAGGTGATCATGTCCGGGACGTAGCCGAACTTGTCGCAGGCGAACATCGTGCCGAGGCGGCCGAACGCGCAGATGACCTCGTCGGAGACGAGCAGCACGTCGTGCCGGTCGCAGATCTCGCGCACGCGCTGGAAGTATCCGGGCGGCGGCGGGAAGCAGCCTCCGGCGTTCTGCACGGGCTCCAGGAAGACCGCGGCGACGGTGTCCGGGCCCTCGAAGAGGATCTGCTGCTCGATCTGGTCTGCGGCCCAGCGGCCGAAGGCCTCCGGGTCGTCCCCGAACAGCGGGGCGCGGTAGATGTTGGTGTTGGCCACCTTGTGCGCACCGGGGACCAGCGGCTCGAACGGGGCCTTGAGCGCGGGCAGGCCGGTGATGGACAGGGCGCCCTGCGGGGTGCCGTGATAGGCCACGGCGCGTGAGATGACCTTGTACTTGGTCGGCTTGCCCTTGAGCTTGAAGTACTGCTTGGCCAGCTTCCAGGCGGTCTCGACGGCCTCGCCGCCACCGGTGGTGAAGAAGACCTTGTTGAGGTCGCCCGGGGCGTGGTGGGCGAGCCGCTCGGCCAGCTCGACGGCCTTGGGGTGGGCGTAGGACCACACCGGGAAGAAGGACAGCTCCTGCGCCTGCTTGTACGCCGTCTCGGCGAGCTCGTGGCGGCCGTGACCGGCGTTGACCACGAAGAGGCCCGACAGGCCGTCGAGGTAGCGCTTGCCCTTGTCGTCGTAGATGTAGGTGCCCTCGCCACGCACGATGGTGGGAACGGGCGCGTTCTCGTAGTCCGACATGCGGGTGAAGTGCATCCACAGGTGGTCGTACGCGGTACGGCTGAGGTCCTTGCTCACGGCTATCGGGTTCCCCACATGTAGGTCTGCTTCTTGAGCTTGAGGTAGACGAAGCTCTCGGTGGAGCGCACGCCGGGTATCGCCCGGATGCGTTTGTTGATCGTCTCCAGGAGGTGGTCGTCGTCCTCGCAGACGATCTCCACCATCAGATCGAAGGAGCCCGCGGTCATCACCACGTACTCGCACTCCGTCATGGCCGACAGTGACTCGGCCACGGGGTCGAGGTCGCCCTCGACGTTGATGCCCACCATCGCCTGGCGCCGGAATCCCACGGTGAGCGGATCGGTCACGGCGACGATCTGCATCACGCCCTGGTCGAGCAGCTTCTGGACGCGCTGGCGTACGGCCGCCTCGGACAGGCCCACGGCCTTGCCGATCGCGGCGTACGGCCGGCGGCCGTCCTCCTGGAGCTGCTCGATGATTGCGAGGGAGACGGCATCGACCGCTGGTGACGATCCGCTCCCGTTCCTGGAGTCTGCGCTACGGCTGGCCACGACTCCACTGTGCACCGCTACTCGTCTGTCTGGCAAGCTTGAATCGATGAAATTCGTTGTCTGAATGCTCTAATCTCACTGAATCCGAAGTTCGCGGCGGTTGGGTATGTCGAAAGCGTCACCGAACGGTTTAGGGTGGAAGTCTCACCCATCGGACAGCCGACAGGAGGGGTGGTTGTGACCACCGAGGTGCGCCGCCTGCGCAACTACATCAACGGAGAGTTCCGGGACGCCGCGGACGGACGGACCATCGACGTGGTCAACCCGGTGACGGAAGAGGTCTACGCGACCTCCCCCCTCTCGGGACAGGCCGACGTCGACGCCGCCATGGACGCCGCCGAGGCCGCGTTCCCCGCCTGGCGCGACATCACGCCCGCCGAGCGCCAGAAGGCCCTGCTGAAGATCGCGGACGCCTTCGAGGAGCGTGCGGAGGACCTCGTCGCGGCCGAGTCGGAGAACACCGGCAAGCCGCTGGAGCTCACCCGGACCGAAGAGATCCCGCCGATGGTGGACCAGATCCGCTTCTTCGCGGGTGCCGCCCGGCTGCTGGAGGGCCGCTCGGCCGGCGAGTACATGGAGGGCCTCACCTCCATCGTCCGTCGCGAGCCCGTGGGCGTGTGCGCCCAGGTCGCCCCGTGGAACTACCCGATGATGATGGCCGTGTGGAAGTTCGCCCCGGCGCTCGCCGCGGGCAACACCGTGGTCATCAAGCCGTCCGACACCACCCCGGCGTCGACCGTGCTCATCGCCGAGATCATCGGGCAGATCCTGCCCAAGGGCGTCTTCAACGTCATCTGCGGCGACCGTGACACCGGCCGCGCGATGGTCGAGCACCCCACCCCCGCGATGGCCTCCATCACCGGATCCGTACGGGCCGGTATCCAGGTCGCGGAGTCCGCTGCGAAGGACGTCAAGCGGGTCCACCTGGAGCTCGGCGGCAAGGCACCCGTCGTCGTGTTCGAGGACACCGACATCGCCAAGGCCGTGGAGGGGATCTCGGTCGCGGGTTACTTCAACGCCGGCCAGGACTGTACGGCCGCGACCCGTGTCATGGTCCACGAGTCCATCCACGACGAGTTCGTCACCGCGCTCGCCAAGGCGGCGGCCGACACGAAGACCGGTCTGCCGGACGACGAGGACGTGCTCTACGGCCCGCTCAACAACGCCGGCCAGCTGGCGCAGGTCAGCGGCTTCATCGAGCGCCTCCCCGCGCACGCGAGGGTCGAGGCCGGCGGCCACCGGGTCGGTGACAAGGGCTACTTCTACGCCCCGACCGTCGTCTCCGGTCTCAGGCAGGACGACGAGATCGTCCAGCACGAGGTCTTCGGCCCCGTCATCACCGTCCAGTCCTTCACGGACGAGGCCCAGGCCGTGGAGTACGCCAACGGCGTCGAGTACGCCCTGGCCTCCTCGGTCTGGACCAAGGACCACTCCCGTGCCATGCGGATGTCGAAGAAGCTCGACTTCGGCTGCGTGTGGATCAACACCCACATCCCGCTCGTCGCGGAGATGCCGCACGGCGGGTTCAAGAAGTCCGGTTACGGCAAGGACCTCTCCGCGTACGGCTTCGAGGACTACACCCGGATCAAGCACGTCATGACCTCGCTCGACGACTGAGCCGGACGTCCGACCGTACGGCCCCGGGCTCCGGCCCGGGGCCGTACGCGCGTTCCGGGGCAGGGGTGCGCCCCACGGACAGGGTGTGCGCAACGGGGCGTTCCCGCCGGACCGGTCGCGGCAACGCGACGTCGCCGCACACCTGGACCCGCAGCTGCTTCACCCGCGTTCGACCCGGTGAGGCGGCACGGCGCGCCCTGGCGATCCGGGATCACGGGCATCGCGTGCAACAGGGCAGAGCCCGGTCGGGAGACCAGGCGCGCGGGCGAGCTCCTGGCCTCCGCCGAGGACGGGGAGACCGCCGCGCCCGTTGAGGGCTCGCTGATCTTCCCCGATGGCGCGATGCGTCAACGCCTCGCCGTAGCCGGGACATCACGAGCGCACAGGATGCGCGAAGAGGTGGAACGCCGACGTCGGACTACGGGCCCAGAGATACGGCGGAACCCTCTTTTTGAACGTGTTCATGATGGGCGTACGCTGCGGGGCATGAGCGAGCGAGCCCTGTTGCGGCGCATACGCGTGTGGTTGGTCGTCTTCATCGTCTGTCTGGTGTTCAGCGGCCTCACGGCCTTCCCGCTGGTCACCGAACTCCACTGGGCCGAGGACCTGCTGACGTCCTCCGCCTCCCCCGCTCCCGAGCACTTCCCGGCCCTCGTGGAGTGGATCACCCGGGTCCGCACCGGCCTCGATGAGGCCGATGCGGCGTACCCCTTCGTCCTCTACGGCACCGACTGGCTGGCCTTCGCCCACCTCGTCATCGCGGTGGCCTTCTACGGTCCCTACCGCGACCCGGTCCGCAACATCTGGGTGATCCAGTTCGGCATGATCGCCTGCGCCGGGATCATCCCCCTCGCCCTGATCTGCGGGCCGATCCGCGACATCCCCTTCTGGTGGACGGTGATCGACATGTCCTTCGGGGTCTTCGGGATCATCCCGCTGCTCGTCGTCCACCGCATGATCAGGCGCCTGGAGGCGGCCGCGGCGGTGTGACCTCATCCCGCCGGCGGAGCTCCGAGGTTGTGGCGTGCGTGTGAGGGCATGGCCGTGACATCGGCGGAGGCCGCCGGTGCCGCGCGGCCTGCCACCGCGTCCCGGCTCTCCGCATCAGGGCTTCCGGCCCACCGCGCCGAACTGGGCGACCTCCGGGGCCGGACCGTGGGACCCCGCCCGCCAGCGGGAGCAGGACACGATGCCGGGCTCCAGGACGTCCAGGCCGTCGAGGAACGAGGCGAACTCGGTCCGGCTGCGGGCGGTGATCGGCGGATTGGCGTTCTCGTTCCAGAAGCGCATGGCGGCCTCGTTGCCCTCGCCGCCCAGCTCCGTCGTGGGATGGGTGAGCACCAGATGGCTGCCGGACGGCAGGGCCTCCATCAGCTTCGTCACGATGCCCCGTGCCTCGTCCGTGTCCAGGACGAAGTTGAGGATGCCCAGCATCATCACCGCGACCGGCCGCCGGAGGTCCAGGGTCCGTCCGGCCGTGCGGAGGATCAGTTCCGGATCCCGCGCGTCCGCCTCGACGTACTCGGTGGCGCCCTCGGGTGCGCTGGTGAGCAGGGAGCGCGCGTGCTCCAGGACGATCGGGTCGTTGTCGACGTAGACGACGCGTGCGTCGGGCGCGGTGTGCTGGGCGACCTCATGGGTGTTGTCCGCCGTCGGCAGTCCGGTGCCGATGTCCAGGAACTGGCCGATCCCCGCGTCACCGGCCAGGTGGCGTACCACCCGGCCGAGGAACGCCCGGTCCGCCCGGGCCACTTCGCCGATGCTCGGATACATGCCGGTCACCCGGTCGCCCACCGCCCGGTCCACGGGGTAGTTGTCGGCGCCGCCCAGCCAGTGGTTCCAGACCCGGGCGTTGTGGGCGATGTCGGCACGGACGCGGGAGGGCGGGGTGCGGGGGCCGGGTTCGGTCACGTCTGCTCCTGGGATCACGGACGGCAGGGACCGCCCATGATGCCGGACCGATCAAGGGGCCTCTGGAACAGGGGAGTTGGCCAGCTGCTTCCGGAGTGCATCGATCCGGTTGCTGGTGATCGAGTCGACGCCGTACGCCAGCAGCCGGCGCATCGTGCGCCGGGTGTCCACCGTCCAGGCGGAGACCAGCAGCCCGTCGGCGTGGACGCGGTCGGCCAGCTCGCGGCTCAGCAGCCCGAAGCGGTAGTTCAGCCAGCGCGGCCGCACCGCGTCGAGCAGTACGGAGCGCGGCGGTGCGAGGGTCGTCCAGGTCAGCGCGATCTCGGCGGACGGATCGGCCGCGCGCACCTTCAGCATCGCGTGCGTGTCCGCGCAGTAGTACACGCGGTCCTGCGCCCCGCACTCCCGCACGACGGCGACGGTCTCCCGTACGGAGTTGTCGGTCGCGCCGGGCAGGTCGAGCATGACCCGGCGGTCACCTGCGGCGGACAACGCCTGGCGCAGGGTGGGCACCCCGCCGCCGGTCCGCTCCGCCAACTCCCGCTGTTCCAGACGGTCGAGGCGGACGTCGTGGCCCCACAGGCGCTCCAGCGTGGAGTCGTGGAGCAGCACGGGCACCTTGTCCCGGGTGACGCGGACATCGATCTCGACCGCGTCCGCCCCCCTGTCCACGGCGGACCGGATTGAGGGGAGCGTGTTCTCACGGGCACGGTAGGGATCGCCGCGGTGGGCCACGGCGGTGACGGTGGTGGTCATGAGGCCATTGTGACCGGAGGGGTCACCGGCCGGGGGCCTCCAGCCAGTTCGTCGTGTACGTGTCGATCTCGGCGCTCAGCGCGCGCTTGCCGGCCGGGTCCAGGAACGAGGCCTCCACGGCGTTCTTCGCCAGCCCGGCCAGACCGCGCTCGTCGAGGCCGAGCAGCCGGGCCGCCACCCCGTACTCGTTGTTGAGGTCGGTGCCGAACATGGGCGGGTCGTCGCTGTTGATCGTGACGAGGACACCGGCCTCGACCATTTCCTTCAGCGGGTGCCGGTCGAGGTCCGGGACCGCCCGGGTGGCGATGTTCGACGTGGGGCAGACCTCCAGGGCGATGCGGTGCTCGGCGAGGTGTGCCAGCAGCTTCGGGTCCTGGGTGGAGCTGGTGCCGTGCCCGATGCGCTCGGCGCGCAGAGCCGTCAGCGCGTCCCAGACGGTCCCCGGGCCCGTGGTCTCCCCGGCGTGCGGGACGGAGTGCAGACCCTCGGCGATCGCACGGTCGAAGTAGGGCTTGAACTGCGGGCGGTCCACGCCGATCTCGGGTCCGCCGAGGCCGAAGGACACCAGCCCCTCGGGCCGCAGGTCCACCGCGAGGCGGGTCGTCTCCTCGGCTGCCTCCAGCCCGGCCTCTCCCGGAATGTCGAAGCACCAGCGCAGGACGACCCCGAGCTCCGCCTCGGCGGCCTTGCGGGCGTCCTCGATGGCCTCCATGAAGCCCTGCTCCGGGATGCCCCGACGCGTCGAGCTGAACGGGGTGACGGTCAGTTCCGCGTACCGGATGTTCTGCCGCGCCATGTCCCGGGCGACCTCGAAGGTCAGCAGCCGGACGTCCTCGGGAGTGCGGATCAGGTCCACCACCGAGAGGTAGACGTCGATGAAGTGCCCGAAATCGGTGAAGGTGAAGAAGTCCGAGAGCGCCTCCGGATCCGTGGGGACCTTGGAGTCGGGGTGGTGGGCGGCCAGTTCGGCCACGATGCGGGGCGAGGCGGACCCGACGTGGTGCACGTGCAGCTCGGCCTTGGGCAGCCCCGCGATGAAGGGGTGCAGATCGTTCATCGGATACTCCCGGATCTCTGGATGTTCGGTCGGGCGTCCGGCCGCACCGATCATCGTATGCGGGGCCCTGCGGCCGGACGCCGGGCCGTAGCATGGCTGGACCACGATGGGGGAGGCCCATGTCAGACAACACACAGCAGCCCGGGGGCGAGGGCGCGCCGCGCGATCCGTGGGCTCCGCCGGACAGCAGGGTCGGACTGGGCAAGCAGCCCGCGGACGCCGCCCCGCCCGCCGTCCACAACCAGCCCACGGTCACCTCGATGCCGGGCGTCGACTCCGGGACCGGACCGATACCCGGGCCGGCCGGGACCTTCGGCCCGCAGCAGCCCCCCGTGCCCGCGCCTCCGGTCGGGCCGAACGGTCCGGGACAGCACGACCCGTACGGCTACCCCGCCGCCCCCGCCGCGCCCTCGGCCGCGTACGGGTATCCGGCGGCTCCTGCCGCGCCCTCGGCGTCGTACGGCTACCCGGGATACCCCGGCTACGCCGGCCAGCCGCCCTGGGGCCCGGCGCCCGCCAACGGGCTCGGTATCGCCGCCATGGTGCTCGGCATCATCGCGGTGGTCGGATTCTGCATGTGGGGGTTCGGCATCGTCCTGGGCATCCTCGCCCTGATCTTCGGCATCATCGGCCGGGGCCGTGCCAAGCGGGGTGAGGCGACCAACGGCGGGATGGCCCTCGCCGGGATCATCCTCGGCTCGGTCTCGATCGTCATCAGCGCCGTCTTCCTCGGATTCCTGATCTGGGCCGTCGCCAACGACGAGTCGAGCGGCGGAGACGACTACTACGACCCCTACGCCACGTCACTGGTGGTCGGCACCACACGCTGACCGACGCGGTGCGGAGCGGTCCCGGGGCCGGGGACGCGGGTCCCCGGCCCCGCCCCGCCCCGTGTCACTCCGCGCGCAGCAGCGCGCGTGCCTCCGTCAGCGCGAAGCCCAGCAGGTTGAGCCCACGCCAGGACGCGGGGTCCGCCGTGCGCGGATCGTCCTTGGCGAGCCCGATTCCCCATATCCGGTCCATCGGACTGGCCTCGACGAGCACGCGTTCACCGGTGCCCAGCAGATACGCCCGCAGCGCCGGATCCTGACCGAACTTGTGCACGCTGCCCGCGACGACCAGGCCGAACCGCTCACGGATCCACACCTCGTCGTCGAAGCCCCTGACCAGCCTGCCCACCTTCTTCGCCGCCGCCGGGCTGCTCGCGGCCACGGCCTCGGCCTCGGCCTCCGCGTCCCCGAAGAGCCGCGCCTTGCCGGCCATCATCCAGTGCTCCGCCGACGCGTAGGTCACCGCGCCGACCGTGAACGGCGAGGGCCACCACTGGCTGAGGCAGCTCTCCCCGAGCCTGCCGTCCGGGCGGGGCCGATGTCCCCAGAACGGCAGGTACTTCACGTGCTCCCCGCGCGCCGTGCGCGCCAGGAGGCCGTCCATGTGTTCCTGTCCCATGGCAGCCGAGTCTGGCATCCGCCACTGACAGCCCGTACAGGGATTTCCGTACGCACGAGACACATCGTCGACAGATTCCGTTGCGTAACCAAAAGGAAACAACGGAATCACTTGTTGGTAGAGGTGTGCTCTGTCAGGATCGGCACTCAATTCGAGAAGAAGCTACGCCGCCCCTGGTCAGGGGGCAGCGGAGGAGAACGTCATGGGCAACGGTTTCCAGGTGCAGGACCGCTTCGCCGAGGGTGCGCAGTACATCGGCGGACGTCTGCGCCCCGGCACATCGGGACGCCACCAGGACGTGGTGGACCCGGCCACGGGCAGGACGGTCCTCCGGTACGAACTGGCGGGCACCGAAGACGTCGACGCCGCCGTGGCCGCGGCCCGGGAGGCGTTCCCCGGCTGGTCGGGTCTCACCCCGGGCGAGCGTTCCGAGGCGCTGCACCGCTTCGCCGCCGTACTCGCCGTGCAGGCCGAGGACCTCGCGTACGCCGAATCCCTGCAGTGCGGCAAGCCCCTCAAGCTCTCCACCGAGTTCGACGTGCCCGGCACGGTCGACAACACCTCGTTCTTCGCCGGCGCCGCGCGCCACCTGGAAGGGAGGTCGGCCGCCGAGTACAGCGGCGACCACACCTCCTACGTACGCCGTGAGGCCCTCGGGGTCGTCGGCTCGATCGCACCCTGGAACTACCCCCTCCAGATGGCGGCCTGGAAGATCCTCCCGGCCGTCGCCGCGGGCAACACCATCGTGCTGAAACCCGCCGAGATCACGCCGCTGACCTCGCTGATGTTCGCCCAGGCGGCCACGGAGGCCGGCATCCCCGACGGTGTGATCAACATCGTCTCCGGCGCCGGGCGGGACGCGGGCGAGCACCTCGTCGGCCACCCCGACGTCGTGATGACCTCCTTCACCGGATCCACCGCGGTCGGCAGGCGGGTCGCCGAACTCGCCACCTCCACCGTCAAGCGCCTGCACCTGGAACTCGGCGGCAAGGCTCCCTTCCTCGTGTTCGACGACGCGGATCTGGACTCGGCGGTCCACGGGGCGGTCGCCGGGGCCCTCATCAACACCGGCCAGGACTGCACGGCCGCGACCCGGGCCTATGTCCAGCGTCCCCTGTACGACGCCTTCGTCAGCGGGGTCGCCGCCCTCATGGAGACCGTGCGGCTCGGCGACCCCTTCGACCCGTCGACCGACCTGGGCCCGCTGATCAGCCGTCAGCAGCGCGACCGTGTCGCCGGATTCGTCGACCGTGCCCGCTCCTACGCCACCGTCGTCACCGGTGGCGGGGCTCCCGGAGGCGAACTCGCCGACGGCGCCTACTACCGGCCGACCCTCGTCACGGGCGCCGCCCAGGACAGCGAGATCGTCAGCTCGGAGATCTTCGGGCCCGTCCTCGTGGTGCTGCCCTTCGACACCGACGACGAGGGCATCCGCCTCGCCAACGACACCCCCTACGGGCTGGCCGCCTCCGCCTGGAGCACCGGTCTGTACCGGGCCAACCGCGCCACCCGCGAGCTCAGGGCGGGCTGCGTGTGGATCAACGACCACATCCCGATCATCAGCGAGATGCCGCACGGCGGATACAGGGCCAGTGGCTTCGGCAAGGACATGTCGTCGTACTCCTTCGAGGAGTACACGCAGGTCAAGCACGTCATGTACGACAACACCGCGGTGGCCAGGAAGGACTGGCACCGCACCGTCTTCGGGGACCGATAGCAGCGGCCGCCGCAGGGCGGCCCCACCCACCCGGAAGGGCACACGCGTATGGAGCAGTACGAGCCCGAGCACCTCTCCGCGCCCCGGCTGGCCGCCATGAGGCGCAGCATCGAGTACGGCAGGGGTGCCCTCACACGCCGTTCCCTCCTCCGGGCTTCGGGCACGGCAGCCCTCGCACTCGGCGGCCTCGGCGCCCTGAGCGCGTGCGGCATCCCGCCCGCCGCACGCGCGGGCGACGCCGCCGCGTCCGACGACCACTCGGCGGAGGAGAAGCAGATCAACTTCTCCAACTGGACCGAGTACATGGATGTCGGCGAGGACGAGAAGAGCCGGCCGACCCTGGACGCCTTCACGAAACGCACCGGCATCCGGGTCAAGTACACCGAGGACATCAACGACAACGTCGAGTTCTTCGGGAAGATCAAGCCACAGCTCGCCGCCGGCCAGGACACCGGCCGCGACCTCATCATCGTGACGGACTGGCTGGCCGCACGGATCATCCGGCTCGGCTGGGCGCAGAAACTCGACCCCGCGAACCTGCCGCACGCCTTCGCGAACCTGTCGGCCCAGTTCCGTACGCCCGACTGGGACCCCGGACGCGCCTACTCCTACCCGTGGACCGGTATCCCCACCGTCATCGCCTACAACGAGAAGGCGACCGGCGGCCGCAAGGTCGACTCCGTCACCCAGCTCCTCGACGACCCGAAGCTCAAGGGCAAGGTCTCCTTCCTCTCCGAGATGCGTGACTCGGTCGGCATGACGCTCCTCGACATGGGCAAGGACCCCGGCTCGTTCACCGACGCCGACTTCGACGCGGCCGTCGGGCGGATGCAGAAGGGCGTCGACACCAAGCAGATACGCCGCTTCACGGGCAACGACTACACCGCGGACCTGAGCAAGGGCGACATCGCGGCCTGTGTGGCCTGGGCGGGCGACATCATCCAGCTCCAGGCCGACAACCCGGCGATCAAGTTCTCGATCCCGTCCGCCGGCTACATCACCTCCAGCGACAACATGCTGATCCCGGCGAAGGCGCGGCACAAGACCAACGCCGAGAAGCTCATGGACCACTACTACGAGCTCCCGGTCGCGGCCCGGCTCGCCGCCTACATCAACTACGTCTGCCCGGTGGACGGGGTCGCAGGTGAGCTCGCGAAGATCGACGCTTCGATGGCGTCCAACACGCTGATCCTCCCGGACAGGGTGATGGCCGCGAAGTCGCGGTCCTTCCGCTCCCTCAGCGCCGAGGAAGAGACGGCGTACGAGGAGAAGTTCGCCAAGCTCATCGGTGCCTGACCGGCCCGTCCCCTCCCGAACTCCCCCGACACCACTGGGACCGCGACCCATGACACAGCAGCAGACAGAGGGCGGCGACGTCCGTCTCACCGGGATCAGCAAGACCTACGGCTCCTTCACCGCAGTGCACCCCCTCGACCTGACCGTCCCGCGGGGTTCGTTCTTCGCGCTGCTCGGCGCGTCCGGCTGCGGGAAGACCACCACCCTGCGCATGATCGCGGGTCTGGAGGAGGCCACCACCGGCACGGTCTCGCTCGGCGGCCGCGACATCACCGGCCTGCCCCCGTACAAGCGCCCCGTCAACACCGTCTTCCAGAGCTACGCGCTCTTCCCGCACCTCGACGTCACCGAGAACATCGCCTTCGGGCTGCGCCGCCGCGGCATCAAGTCGGTGAGCAGGCAGGTCGGCGAGATGCTGGACCTCGTCCAGCTCGGCGACTTCGCCCGGCGCAAACCGCACCAGCTCTCCGGCGGCCAGCAGCAGCGCGTCGCTGTGGCCCGCGCGCTCATCAACCACCCCCAGGTGCTGCTCCTCGACGAGCCCCTGGGCGCCCTCGACCTCAAACTGCGCCGGCAGATGCAGCTCGAACTCAAGCGGATCCAGACCGAGGTCGGCATCACGTTCATCCACGTCACCCACGACCAGGAGGAGGCCATGACCATGGCCGACACCGTCGCGGTGATGAACGGCGGCCGGGTCGAACAGCTGGGCGCCCCCGCCGACCTGTACGAGAACCCCAGGACCACCTTCGTGGCCAACTTCCTCGGCACCTCCAACCTCATAGAGGGGGAGATCGTGTCCAGGGGGACGGACGTCGTCGTCTCGGCCGGCGGCGGGAAGCTCACCCTGCCCGGCGGGCGATGTACCGCCCCCGCGGGGAACGGGGAGAAGCTGCTCGTCGGCGTCCGCCCCGAGAAGATATCCCTCACCCACACCGACGACGCGGACCGGATACCCGACGGCCGCAACCGGGTCACCGGCCGCATCACGGACTCCAGCTTCATCGGAGTGTCCACGCAGTACGTCGTCGAGAGCCCGGCCGGCACCGCGCTCCAGGTCTACGAGCAGAACATCGAGCGCGACAGCCGGCTCGGCCCCGGCGCCGAGGTCGTCCTGCACTGGAACCCCGAGCACACCTTCGGACTCGACGCGGACCAGTCCATCGACGCGGGCGCCGGTACCGAAGGCCTGGAGGGAGCGGCGTGAGCGTCACGAAGGCGCCCGCCGCGGAGGCAGTGGTCCGCAAGCCGTCCACCCGCAGGCGGCTCGTGCCCTACTGGCTGCTGCTCCCCGGCATCCTGTGGCTGCTCGTCTTCTTCGCGCTGCCGATGGTCTACCAGGCGTCGACCTCCGTACAGACCGGATCCCTGGAGAAGGGCTTCGAGGTCACCTGGCACTTCCGGACCTACTGGGACGCCCTCACCGACTACTACCCGCAGTTCGTCCGCTCCCTCCTCTACGCGGGGACCGCCACGCTGCTGTGCCTGCTGCTCGGCTACCCGCTCGCCTATCTGATCGCGTTCAAGGCGGGCCGCTGGCGCAACCTGGTGCTCGTGCTGGTCGTCGCCCCGTTCTTCACCAGCTTCCTCATCCGGACGCTGGCCTGGAAGACGATCCTCGCGGACGGCGGCGCGGTCGTCGACGCGCTGAACACCCTGCACGTCCTGGACGTCACGGCCTGGCTCGGCTGGACCGAGAACAACCGGGTGCTGGCCACGCCCATGGCCGTCGTCTGCGGTCTGACGTACAACTTCCTGCCGTTCATGATCCTCCCGCTCTACACCTCGCTGGAACGCATCGACGGCCGGCTGCACGAGGCCGCGGGCGACCTGTACGCCACACCCGCCACCACCTTCCGCAAGGTGACGCTCCCGCTGTCCATGCCCGGGGTCGTCTCCGGCACGCTGCTGACGTTCATCCCCGCGAGCGGCGACTACGTCAACGCGGAACTCCTCGGCTCGACCGACACCAAGATGGTCGGCAGCGTCATCCAGGCCCAGTTCCTGCGGGTCCTGGACTATCCGACCGCGGCCGCGCTCTCGTTCATCCTCATGGCGGTCGTCCTGCTCGTGGTCACCGTCTACATCCGCCGCTCCGGTACGGAGGACCTGGTCTGATGCCCGTACTCCGATGGATCCGCCGGAACCTGGTCGTGCTCGCCGGTCTGCTGACCCTCGCGTACATGATCCTGCCGAACGTCGTCGTCATGGTGTTCTCCTTCAACAGGCCGAAGGGGCGCTTCAACTACGCCTGGCAGGAGTTCTCCCTGGACGCCTGGAAGGACCCCTGCGGCGTCGCCGACCTCTGCGGTTCGCTGTCGCTCTCGCTGCGGATCGCCTTCTGGGCGACCGTCGGCGCGACCGCGCTCGGCACGATGATCGCCTTCGCGCTGGTCCGCTACCGCTTCCGGGCCCGTGGCGCGGTCAACTCGCTGATCTTCCTGCCGATGGCGATGCCCGAGGTCGTCATGGCGGCCTCGTTGCTCACCCTGTTCCTCAACATGGGTGCCCGGCTCGGCTTCTGGACCGTGCTGATCGCCCACATCATGTTCTGCCTCAGCTTCGTGGTGACGGCCGTCAAGGCACGGGTGATGTCGATGGACCCACGGCTGGAGGAGGCCGCCCGTGATCTGTACGCGGGCCCGGTGCAGACGTTCGTCCGGGTGACCCTCCCGATCGCCGCCCCGGGAATCGCCGCGGGAGCGCTGCTCGCATTCGCGCTGTCCTTCGACGATTTCATCATCACCAATTTCAACGCGGGCTCCACGGTGACGTTCCCCATGTTCGTCTGGGGATCGGCCCAGCGTGGAACACCTGTGCAGATCAACGTCATCGGCACGGCCATGTTCGTCATCGCCGTTGCGGTGGTTCTCGCCGGGCAGCTCGTCGCGAACCGGCGGAAGAGCAATGCGGGAAACTAGAACCCGAAGGAGTTGGAAACCATGGCCCCGGATGCCATGCGTGAGGCCGCACGATCACTCTCGGACGCGCGTCCCCTGTCCTACTGGCTGGACGACCCCGGAAAGCCGGTGGCCCGTCCCGCGCTGACCGGTGACGAACGGTGCGATCTGCTGGTCGTGGGCGGCGGTTACAGCGGACTGTGGACCGCTCTGATCGCCAAGGAACGGGATCCCGGGCGCGATGTCGTCCTCGTCGAGGGTGACGAGGTGGGCTGGGCGGCCTCGGGCCGCAACGGCGGATTCTGCGCCGCCTCGCTGACGCACGGCCTGGCCAACGGTCTGGAGCGCTGGCCGGACGAGATCGGGAAGCTGGAGGCGCTGGGTGCGCGGAACCTCGACGCCATCGAGGAGACCGTCACCCGCCACTCCATCGGCTGCGAATTCGAACGCACCGGCGAGATCGATGTCGCCACTCAGCCCCACCAGCTCGATGAGCTGCGCGAATGGCACAGCAGGACCCAGGAGCTCGGCCTCGGAGGATTCGAATTCCTGGACCGGGACCAGATGCGCCGCGAGGTCGACTCGCCGACGTTCCTCGGCGGCCTGCTGGACCGGCGGGGCGTCGCCATGCTGCATCCGGCGAAGCTCGCCTGGGGCCTGAAGGAGGCCTGCCTCGGTCTCGGCGTACGGGTCTTCGAGTACACCCCCGGCCTCGAACTCGTCCGGTCCGGCGCCGGCATGGCGGTGCGCACGCCCTACGGCAGGGTGTTCGCGCGTGACGTCGCTCTCGGCACGAACATCTTCCCGTCACTGGTGAAGCGGGTGCGTCCGTACACGGTCCCGGTGTACGACTACGCGCTGATGACGGAGCCGCTGACCGCGGATCAGCTCGCCTCGGTCGGCTGGCGCAACCGGCAGGGGCTGGGGGACAGCGCCAATCAGTTCCACTATTTCCGGCTGTCCGCGGACAACCGGATCCTGTGGGGCGGATACGACGCCGTGTATCCGTACGGCGGCCGGCTGAATTCCGCGCTGGACCAGCGCCCGGAGACCTTCCTGAAACTCGCCGGCCAGTTCTTCGACTGCTTTCCGCAGCTGTCCGGTGTGCGTTTCAGCCATGCGTGGGGCGGGGCGATCGACACGTGTTCCCGGTTCTCCGCGTTCTTCGGCACGGCTCATCGCGGCCGGGTCGCCTACGCAGCCGGATTCACCGGACTGGGCGTCGGGGCCACACGCTTCGGCGCCGAGGTCATGCTCGACCTGCTGTCGGGCGGGCAGACCGAACGGACCGCACTCGCCATGGTCCGCTCGAAGCCGATGCCCTTCCCGCCCGAACCCTTCGCCTGGGCCGGGATCGAGCTCACCAAGCGGTCCCTGGCGCGGGCGGACAGCCGTGGCGGGCACCGCAACCTGTGGCTGCGGACCATGGACCGGCTCGGGCTGGGCTTCGACAGCTGAGGACGGACGCGCCGGCGGGGTGACCCACCTCACTTCCGACAGACGGCCGAACCCGCGTCATGATCCGCGTCCGGCCCTCTCTCTCCCGTGAACGCACCGGCAGGAACCTGCCGGTGTCCACGGGGAGAAGGAGGCAGTCCATGGCCGGCACGGGGACGAAGGCAGCGGTCGCATGGCTCGCGTCGGTGGCGCCGGATCCGGGCGCCGTACGGAGGGAGTGGGCGCGCAACCCCCGGGGGATGGCGCTCCTGCCCGCCGGGAAGCGCTGGGACGTGCTGATCGTTCCGGGGGAACTCGCCCATCCGACGCTCGACGTGCTCACCCGCCTCATCGACAGGCCGGGACCCGTCCTCGCGGACTTCGGGGAATCCCGGACGGGCTTCTTCGTGCCGCCCGGGACGGCGTCCCGCTGGGTCGGGACCGGCATCCGCGGGATCGGCGCGGGGGCGTGGATCGTCGTGCCCCGGCCGGGCAGCGCCGTGGGCGGGGTGCGCTGGCTGATCCCGCCGGACGGCTCGGGTGTGCTCACCGACGCGGGTCTCCTCGAACTCGCCCTGCACGAGGCGGCCGCGGCCCGGGGAGCGCGCGGCGGGGAGTGAGACGCCGCCAGAGGTCTTGACAACCTGATTGGTCTGGACCATGTTGAGCGCCTGCCGCTCAATCACCCCCTGCACGGAGGCTGTTGTGGAACGCACCGGATCCCGCACCGGACCACCCGCCCGTCTCTCCAGGCTCCTGGCCGTCTTCTCGGCCGGACTGCTCGCCGCCGGAGCCCTGGTCGCGACGGCGCCGGCCGCCGGAGCGGCCGACGCCGATCTGGCGCGCAACGGAGGCTTCGAGACGGGGCTGGACGGCTGGAGCTGCACCGGCGGCAGCGGCACCGTGGTCGGCTCACCCGTGCACAGCGGGACCTCGGCGCTGAAGGCGACACCGGCGGGCAGCGACAACGCCCGCTGTTCGCAGACGGTGAGCGTCAGGCCCGACTCCGCCTACACGCTGGGCGCGTGGGTGCAGGGAAGCTACGTCTACCTCGGGGCGTCCGGCACGGGCACCACCGACGTCTCCACGTGGACCCAGTCCGCCGGTGCGTACCAGCAGCTGACCACCAACTTCCGGACCGGCCCCGCGACCACGTCGGTGACGGTCTACACCCACGGCTGGTACGGCACCCCCGCGTACCACGCCGACGACCTCACCCTGACCGGCCCCGGCGGCGACCCCGTCGCCGTGCCCGCAGCCCCCACCGGTCTGCGGGCCGGTACGGCCACCGCCTCGGCCGTTCCGCTGTCCTGGACCCCCTCCGCCGGAGCCACCGGCTACCGCGTCCACCGCGGCGGCACCAAGGTCCTCGACACCACCGGCACCTCGGCGACCGTCACGGGGCTGGCCGCGTCGTCGGCGTACAGCTTCCAGGTCTCCGCGGTGAACGCCGCCGGCGAGTCGGCGAAGTCGGCGGCCGTGAGCGTCACCACGGCCGCCGGAGGCGGGGGAGGAAGCGACGGCGGACTCCCGGCCCACGCGCTCGTCGGCTACCTCCACTCCAGCTTCGCCAACGGCTCCGGCTACACGCGGATGGCCGACGTGCCGGACTCGTGGGACGTCATCAACCTCGCCTTCGGTGAGCCTACGTCCGTCACCTCGGGTGACATCCGCTTCTCGCTCTGCCCCGTCGCCGAGTGCCCGAACGTGGAGAGCGAAGCCGAGTTCAAGGCCGCCATCAAGGCCAAGCAGGCAGCCGGGAAGAAGGTGCTGATCTCGATCGGCGGCCAGAACGGACAGGTGCAGCTCGCCTCGACCGCTGCCCGCGACGCCTTCGTCAGCTCCGTCAGCAAGATCATCGACACCTACGGCCTCGACGGCCTGGACATCGACTTCGAGGGCCACTCGCTGTCACTCGCGACAGGCGACACCGACTTCCGCAGCCCGACGACCCCCGTCATCGTCAACCTGATCTCCGCGGTGAAGTCCCTCAAGGCCAAGTACGGGGCCGGGTTCGTCCTCACCATGGCCCCCGAGACCTTCTTCGTGCAGCTCGGCTACCAGTACTACGGCTCCGGCCCCTGGGGCGGCCAGGACCCGCGTGCGGGCGCCTATCTGCCCGTCATCCACGCGCTGCGCGACGACCTCACCCTGCTGCACGTCCAGGACTACAACTCGGGCTCGATCATGGGTCTGGACAACCAGTACCACTCCATGGGCGGCGCCGACTTCCACATCGCCATGACGGACATGCTGCTCACCGGCTTCCCCGTCGCGGGCGACCAGACCAAGGTCTTCCCCGCGCTGCGCCCCGAACAGGTGGCCTTCGGCCTCCCCGCGTCCACCCAGGCCGGCAACGGCCACACCTCACCCGCGGAGGTCACCAAGGCGCTCAACTGCCTGACGAAGAAGACCGACTGCGGCACCTACCGGACCCACGGCACCTGGTCCGGGCTGCGCGGGCTGATGACCTGGTCGATCAACTGGGACCGCTTCAACAACTGGGAGTTCTCGAAGAACTTCGACGCCTACTTCGGCGGCTGACCGCTCCTCGTGACCGCCCGCAGGGCGAGCAGCAGCACCCCGCTCAGGCACCAGCCGGCCACCACGTCCAGCGGCCAGTGGTAGCCGCGCAGCACCAGACCGACGCTCGTCGCCGCCGTCAGCAGGACGGCGGCGACGAGCGTCACCCATGACCGCCTCATGTACGGGGCGAGCAGGAGCGCCGCCGCCCCGTACGCCACCATCGCCGTGGTGGTGTGGCCCGAGGGGTAGTAGCCCGTAGCCTCCGTCAGCGGTCCCTGACGGTCCGTCCACAGCTTGAGCGGGACGACGAGCGCCGGAACGGCGGCCATGGCCACCACGGCGTACAGGGCGGCCCGCCGGGCGCGCCGGAACCACGCGACGAGGACCGCGCACGCCAGCACGGGGACGGCGACCTGCATGTTGCCGAGGTCGGCGAAGAGATCGGTGAGCCATGCGGGGCCGAGCCCCGCCAGCTCCAGGCCGAGTCGCTCGTCGGGACCCAGCAGCGGGCCGTCGGTCAGCACCTGCCAGGTGATCACGAGGAGGAGCACCGGCAGCGCGACGGACGCCCACACGAGAAGAACCGGCCACCGGGGAACAGGGGGGATTGTTCCGAGGTGGCCGGTCGGACCGGGTTGCCGCGCGCCCCGGGGGGTGTGGGGCGGGCGGCCATCCGATCGGTGAGGAGTCCCGGAGCCCGAAGCTCCAGCGGTGTGCGCGATGGCACGGCCGGTACGGCGCTGGGGGAGCCCCGGACCGGCATCACCCGCAGTCCCCTGCGGGCGGGGTGTTTCTCTCATCTGGGAAAACCGTACGTCAGGGGAAGCGGGCACCGGAAGTGACAACGGTATCCCGCCATGGCCCCCGCACACCTTCTTCACACGCCCTCACCTGGACGCCGGGGAACGCACCGTCGGACGGTGCCCGGCGCCCGGTGATTCGCACGTGTCAGAGCCGCGCGAACGCCTGCTCGATGATGTCCAGGCCCTCGTTCAGCAGGTTCTCGCCGATGACGAGCGGCGGCAGGAAGCGCAGGACGTTGCCGTACGTGCCGCAGGTCAGCACCAGCAGGCCCTCGGCGTGGCAGGCCTTGGCCAGAGCCCCCGCGGCGGCCGCGTCGGGCTCCTTCGAGCCGGACTTCACCAGCTCGATCGCGATCATGGCGCCTCGCCCGCGGATGTCACCGATGATGTCGCCGTTCGGAAGCTTCGCCCGCATCTCGGCGAGGCGGCCCTTCATGACCTCCTCGATACGCCTGGCCTTCCCGTTCAGGTCCAGCTCGCGCATCGTCTCGATGGCGCCGAGCGCACCCGCGCACGCCACCGGGTTGCCGCCGTACGTCCCGCCGAGGCCGCCCGCGTGCGCGGCGTCCATGATCTCGGCACGGCCCGTCACGGCGGAGAGCGGGAGGCCGCCCGCGATGCCCTTGGCCGTGGTGATCAGGTCGGGCACGATGCCCTCGTCCTCGCAGGCGAACCACTGGCCTGTGCGGCAGAAGCCGGACTGGATCTCGTCCGCGACGAAGACGATGCCGTTGTCCTTCGCGAACTGCGCGATCGCCGGGAGGAAGCCCTTGGCGGGCTCGATGAAGCCGCCCTCGCCGAGGACCGGCTCGATGATGATCGCGGCGACGTTGTCCGCGCCGATCTGCTTGGTGATCTCGTCGATGGCCTGGGCGGACGCCTCGGCCCCGGCGTTCTCGGCGCCGGTCGGCCAGCGGTAGCCGTACGCCACCGGCACCCGGTACACCTCGGGCGCGAACGGACCGAAGCCCTGCTTGTACGGCATGTTCTTCGCCGTCAGCGCCATCGTGAGGTTGGTGCGGCCGTGGTAGCCGTGGTCGAACACGACCACCGCGGTGCGCTTCGTCCAGGCGCGGGCGATCTTCACGGCGTTCTCGACGGCCTCGGCGCCCGAGTTGAACAGCGCGGACTTCTTGGCGTGGTCGCCCGGCGTCAGCTCGGCGAGCTGCTCGCAGACCTCGACGTAGCCCTCGTACGGCGTGACCATGAAACAGGTGTGGGTGAAGTCGGCGAGCTGCGCCGAGGCCCGGCGTACGACCGCCTCGGCGGAGGCGCCCACCGAGGTCACGGCGATGCCGGAACCGAAGTCGATCAGGCGGTTGCCGTCCACGTCCTCGATGATTCCGCCGCCCGCCCGGGCGGTGAAGACCGGCAGCGTGGAGCCCACACCGGCGGCGACCGCCGCGACACGGCGGGTCTGCAGCTCCGCCGACTTCGGGCCGGGGATGGCGGTGACGACGCGGCGCTCCTGCGGGATGTCGGACATGCGGGGCTCCTGGGGGTGTTTCGGACGCTTCTGTTTCTGCAGGCTAGGGGCGGGTGCGGGCAGCGGTCATGCTCCGATCGGGAGTGGTGGGAGAGTGTCCTTGTCCGCCACGGACAGATACCCCGGTGGAGCCGCCGGGGCACCGGTCCGCACCGACTCCGCCGGGCCGTACGGCCGCATGGCTGAACTCCCGGTGCCCGGGCACTAGATTGGCCGGTGCAGAGGACGGACCTGGCTGGTCAGGGGGCAGCGGTTCATGGACACCGAAGGCACGTACGACGCACGAGGCACGGGCGCGGAACGGGTGCCCCGCCCCGCCGGGCCACCGCCCGCGGCGCCACCGCCTCCTCCGTACGCCCCGCGGCCCAGGCGGCCGGAGGCGGGGGGCGCGGGCGTCGAGGAGTGGCTGCGCACCCCGCGCCCCGTGCGGGAACCGGGCGTCTGGCGCTACGGCCACGTCCCGCGCCCGCCCGAGAAGCCCGAGGGGGTGTCCGACCGCTCACTGCTGGTCGGCGTGCTCATCTCCGTACTCAGCGGACTGCTCCTGTGGTCCCTCTGGCGCAACGGCTACATCCCCTACCGGCTCGTCCCGCTGAAGCTGTTCACGCCCGGCGACTGGTGGTACGCCGGTACGTTCGGCGGGCCCCGGACGATCGAGGGCGCCGACGCCCTCACCGTCTACGAGGCCGTCCTCTTCGGGCTCCTGGTCTACGGCTGCGGGCGCCTGGGCAACTGGTCCGAGATCTTCCGCCGCCACGTCGCCGGCCGGGGGCAGCCCTTCCTCGGTCTGGCCACCGCGGCCGGAAGCGCCCTTGCCGAGCTCCTCGTGTGGAAGGACGCCGTGCCGCTGGTCAGGCCGGTGCTGATCCTCGTCGCCTCCGTCGCGGGCGGCGAGATCTACCAGAGCCAGACCGTCGTCAACGTGATCTACACCCTGATCGCCCTCGGCGTGCTCTGGCCGTTCGCCCGCCTCGGCCACTGGCGCGAGCTGATCGCCGCCCGGCGCGGCAAGGGCGCCGCCGTACCCGACGCCCCGGCCGGGCCGCCGGACGCGCCCACCCCCGATCAGTGGCCGGAGCTCCGTGAGGCGGGTATGAGGGACGCCGCCGAGGCCCTCACCGCCGAGGTCCGCACCGGCCGGATGAACGACGTCGACGTCGCCCGTCTGCGCCACGCCTGGCGCGTGGGGCGCGGCCACCCCGAGCGCCTCGCCGCGCTCACCGAGGCCGTCCTGCGCACCGGCGGAGCCGCCGCGCTCCACCCCTCCGGCGCCAGGGACCTGACGCGCCGCACCGTCCGGCACGACCTGCTCACCGGGCAGGTCCGCATCGGCAGCTGCACGGAGGACCCGCACAACCCGTACGTCCGGCGCGGTTCGGGCATCGCCCTGGAACCCGCACTTCTGGGCACCTCCCTGCTCGCCGTCGGCCCGCCCGGGGCCGGCAAGTCCGCCCGGCTGGTACGGCCGGTCGTCGAGTCCCTCGCGCTGCAGGCACTCGCCGGGCGGGCCGCGGTGCTCGCCGTCGGCGGCGCCGGGAGCGACCTCGGCCCGGACGACGCGTTCGACGTCGTGGTGCGGATCGGCGACCCGGCCTCCGTGCACGACTTCGACCTCTACGGAGGCACGACCGACCCCGACGAGGCCGCGAGTGTGCTCGCGGAGGGACTCGTGGGCGATGTGACCCACCTGGACAGCAGGCGCGCCGCCACCGTCCTCGCCCAGCTGCTCGGCCCCTACCGCGCCGTGCACGGACACTTCCCCGGAGTACCCGCGCTCCGCGAACTCCTGGACGGCGACGTCGCCGCGATCGACGCGCTCCGGGAGGCCCTCGGCGCGGGCGGCCACCAGGCGATGCTCCGCGAGCTGGAGGCCCGCACCCGTCAGAAGGGCGGGGCGGGGGACCCCGGACCGGTGCTCGCCGACCGCATCGCGCTGCTCGACCGCCCCGCGTTCGCGCCGTTCTTCGCCACCGGGGAACAGGCCCGCCCGTTCTCCCTGCGCTCCCTCGGCCACCTGCCGCTCCGTGTCAGGATCGACCTTCCCGAGCGGGCGCACGCCGAGGCGTCGCGGCTGCTCACCCGGCTCGTCCTCGCCCAGTTCACCGCGATCACGGCAGCTCGCGCCGACCGGTCCCTCTTCGTCTGCCTGGTCCTGGACGACGCCACGCACACCGTCACCGCGGAGACCGTCCGGGGCATCCGGCGCCTGCGGTCGGTCAACGCCGGAGCGCTCCTGACGCTGCGGACCGTCGACGACGTCCCCGAAGGGCTGCACACCGCGCTGCTCGGCGCCGTCGGCTGCTGCATGGCCTTCAGCGGGGTCACCACCTGGGACGGCAAGCGCTTCGCCGAGGTCTGGGGCAAGGAGTGGGTGGAGACCCGCGAGGTCGCCCAGCACGCGGTCTTCGCCGACCAGCCGTTCACCCGCGCCCTGCACGGCCTGCGCAAGCTCGTCACCGGCAAGGCCGTGACCAGGGACGCCGTGACCGTGCGGCGGGTCGAGCGGGAGCGCTGGTCCGCGTCGGAGCTCGCCTACCAGGTGCCCCCCGGGCACGCGGTGCTGTCACTGACGACGGTGGAGGGTGAGCACGCGCCCCCGCTCCTGGTCACGCTGGACGGCTGAGCGAGGTTACGGGGACCCTGCCGCCCTGGCAGAATCGAACGCGGTCGTCTGTACGGGGCGGCGCATTCGAGCCGTCCGCCCGGGCGGCGCCATCGACTCCCAGAGGTCCGGCGGTCCCATGCCACCCACTCTCGCCTCGCTCGTCCAGCACACGGCGCTCAAGCTCACCGTCCGGGCGGGCGCCGACCGGCTCGGCACACCCGTGCGGTGGGCGCACGCCAGCGAACTCGCCGACCCGGTCCCGTACATGGAGGGCGGGGAGCTGCTCCTCGTCACCGCGACCAATCTCGACGCCCGGGACCCGGGCACGATGCGCCGGTACGTCCAGAGGCTGGCCGGCGCCGGAGTCGCGGGGATCGGTTTCGGCGTGGGCGTCACCTACGAGGAGATCCCGCCGGCGCTCGTCGACGCAGCCGAGGAGGCCGGCCTCCCGCTCCTGGAAGTACCCCGGCTCACGCCGTTCCTGGCCATCAGCAAGGCGGTGTCAGGGGCGATCGCCGCGGACCAGTACCGGTCGGTCACGGCCGGGTTCGAGGCCCAGCGGGAACTCACCCGTGCCGCGGTCGCCGGGGACGGCCCCGCGGAGCTGCTCACCCGCCTCGCCGCGAACGTCGACGGATGGGCCGCGCTGTACGACTCCGCCGGCGCAGTCGTCGCCGCCGCGCCCGACTGGGCGGCACGCCGCGCCGCACGGCTCACGCCCGAGGTGGAGCGGCTGAGGGACCGCCCCGCCCCGGCCAGCGTGGTCGTCGGTGACAGCGAGAGCGACGACCGCGTCGAACTGCAGTCCCTGGGCACGGGCCGCCGCAACCGCGGTGCGCTGGCCGTCGGCACCGGGGCGGCCCTCGGTACGGCGGAGCGCTACGCGGTGCACTCCGCGGTCGCCCTGCTGACCCTGACCACGGCCCGTTCCCGCGCACTCCTGGGAGCGGAGCAGCGCCTGGGCGCCGCGGTCCTGAGGATGCTGCTGGCAGGTGAGTCCGACCACGCCCGGGCCGTCGCCGGGGACCTGTACGGCGGACTCCTCGACGCCCCCTTCCGGCTGCTGATCGCCGAGGCGCCGGCCCCCTCCGGGACGGAGCTGCTGGCGGAGACGATGGAGGCCGCAGCCTCCCGGTCCGGGGAGACCCTGCTGATGGTGCCCGAGGGCGAGCGCCTGGTGGTGCTGGCCGCCGACGGCGGCGGCGCGGTCGCGGCCTGCGCGGCCCACGCCAGGGCCGCGGACGACCGGCCGGTGCGCGAGCCGGGCCCCGACGACTCCGACGTGGTCGTCGGCATGTCCGCCCCCTGCGGCCCCATCGCCGTCTCCGCCGCGTACAAGCAGGCCGAACAGGCTCTCTCGGTCGCCCGCAGACGGGGCAGAGCCATGGTCGAGCACGAGGAGCTCGCCGCCGGCTCCGTCCTGCCGCTCCTGGCGGACGACGCCGTACGGGCCTTCGCCGACGGAATGCTCCGGCCGCTGCACGAGCACGACGCGAAGGGCCGCGGCGATCTCGTGGACTCCCTGCGCGCCTGGCTCTCCCGGCACGGCCAGTGGGACGCCGCCGCCGCCGACCTGGGCGTCCACCGCCACACCCTGCGCTACCGGATGCGGCGGGTGGAGGAGATCCTGGGCCGCTCGCTGGACGACCCGGACGTCCGGATGGAGCTGTGGCTCGCCCTCAAGACGACGTCCGCCTCCGCCGGCGGCCGGTAGCCGGGCCCGCGACGACGAACCGCTACGACAAACCGGCGCACCCGGGCACCGGTCCACTCCACGGCGGACAAGCCTCATCCGAGCCGGGCCGCCCTACGGTGGGGCCGAAGGGCGCCCTCACGGTGCCCGGCGATCGTCGTACACCACCCCTGAAGGGCCGGAACCGCCATGACTTCCACGCACGCCTTCTGGCTGGCCGGCCGCCAGGCCACCGGCGAGGACAGCTTCGACGTCACCAACCCCTGGGACGGACGTCTCGTCGGCACGGTCTCCGTGCCCACCGACGACCAGGTCGAGGAGGCCGTCGCCGCCGCGTACGCCGTGCGCGAGGAGTTCGCCGCGACCCCGGCGCACGTACGCGCAGCCGCGCTCGACCACGTCCAACGCCGCCTCACCGAGCGCACCGAGGAGATCGCCCAGCTGATCTCCGCCGAGAACGGCAAGCCGATCAAGTGGGCCCGCGGCGAGGTCGGCCGGGCCGTCTCCGTCTTCCGGTTCGCCGCCGAGGAGGCCCGCCGCTTCAACGGCGGCGACGCCCAGCGGCTGGACACCGACGCGGGCGGGACCGGCCGTCTCGCCCTGACCCGGCGCTTCCCGCGCGGGCCCGTGCTCGGTATCGCGCCCTTCAACTTCCCGCTCAACCTCAGCGCCCACAAGGTGGCCCCGGCCATCGCCGTCGGCGCTCCGATCATCCTCAAGCCGGCCCCGGCCACCCCGGTCTCGTCGCTGATCCTGGGTGAACTGCTGGCCGAGACGGACCTGCCGGCCGGCTCCTGGTCCGTGCTGACCGTGCCCAACGACAAGATGCCCGCCCTGGTCCAGGACGAGCGGCTGCCGGTGATCTCCTTCACCGGCTCCGGCCCCGTCGGCTACTCGATCATGGAGTCGGTGCCGCGCAAGCACTGCACCCTGGAGCTCGGCGGCAACGGAGCGGCGGTCGTGCTCGGCGACTGGTCGTCCGAGGAGGACCTGGACCTGGCCGCGACCCGCATCGCGACCTTCTCCAACTACCAGGGCGGCCAGTCCTGCATCTCGGTGCAGCGCGTCATCGCCGACGCCACCGTCTACGACCGGCTCGTGCCGAAGATCGTCGCGGCCGTCGAGGCCCTGGTGACCGGCGACCCCTCCGACGCGGCCACCGACGTGGGCCCGCTCGTCAGCGAGGACGCGGCCCGCCGGGTCGAGTCCTGGGTCGACGAGGCCGTCACCGCCGGCGCCACCCTGCTCACCGGTGGCAAGCGCGACGGCGCGACCTACGCACCCACGGTCCTCGCCGACCTCCCCGACACCACGACGATCGCCTGCGAGGAGGTCTTCGGCCCGGTCCTGTACGTCCGCAGGACGCACGGCGAGGCCGAGGCCTTCGCCGCCGCCAACGACTCCAGGTACGGGCTCCAGGCGGGCGTCTTCACCCACGACCTGCAGACCGCCTTCCGCGCCCACCGGGCCCTGGAGGTGGGCGGCGTGGTCATCGGCGACGTGCCCTCCTACCGCGCGGACCAGATGCCGTACGGCGGCGCCAAGCAGTCCGGGGTGGGCCGCGAGGGCGTGCGCTACGCCATGGACGACTACACCTACGAGCGCGTCCTGGTCCTCACCGGCCTGGCCCTGTAGCCAGGTCCACCGCCAAGGACGGCCGGAGCCCGCTGTGCGGGGGCTCCGGCCGTCCGGTGTATCCGGCCTGGCGTGCCCTGAGGCCGGCGCCCGCCACGGGCAGGCCCGTCGTCCCTACGCCCGCTCCCAGTCCGACTCCGAGTCGGACGGGAGGTGCTGGGCGCTGGTCATGCGGGTCTGGCCGGTCTCCTGCTCCGCCTTCTTCCGGCCTGCCGCGGTCTGCTCCAGGATCCGGTTCCGGAACTCGTAGTCGCGGGGCGCGGCGGCGGCCCCGACCTGCTGGAGCACGCCGCCCTCCAGCCAGTCAGGTGCCCGCCACCTGAACATCTCACCGTGCGACCCGGACGGGACCACGCGGTAGCCGTACTCCGCTCCGAGCGTGGCGTTGACCGCGGTGAACGTCATCTGGCAGGCGCCGCACGCCTTCTTCACGCCGCCCATGTGCACTTCCTTGATCTTGCCTTTGCCCAGCGGCCACGGATTCCCCTCCCAGGACGAGATCTGCTCGCCGAGCAGGGTCATCTCGCCGTGGACGGAGGCGTCCTTCTTGGAGTGCTCCGCGTTGCAGGTCCACGTGCCCACCGACGACCGCAGCGCCCGCGCGGTGGCTGGGAGATCCGGATCGTCCCTGTGCACACCCTCGTAGTCCCCGGAAAGCGTCGCCCGCAGCTTGAGCTGGTCCTTGCGGCGGCGGGAATCCTCCGACAGCGGCGCGTCATGGTCCAGGGCGGTCCCGACAGAAGCGAGCCCCGCCTGCTGCTTCTCCTCGGACAGCTTCTTCTGACCGGAGTTGGACGAGTACCGCAGCCCCACCTCCGGCACGTTCGCGACCGCCACGTGCGGTGTCCTCCGCGCGTTCGGTGCGTGTGCCTCCCGCGCCATCCGGTCAAGGGTGCGCAGGTTCGCCGACCGGGTCCCCTCCTTGCTCGGTTTCGTCTGCCGGTAGCGCGGCGGGCCCTGCTCCTCGTCCTCGTCGGCCCGCTGCACCTGCGGAGCCCGTTGAACCTCAGGAGCAGGCTGCACGTGCGGTGTCCCGGCACCGGGGGCGGCCCCCGGTTCGGGCGCCGCCTCGGCGGTCACCGGCGGCGCCTGCGCCATGACCCGGGTCGCGTTCGCCTCGGCCTCCCGCTCGAAACGGTCGCCAGGATCCGACATCCGGAGCCCCCCGCCGTCGTCGGTGCCCGCCACCGGACCCTGCCGCTGCTGGATCACGTGCGTCAGCTCGTGCGCCAGGGTGTGCTTGTCGCCGCCGCCCTCACCGAGAACCACATGGTTGCCCGAGGTGTAGGCGCGCGCCCCGATCTCCCCGGCCGAACGCCGCGCTTCCGTGCCCTGGTGCACCCGCACATCGGAGAAGTCCTGGCCGAGACGCGCCTCCATCTCCTGCCGCACCGGGTCCGCCAGCGGGCTGCCCGCCCCGCGCAGCACGTCATGGACGGCGGACCGCTGCACCTGTGTCCCGGGCGCCTCCCCGTGGCCGCACCCGGGCCCGTGCTCGTGGCGCTCCTGCTCCATCGCCCGGAGTACGGCGGCGTTGCCCGCGGCGCGCTGCAGAGCCAGCAGCGCACCGGCCCCGGGAGCGGTGGCCTGCGTGCCGGGCAGCGGGCCGGTCCGGGCGCGCCGCACCGGCGTCTGCCGCCGGCTGTCTCCCGATGACCGCTGCGGCTCGTGTGCGTGCATTGCGTTCCCTCTATCCGTGCGTCTCGCCGTCTCCGGCGAGCCACGCTGCCATGACCCGCCTCCCGCGGATAAGGGACGGGAGGGCAGCATCCGGGGCATGATCCGTCACCCGGGCTGCCCTGACGCGCCTGCCGCCCACCGGCCGGTGCCGGGGTGGGCGGGGTAGCCCGAGCGGCCGAGTCGTCCCGACCGACTTGGGAAGTCCGGGGTCCGGACCGCCCGGGGGTGTGCCGCTTCCACGGGCCACCGGGAGCCCCGCACAGGGTGGTGGGGGCGGCGCGGATCGGGTAGATACGGACAAGTGACACCGATCGGTACACGTACGGCCCGACCCATATCCCGACTCGCGGCGAGGTGAGCTCCTCATGTCCGCCCCATCCGACATCCCCCAGGCCCCCAAGGTCACCGAACGCGAAGCGCGGCAGGTGGCCGAGGCCGCACGTGAACAGGACTGGCGCAAGCCGAGTTTCGCCAAGGAACTCTTCCTCGGACGCTTCCGGCTGGACCTGATCCACCCCCACCCCCAGCCGGCCCCGGACGACGTACGGCGCGGCGAGGCGTTCCTCGCCCGGCTGCGCGAATTCTGCGAGACCAGGGTCGACGGCGCCCTCATCGAGCGCGAGGCCCGGATCCCCGACGAGGTGATCGACGGCCTCAAGGAACTCGGCGCCCTCGGCATGAAGATCGAGACCAGGTACGGAGGCCTGGGCCTGACCCAGGTCTACTACAACAAGGCTCTCGCGCTGGCCGGTTCGGCGAACCCCTCGATCGGCGCGCTGCTCTCCGCCCACCAGTCCATCGGCGTACCGCAGCCGCTGAAGATGTTCGGCACCCAGGAGCAGAAGGACGCTTTCCTGCCCCGCCTCGCGCGGACCGACATCTCCGCCTTCCTCCTCACCGAACCCGACGTCGGCTCCGACCCGGCACGCCTCGCGACCACGGCCGTCCCTGAGGGCGACGACTACGTCCTGGACGGTGTGAAGCTCTGGACGACCAACGGAGTCGTCGCCGACCTGCTCGTCGTCATGGCGCGCGTGCCGGAGTCCGAGGGACACAAGGGCGGCATCACCGCCTTCGTCGTCGAGGCAGGCTCCCCGGGCATCACCGTGGAGCACCGCAACGCCTTCATGGGGCTGCGCGGCATCGAGAACGGCGTGACCCGCTTCCACCAGGTCCGTGTCCCCGCGGCGAACCGGATCGGTCCCGAGGGTGCCGGTCTCAAGATCGCCCTCACCACGCTCAACACCGGACGGCTCTCGCTGCCCGCGATGTGCGTGGGCGTCGGCAAGTGGTCCCTGAAGATCGCCCGCGAATGGGCGGCGGTCCGCGAGCAGTGGGGCAGGGCGGTCGCCCGTCACGAGGCGGTCGGCGCGAAGATCTCCTTCATCGCCGCCACCACCTTCGCCCTCGAAGCGGTCGTCGACCTCTCCTCACAGATGGCCGACGAGAGCCGCAACGACATCCGTATCGAGGCCGCGCTCGCCAAGCTGTACGGCTCCGAGATGGGCTGGCTGATCTCCGACGAGCTCGTCCAGATCCGCGGCGGACGCGGCTTCGAGACCGCCGCCTCGCTCGCGGCCCGCGGCGAACGCGCCGTCCCCGCCGAGCAGATGCTCCGCGACATGCGGATCAACCGGATCTTCGAGGGCTCCACGGAGATCATGCACCTGCTGATCGCCCGAGAGGCCGTCGACGCCCACCTCAAGGTCGCCGGCGACATCATCGACCCCGACAAGCCGCTCTCCGACAAGGCGAGGGCGGGTGCCAACGCCGCCGGCTTCTACGCGCGCTGGCTTCCCAAACTGGTCAGCGGACCCGGGCAACTACCCACCTCCTACGCCGAGTTCCGTGTCCCGGGACACCCCGACCTCTCCGCGCACCTGCGGTACGTCGAGCGCTCCTCCCGGAAGCTGGCCCGCTCGACCTTCTACGCGATGTCCCGCTGGCAGGGCCGCATGGAGACCAAGCAGGGCTTCCTCGGCCGGATCGTCGACATCGGCGCCGAACTCTTCGCGATGAGCGCCGCCTGTGTCCGGGCGGAGCACCTGCGGGCCGACGACGACCACGGCCGCGAGGCGTACCAGCTCGCCGACGTGTTCTGCCGGCAGGCCCGCATCCGGGTGGAGGAGCTCTTCAACCGGCTGTGGTCCAACACGGACGACATCGACAAGCGCGTCGTGGACGGAGTCCTCTCCGGGACCTACACCTGGCTGGAGGAGGGAGTCATCGACCCCAGCGGCGACGGCCCCTGGATCGCCGACGCCGCTCCCGGCCCGGCCACCGGGGACGACGTCCACCGCACCATCCGCTGAACCCGTTACCCCTCGGGGCGCGTCCACTGCCTGGACGCGCCCCGCGGGCACGCCCTCCACAGGGCAAAATGGACGCCCGTGACCGTCATCGACATCCCCGGCTCCAAGTCCGTCACCGCCCGCGCGCTGTTCCTGGCGGCCGCGGCGGACGGCACCACCACCCTCCTGCGTCCCCTGCACTCGGACGACACCGAGGGGTTCACCGAGGGGCTGACCCGCCTCGGCTACGAGGTCGTCCTGGAGCCGGACCGGTGGCACATCGAGGGACGCCCCTCGGGGCCCGCCGCAGCCGATGCCGACGTCCACTGCCGCGACGGCGCCACCACCGCGCGCTTCCTGCCGACGCTCGCCGCGGCCGCGGCGTCCGGCACGTACCGCTTCGACGCCTCCGCGCAGATGCGCCGCCGCCCACTCGCACCCCTCACCGAGGCCCTGCGCACCCTGGGCGTCGACCTGCGCCACGAAGGAGCGGAGGGCCGCCACCCGCTGACGATCGAGGCCTCGGGCGTCAAGGGCGGCGAACTCACCCTCGACGCGGGGGAGTCGTCGCAGTACCTCACCGCCCTGCTGATGCTCGGGCCGCTCACCGCGGAGGGCCTGCGGATCGAGGTGACGGAGCTGGTCTCGGCGCCGTACGTCGAGATCACCCTCGCGATGATGCGCAGCTTCGGCGTCGGGGTGGTCCGGGAGGGGAACACCTTCACCGTCCCCCCGGGCGGCTACCGCGCCACCACCTACGCGATCGAGCCCGACGCGTCCACCGCGAGCTACTTCTTCGCCGCGGCGGCGCTCACCGGACGTGAGGTCACCGTCCCCGGACTCGGCACGGGCGCCCTCCAGGGGGACCTCCGCTTCACCGAGGTGCTGCGCCGGATGGGCGCGGACGTGCGGACGACCGCGGACTCCACGACCGTACGGTCCTCCGGCCGGCTCTCCGGTCTGACGGTCAACATGCGTGACATCTCCGACACCATGCCGACCCTCGCGGCGATCGCCCCGTACGCCACCTCGCCGGTACGCATCGAGGACGTCGCCAACACCCGGGTGAAGGAGTGCGACCGGCTGGAGGCCTGCGCGGAGAACCTGCGGAACATGGGGATCACCGTGCACACCGGGCCCGACTGGATCGAGATCCACCCCGGCACCCCGCACCCCACGGAGATCGTCACCCACGGCGACCACCGCATCGTGATGTCCTTCGCCGTCGCCGGCCTGCTCACGCCCGGCATGACCTACGACGACCCCGGCTGCGTACGCAAGACCTTCCCCCGCTTCCACGAGGAGTTCGCCGCGTTCGTGGAGCGGAGCTCCGCCGGGGAATGACGGTGCGCCCGGATGCGGGGCGCACTACGGTCACCCGCATGATGTCCCGTGACGAGGTCCTGTCCGTCCTGGCCCTGCTCCGCGCGGCGGGCACCGACGTGGTGATCGCCGGCGGCTGGGGCGTCGACGCCCTGCTCGGCGAGGAGACCCGCGAACACCGCGACCTCGACCTCCTGCACGTCCGAGAGCAGGAGCCGGCCGTCGTGGCGGCCCTGGAGTCGGCCGGCTACACCGAGACGCTCGACCGGCGCCCCGTCCGCTTCGTGCTCAGCCACCCGTCAGGACCCGAGATCGACCTGCATCCGCTGGAGTTCGCCGCCGACGGCTCGGCCGTCCAGTCCTCGTTCGACCCCGCGGAGCCCTTCCGCTACCCGGCGGCCTGCTTCGTCACGGGCACCATCGGGACGACCACCGTGCGCTGCGTCTCCGCGGAGCAGCAGGCGCTGTTCCACCAGGGCTACGAACCGGCCGGGCGGGATGTGGCGGACATGCGGCGGCTGAGGGAGAAGTTCGGCATCGAGACGCGTTTCTGATCCCCGGATGCCGCACAATCGAGCCTCGGCCGCGATCGGACACCGGGCGCGGCCCGTCAACGGGAGACAGGGGCAGGGATGTTCGGGGTGCGCGGGGCGGGCGGCGGGCGGGGAGCCGTGGCGGCGGGATGCGTGGTGGCGGCCCTCGTGGCCCTCACCGGATGCGGCGGCGGTGGCGACGACGGCAAGGGCGAGGCCGGGAAGGCCCCCGCCCCCTCCCGCCCGGCGGTCTCCTCCGGGGCGCTCACCGAGTCGCAGCTCAGCGCCGTCGCCTTCCGTGACGGGGAGCGGGCCGGAGACCTCACCGCCTCCGAGTACGCCCTGGACGGGCCGCTGGGCGACGCCTACACCGCCGCCCCCGCCGTCTGCCAGCCACTCGTCAGCCTCGCGGGCGACGTCAGCGGCCTCCCGCCCGCCGCCCAGGTGCAGCGCAAGGCCGACAAGCCCGAGGAGATGCTCGGAGTCACCGTCGACGTGACGCTGCGCTCGTACGCCGCCGACGGGGCGGCGAAGGTCATGAAGGCGCTGGACCAGGCCGGCCGGGAGTGCGCCGGGGGCTTCACCGAGGAACGGGCCGTCGCGCGCGCCCGCTACGAGAAGGCCGAACCGGCCGCGCTGCCCGGCTTCGCGGACGAGGCCGACGAGGCGAAGGCGTACCGCTTCACCGTCCTGGACGTGAAGGGGAAGCTGAAGCTCTACGAGTACCTCACCGTCCTGCGCTCCGGCTCCACCACCCTCGCCTTCCGCGGCGAGATCCTGGGCACCCAGGACATCGGCGGGGTCCCCGAGGACGTCATGGCCGCCCAGTGGAGGAAATTCCGTGCCGGGCAGGCCTGAGGCACGCCCCGGCGGGGGCGCGCTGTCGGCGCGCACAGCGGATGCGGCAACAATGGGGTCCATGAGCGACAGCCCCGCACCCCTCGCCGATCCGCATCTCGTCTTCGACGCCGCCGAAGGCCGCCGCGATCTGGTGATCCTCGGCTCCACCGGGTCCATCGGCACGCAGGCCATCGACCTGGTCCTGCGCAACCCCGGACGTTTCCGCGTCACCGCGCTCTCCGCCGCGGGCGGCCGGGTCCGGCTCCTCGCCGAGCAGGCGCGGCAGCTGCGCGTCCGCACGGTCGCGGTCGCCGACGAGGACAAGGTGCCGGCGCTCCGTGAGGCGCTGCGCGAGGTCCACGGGCAGGGCGAGCCGCTCCCGGAGATCCTGGCCGGCCCCGACGCCGCCGCCGAGCTCGCGGGCAGCGAGTGCCACACCGTGCTGAACGGGATCACCGGCTCGATCGGCCTCGCCCCCACGCTCGCCGCGCTGAAGGCGGGCCGCACCCTCGCCCTGGCCAACAAGGAGTCGCTGATCGTCGGCGGCCCCCTGGTCAAGGCACTGGCGGCCCCCGGCCAGATCATCCCGGTCGACTCCGAGCACGCCGCGCTCTTCCAGGCGCTCGCCGCGGGCAAGCGCGCCGACGTCCGCAAGCTCGTCGTGACCGCGTCCGGCGGCCCGTTCCGGGGGAGGACGCGGAGCGAGCTGGCCGACGTCACCCGCGAGCAGGCCCTGGCACACCCGACCTGGGCCATGGGCCCGGTCATCACGGTCAACTCCGCGACCCTGGTCAACAAGGGGCTGGAGGTCATCGAGGCGCATCTGCTCTACGACATCCCCTTCGACCGGATCGACGTCGTGGTCCACCCCCAGTCGTACGTTCACTCGATGGTGGAGTTCACCGACGGCTCGACCCTCGCCCAGGCGACCCCGCCCGACATGTGCGGCCCCATCGCCATCGGTCTCGGGTGGCCCGAGCGGGTCCCGGACGCGGCCCCCGCGTTCGACTGGACGAAGGCCTCCAGCTGGGAGTTCTTCCCGCTCGACACCGAGGCGTTCCCGTCCGTCGGGCTCGCCCGGCACGTGGGCACCCTCGGCGGCACCGCGCCCGCGGTCTTCAACGCGGCCAACGAGGAGTGTGTCGACGCCTTCCTCGCGGGACGGCTGCCGTTCAACGGAATCATGGATACGGTCACATCGGTGGTGGCCGAACACGGCACCCCCGCCACGGGAACTTCACTGACGGTCGCGGACGTCCTCGAAGCGGAGACCTGGGCCCGTTCCAGGGCCCGCGAACTCTCGGCGGCAGCGACAGCGGAGGCGCACGCATGAGCATGACGACGATCCTGATGACGATCCTGGGGATCGCCATCTTCGCCGTGGGTCTGTTGTTCTCGATCGCCTGGCACGAACTGGGCCACCTGTCGACGGCCAAGCTCTTCGGCATCAGGGTGCCGCAGTACATGGTCGGCTTCGGCCCGACGATCTGGTCGCGCAGGAAGGGCGACACCGAGTACGGCATCAAGGCCATCCCCGCAGGCGGCTACATCCGCATGATCGGCATGTTCCCCCCGGGGCCGGACGGCCGACTGGAGGCGCGGTCGACCTCTCCCTGGCGCGGGATGATCGAGGACGCCAGGTCCGCCGCCTTCGAGGAGCTCCAGCCGGGCGACGAGTCGCGCCTCTTCTACACGCGCAAGCCGTGGAAGCGCGTGATCGTGATGTTCGCCGGGCCGTTCATGAACCTGGTCCTGGCCGTCGCGATCTTCATGGGCGTGGCCATGACCTTCGGCTTCCAGACCCAGACCACCGAGGTCGCCGGCGTCCAGCAGTGCGTGATCGAGCAGAGCGAGAACCGCGACAGCTGCAAGGCCTCCGACCCGGTCTCGCCCGCCAAGGCCGCCGGACTGCGGGAGGGTGACAGGATCGTCGCCTTCGACGGGCAGCGGATCGACGACTGGGCGACGCTCTCGGACCGCATCAGGCAGACCACCGGCCCGGCCACCATCACCGTGGAGCGCGACGGCGAGGAGCAGACCCTGCACGCCGTGCTGCAGGAGAACACCGTCGCGCGGAAGGACGCCGACGGCGAGGTGGTCCCCGGGAAGTTCGTCACCGCCGGCTATCTCGGCTTCGCCGCCAACACGGAGATCCTGCCGCTCTCCTTCGGCGACTCGGTCGTCCGCATGGGCGACATGATCGAGAACGGCGTCGACTCGATCATCGCCCTGCCCTCCAAGATCCCCGACCTGTGGAACGCGGCCTTCAGCGACGGGGAGCGTGCCGACGACTCGCCGGTCGGCGTGGTCGGCGCCGCCAGGATCGGCGGCGAGGTGATGAACCTCGACATCCCGGCGCAGAACCAGATCGCGATGATGCTGTTCCTCCTCGCCGGCTTCAACCTCTCGCTGTTCCTCTTCAACATGCTGCCCCTGCTGCCGCTGGACGGCGGACACATCGCCGGTGCGCTCTGGGAAGCCCTGCGCCGCAATCTGGCCAAGGTCTTCAGGCGGCCCGACCCCGGACCGTTCGACGTGGCGAAGCTCATGCCCGTCGCCTACGTGGTCGCAGGCATCTTCATCTGCTTCACGCTGCTGGTCCTCGTCGCCGACATCGTGAACCCCGTCAAGATCACCTGACGTCCGACGGTGTGCGGCCGGGCACCCGGACGGGGGTCCGGCCGCACACCACGGCAGCCGCCCGGCGACGGGGTGCGTCCCCGCCGGCTCCGGTGCCGTAACCTCGAATCCTGGAGCCCGCCGTTCTCGGGACCTCGATCCACACTGATCCACACCTTGGGGATGCTCAGCGCATGACTGCGATTTCTCTCGGAATGCCGGACGTTCCGACCAAGCTCGCCGACCGACGGGTCAGCCGCCAGATCCAGGTCGGGACGGTGGCGGTCGGTGGCCACGCACCGGTCTCGGTGCAGTCGATGACGACGACGCGCACGTCCGACATCGGTGCGACGCTGCAGCAGATCGCGGAGCTGACGGCCTCGGGCTGTCAGATCGTCCGGGTCGCGTGCCCGACGCAGGACGACGCCGACGCGCTGGCGACGATCGCCAGGAAGTCCCAGATCCCGGTGATCGCGGACATCCACTTCCAGCCGAAGTACGTGTTCGCGGCGATCGACGCGGGCTGCGCGGCGGTCCGTGTGAACCCGGGCAACATCAAGCAGTTCGACGACAAGGTCAAGGAGATCGCGAGGGCGGCGGGCGACGCCGGCACCCCGATCCGCATCGGCGTCAACGCGGGTTCGCTGGACGCGCGGCTGCTGAGGAAGTACGGCAAGGCCACGCCCGAGGCCCTCGTGGAGTCGGCGCTGTGGGAGGCGTCGCTGTTCGAGGAGCACGGCTTCCGCGACATCAAGATCTCGGTCAAGCACAACGACCCGGTCGTCATGGTGAACGCCTACCGTCAGCTGGCGGCGCAGAGCGACTACCCGCTGCACCTGGGCGTGACCGAGGCCGGCCCGGCGTTCCAGGGCACCATCAAGTCCGCCGTGGCGTTCGGCGCGCTGCTCTCCGAAGGCATCGGGGACACGATCCGGGTGTCGCTGTCGGCCCCTCCGGCGGAGGAGGTCAAGGTCGGCCTGCAGATCCTGGAGGCGCTGAACCTCAAGCAGCGGCGTCTGGAGATCGTCTCCTGCCCGTCCTGCGGGCGTGCGCAGGTGGACGTGTACAAGCTGGCCGACCAGGTGAGCGCCGGCCTGGAGGGCATGGAGGTCCCGCTGCGGGTCGCGGTGATGGGCTGCGTCGTCAACGGTCCGGGTGAGGCCCGTGAGGCCGACCTGGGTGTCGCGTCCGGAAACGGCAAGGGCCAGATCTTCGTGAAGGGCGAGGTCATCAAGACCGTCCCCGAGTCGAAGATCGTGGAGACCCTCATCGAGGAGGCCATGAAGATCGCGGAGCAGATGGAGAAGGACGGCATCGCCTCGGGCGAGCCCCAGATCTCCGTCGCAGGCTGACCGCCCCCGCCTTTCCGCGCCGTGCCCCGCAGGCCCTGCCTGCGGGGCACAGCCGTGTGCGGGCCCGGTCCACCGGGCCTTTCCCCCTGCGGAGCGGCACCCCACAGTCTTGACGGGTACAGTGCGGACATCAGCAGACCGTTCGATGAGGCCCCAGTGTTGACGCAGACCACTACCCGGGTCCTCGACCCCGGCGAGCTCCCCGCCGCGCTCGCCATCCTTGAGAGTGCCCCCGTCGAGAACGCCTTCGTGACCTCCCGGGTCCAGGTCGCCGGGCTCGACCCGTGGCGGCTCGGCGGCGAGATGTGGGGCTGGTACGCCGACGGCCGGCTGCGCTCGCTCTGCTACTCCGGGGCCAACCTCGTGCCCATCTGCGCCACCCCCGAGGCCGTCAGGGCCTTCGCCGACCGTGCCCGCAGGGCCGGCCGCCGCTGCTCCTCGATCGTCGGCCCCGCAGGCCCCACGGCCCAGCTGTGGCGCCTCCTCGAACCGAGCTGGGGCCCCGCCCGTGAGGTGCGGCCCAACCAGCCGCTCATGGTCACCGAGCAGCCCTCGGCCGAGGTGGCGGCCGACCCGCTCGTGCACAGGGTCCGCAAGGAGGAGATGGACGTCCTCATGCCGGCCTGCGTGGCCATGTTCACCGAGGAGGTCGGTGTCTCCCCGCTGGCCGGCGACGGCGGGCTGCTCTACCAGGCGCGGGTCGCCGAACTGATCACCACCGGCCGCTCCTTCGCCCGCATCGAGGACGGCAAGGTCCTCTTCAAGGCGGAGATCGGCGCGGCCACCCCCCGCGCCTGCCAGATCCAGGGCGTCTGGGTAGCCCCCGAGGCCCGTGGCCG
This sequence comes from Streptomyces sp. Alt3, assembly GCF_030719215.1. Lineage (NCBI taxonomy): Bacteria > Bacillati > Actinomycetota > Actinomycetes > Kitasatosporales > Streptomycetaceae > Streptomyces > Streptomyces glycanivorans. The sequence continues at coordinate 2,302,561 of NZ_CP120983.1, read as the reverse complement.
GGGACTTTCCGAGACGGGCATGGCGGCCGTCCTGCGCTACGCCCTCGACGACGTGGCACCGGTCGTCAGCCTGTACGTGAACGACTACAACACCGCCGCGCGCAGGGCCTACAGCCGCGTCGGCTTCCAGGAGACGGGCGCGTTCATGAGCGTGCTGTTCTGACCGACCGTACGGCCAGTAGGGTTCCCCGCATGGCAGCAGCAACCCCCATGTCCCCCTGGGGCTCCGGGACCCCCGACACCGTGGTCGGACCGCTCGACCTGGCCGCCCGGGTCGACGAGGCACTCGTCGTCCAGGCCCACGCCTTCGGGCTCTCCCAGGACGAGATCGACGTACGCCGCCACATCGTCCTGCGGCACCTCGACGACCCGGGCGCACGGTCCTTCGGCGCCGTCGCCGCCGACGGACGGCTCGCCGGATTCGTCTACGGGCTGCCGAACAGCCGGACGCACTGGTGGTCCACCGTCGTCGAACCGTATCTGCGCGTCACCGGATCCGAGGACTGGCTCGACGACTCGTTCGTGATCACCGAACTCCACGTCCACCCGGAGTTCCAGCAGCGCGGCATCGGCCGCAGCCTGATCACCACCATCACGGACACCGTGGACCTGCCCCGCTCCATCCTCTCCGCGATCGACACCGACAGCCCCGCACGCGGCCTCTACCGCGCCCTGGGCTACCAGGACCTGGCCCGGCAGGTGCTCTTCCCGAGCGCGCCCAAGCCGTACGCCGTGATGGGCGCGCCCCTCCCGCTGCGCCGCCGCGGCTGAGACCGTCCGCCCCCCCATGCGCGGGGCGGCCCGGGGAATGGATTTCCGCCCGCGCGGGCGGCCCGGTTAACCTCGGGCTCACCACCCTTGCGAGCAGGAGTTCATCATGGCCCAGGTCCAGCGCATGTCCCGATTGATGATCAAGACACTGCGCGACGACCCGGCGGACGCCGAGACGCTCAACCACAAGCTCCTCGTCCGCGCCGGTTACGTACGCCGCACCGCGGCCGGTATCTGGTCGTGGCTGCCGCTCGGCAAGAAGGTGCTGGAGAACATCACCCGCGTCGTCCGCGAGGAGATGGACGCCATCGGCGGCCAGGAGGTCCTGCTCCCCGCGCTGCTGCCCAAGGAGGCGTACGAGGCGAGCGGGCGGTACGACGAGTACGGCGACCTGCTGTTCCGCCTCAAGGACCGCAAGGGCGCCGACTACCTCCTCGGCCCCACCCACGAGGAGATCTTCACCCAGGTCGTCAAGGACATGTGCTCGTCCTACAAGGACCTGCCCGTGATCCTCTACCAGATCCAGACCAAGTACCGCGACGAGGCCCGCCCCCGCGCCGGCGTGCTGCGCGGCCGCGAGTTCCAGATGAAGGACTCGTACTCCTTCGACACCACCGACGAGGGCCTGGCCGAGGCGTACCAGCTGCACCGCGCCGCCTACATCCGGATCTTCGAGCGCCTGGGCCTCGACCACCGCATCGTCTCCGCCGTCTCCGGAGCCATGGGCGGCTCCGCGTCCGAGGAGTTCCTCGCCCCCGCGCCCGCCGGCGAGGACACCTTCGTCGACTGCCCGAACTGCGACTACGCCGCCAACACCGAGGCGGTGACGTACAAGGTCACGACGATCGCCGACGCCTCCGCCGCAGGCGCCGTCGAGGAGCTGGACACCCCCGACACCCCGACGATCGAGTCCCTCGCCGCGCACCTCGGCGTCCCGGCCTCCGCCACCCTGAAGAACCTGCTGATCAAGGTCGACGGCGAGATCGTGGCCGTGGGCGTGCCCGGCGACCGCGAGGTCGACCTGGGCAAGCTCGGCGAGCACCTCGCCCCCGCGGTCGTCGAGCTCGTCACCGCCGAGGACTTCGTGGGCCGTCCCGACCTCGTACGCGGCTACGTCGGCCCGCAGGGCCTGGAGAAGGTCCGCTACATCGCCGACCCCCGCGTCGCCGCGGGCACCGCCTGGATCACGGGCGCCAACAAGGAGGGCAAGCACGCGAAGAACGTCGTCGTGGGCCGCGACTTCGAGGTCGACGACCACCTCGACGTCGTCGTCGTCGAGGCGGGCGACCCCTGCCCCGCGTGCGGCACCGGCCTCCAGGTGGACCGCGCCATCGAGATCGGCCACATCTTCCAGCTCGGCCGCAAGTACGCCGACATCTTCTCCCTCGACGTCCTCGGCCAGCAGGGCAAGCCCGTCCGCGTCACCATGGGCTCCTACGGCATCGGCGTCTCCCGCGCGGTGGCCGCACTCGCCGAGCAGACCGCCGACGACAAGGGCCTGTGCTGGCCCCGCGAGATCGCCCCGGCCGACGTGCACGTCGTCGCCGCCGGAAAGGCGCTCCAGACGGAGCTCGCCCTCGACGTCTCCGAGAAGCTCAACGCCGCGGGCCTGCGCGTCCTGGTCGACGACCGCGCGGGCGTCTCGCCCGGCGTGAAGTTCACCGACTCCGAGCTCATCGGCGTCCCCAAGATCCTTGTCGCGGGCCGCCGTTCGGCCGAGGGCGTCCTGGAGCTCAAGGACCGCCGCACGGGCGAGCGCGAGGAGCTCACGGTCGACGAGGCGATCGCACGGCTGACCGACCAGGGCTGAACCGGCAGGACAGCACGAAGGGCCCCGCGCGCCGCGCGGGGCCCTTCGCGTACCGCTACAGCCAGTCGGCGAACTCCAGGGACATCTCGCCGTCCTGGGTACGTCCCACCGTCAGCGCCCGCGTGCCGGACTCGACGGCGCGGAACAGCGTCCAGCCGCGCAGGCGCGCCTGGTCGACGTCCAGGGATTCGGCGAGCTTCTTGACCCGGCGCCGGGCCGTCGCGGCACCACCGGGCGAGGCGATCAGGTCCTCGACCCGGTCGCGCACCAGCCGCGCCAGGTCGTACGCGCGCTCGCCGGTCAGGGGCTCCGGGCCGACCGCCAGCCAGGGGGCGCGTTCGCCCGACAGGACCTTGCTCTGCCGGAAGTTGCCGTGCAGCAGGAAGAGTTCGGGGGAGTCCTGGACCAGCTCCTCGCGGGCCGCCAGGGCCGCCGAGACGAGAGGCCCGAGTGCGGGGTCCCGTTCGGCCGCCGCGCGCATGGGGTCCAGCTGCCGGGCGGTGCGCTCGGTGACGGTCTCGAAGCCGTGGCCGGCCGGAGGCTCCACCCACAGGCGCCGTACCGTCCCGGCGGCCTCCAGCAGGGCCTTCGCCTCGGGCAGCGAGCGCAGCGAGACCTCGTGGTGCAGCCGCTCCAGCAACAGGGTGCCGTCCGGCACCGCGGCGTCAGGACCGGCCAGGAGCTCGACGGTGCCCCAGCCGTTCCAGTGTGCGAGCGCCGCGCGTTCGAGCCCGGGAGCGGCCCCGGGAGGCGCGATCTTCAGCACACCGGGCGTGCCGTCCGCCCGGCGCACCAGGAGGACGAGGGCGGTGCGCCCACCGGGGGCGCACACCCGCTCCAGGGAGACCGCGTGCGCGGACAGCGCGTCGTCGGTGAGCGCGGGGAGCCGCGCGAGCCACTCGGCGGCGGCCGCGTCCCCGTACGTCTCACCGAGCGCTCGCACCAGCCGCTGCGGCGGTTCAGAACCCATACGTGCCGTGTTCCCTTTCAGAGCGTGATCCCGGAGCGGGATCTCAGTGCGTGACCCCCGTGGCCCCTGCCTCCGCCGTGTTGTCCGGCGGGGCGGCCTTCTCGGTGAGCCCTGGAAAGGCTACGCCGGTGCCGCGCCAGCGCGCCGCGCGCACCGCGGCCTCCCGGAGGGCACCCGCGGCGTCCTGCCGCAGCGGGCCGCGGGCGGCGCGTACGAGGTCGGAGTACACACCCGCGACCCGGTCCTCCAGCACCGCGGCCAGCCGCATCGCGGACGCCGGGTCCCGCACCGCGAAGGGCAGCGCGTACGCGGCCCTCGCCGCGACCGGCGTGCCGCCCAGGTCGCGCACCGTCCGTACGAGCGCGTCCCGCCGGGCCCGGTGGGCGTCGGAGGCCGCCGTCGCGTCGCGGCGGCGGCTGCCCTCCAGCCGTCCGCCCAGCGTGCCGTAGCCGTACACCGAGGCGTGTTCGGCCGCGAGTGCGGCCTGCGCGGCCCGCAGCGTGCCGTCGGCGTCGTCGCCGCTGCGGGCTTTGCCCTTTCCCGCCACCTGCGTCATGCCGGGGTCTCCTTGGCCAGTTCGGTCAGCAGATACGCGTGTGCCGCGCCGGCCGCGGCGATCGAGGCCAGCAGCCTCGCCAGTTCGGGTTCGGCGGTCAGCAGGGCCGTGGCCCGTCCGTCCGCCACCCGGCGCTCCTCGGCCGCCAGTTCCTTCAGTGCCGCCCGCGCGTCGGCGGGGGCGGCCGGCGGGGTGGGGGCAGGTGACCCGCTCGCCTTCCTCGCCGGCCCGCCCAGTGCCGCCAGGTGTTCGCGGACCGCGGCACCCATCGGCGCGATTCCCGCCTCCGTCAGCGGGTGGGCGGCAGCGACCTGTTCGTAGCGGGAGAGCAGCGAGGCGCTGTCACGGGCGGCGGCGGCCCGCAGCGCCGTTCCCTCCCGGAGGGCGGCGGTCCTGGCGTCCGCGCCGCCGGGTGCCGTGCGGTTCTCCGGCCCGTCCCCGCAGCCGGTCAGCACCGCACCCAGGGCGACTGCTCCCGTGGCGGTGAGCGCACTCCTGCGCGTCGTCCCCGTGCGGCGCACTTGTCTCCTTCAGCCTGGTTTTTGACAGTTTCTGACCCGAAGTGATCACCGAAGGTGAGCGTACCCGCGGCCGGGCGGGAGGCGGACGGCAACACCCCTGCGGACCGGATACCCTTTGACCTGACACGCGAGATCCCCACAACAGCACACGCGGCCGAGGAGTCACCCGGATGAGCACCACCCAGAGCGACAGGCTGCGCGGGCTGCTTGAGCCGCTCGTCAGCGCCAAGGAGCTTGACCTCGAGGAGATCGAGGTGTCCCGGGCGGGCCGGCGGCGGGTGCTGAGAGTCATCGTGGATTCCGAGGACGGCGTGGAGCTCGACACCTGCGCGGAACTCAGCCGCAGCATCTCCGAGACGCTGGACGAGACCGACGCCATGGGTGAGGGCGAGTACGTCCTCGAAGTGAGCTCTCCGGGCGCGGACCGCCCGTTGACCGAGCACCGCCACTACGTACGCGCCACCGGCCGGCTCGCCCGGCTCACCCTGGACGAGGGCGGCGAGCTTGTGGCCCGCATCCTCGGGGTGGACGACGAGGGGCTCGATCTGGAAGTGCCGGGCGTCAAGGGCCGCAAGCCCACGTCGCGCCGTGTCGCCTTCGACGAGATCAGCAGGGCGCGCGTGGAGATCGAATTCAACCGCAAGGACAAGAAGGAAGAGGAGGCGTAGCCGTGGACATCGATGTGAAGCTTCTGAAGGGCTTGGCGCAGGACAAGGAGATCCCCTTCGACGTGCTCGTCGGGGCGATCGAGTCGGCCCTCCTCATCGCGTACCACCGCACCGAGGGCAGCCACCGCCGTGCGCGCGTCGAGCTGGACGCCTCCGGCCACGTCACGGTGTGGGCCAAGGACGACCCGGCCGAGCTCGAGGAGGGCCAGGAGCCCAAGGAGTTCGACGACACGCCGTCCGGCTTCGGCCGTATCGCCGCGACCACCGCCAAGCAGGTCATCCTGCAGCGGCTGCGCGACGCCGAGGACGACAGGACGTTCGGGGAGTACGCGGGTCACGAGGGCGACGTCGTCACCGGCCTGGTCCAGCAGGGCAAGGACCCGAAGAACGTCCTGGTCGACATCGGCAAGCTGGAAGCCATCCTGCCGGTGCAGGAGCAGGTGCCCGGCGAGGAGTACACGCACGGCCTGCGGCTGCGCACGTACGTCGTACGTGTGGCCAAGGGTGTGCGCGGACCTTCCGTCACGCTCTCGCGCACCCACCCCAACCTCGTGAAGAAGCTCTTCGCGCTGGAGGTCCCGGAGATCGCGGACGGGTCGGTCGTCATCGAGGCCATCGCCCGCGAGGCGGGCCACCGCACCAAGATCGCCGTGCGCTCCACCCGCGCCGGGCTGAACCCCAAGGGCGCCTGCATCGGTCCGATGGGCAGCCGTGTGCGCAACGTCATGGCCGAGCTGCACGGCGAGAAGATCGACATCGTGGACTGGTCGGACGACCCCGCCGAGATGGTCGCCAACGCGCTGTCACCCGCGCGGGTGAGCAAGGTCGAGGTCGTGGACCTCGGCACGCGCTCCGCCCGGGTGACCGTGCCCGACTACCAGCTGTCCCTGGCGATCGGCAAGGAGGGGCAGAACGCCCGCCTGGCCGCCCGGCTCACCGGCTGGCGCATCGACATCCGCCCGGACACCGAGACCGACGCCGAGCGGGACGTGGCCGACCGTGAGCGCGCCGAGCGCGCCCGGGAGCGTTCCGAGCGCGGCTGAGACCCCCGGAGCCGGTCCGGGGCCCGCCGCGGGCGGCGCCTGGACCGGCTCCCAAGGAATAGATCAAGGCGCGATGCCGCTGAGATCACGACAACATCCGTTCGATTTATGCCCCGAAGGGGTGTGGTCGATGCGGGGAGGTAGACTTAGCCGTGTCTGGCCGGACGCACGCCCGCGCTTGCCCCGAGCGAACCTGTGTGGGATGCCGGGAGCGAGCGGCCAAGAGCGAGCTGCTGCGCATCGTGGTGGACGAGGGAGAGGTTGTCCCTGATCCACGCGGTACGCTGCCCGGCCGGGGTGCGTACGTACACCCCGCCTCCGTCTGTCTCGACCTGGCGGTCCGCCGCCGGGCATTCCCCCGGGCCTTCAAGGCCAAGGGGCCGTTCGACCCCGCCGCACTGCAGCGGTTCGTCGAGCGGGTGACACCGTAGAAAAGTGAACGGCACGGGTCCCCGTGCGGTCAGGTACCTCGCGAGTTGGAAGTAGGTCGAGATTGCGATGAGCACTCGATGAGTACGCGATGAGTACGCCCATGAAGTAGCGACGGTCCGGCGGTAACCCGGACCTAAAAGGAGCGAAGTGGCTAAGGTCCGGGTATACGAGCTCGCCAAGGAGTTCGGCGTGGAGAGCAAGGTCGTCATGGCCAAGCTCCAAGAACTCGGTGAATTCGTCCGTTCGGCGTCCTCGACGATCGAGGCGCCGGTTGTACGCAAACTGACTGACGCACTGCAGGGGCCCGGCGGCAACGCCGGCAAGTCCGCTGCAAAGCCTGGCGCGCCCCGCAAGGCCGCCCCCGCGAAGCCCGCAGCGCCGTCCCCGGCCGCCGCGGCACGTCCCGCTGCCCCGAAGCCCGGCGCCCCGGCCCCCAAGCCGGCCGCCGCGGAGACCCCGGCGAGCAGCACCCCCGCGGCGCCTTCCGCGCCGTCGGCCGGTCCCCGTCCGGGCCCCCGGCCCGCGCCGAAGCCCGCCCCGGTCACTCCCGTGCCCGCCGCGGAGTTCTCGGCTCCGGCTCCGGCCCAGCAGCCTGCCGCGCCGCAGCAGGCCCCCCGTCCCTCCGGCGCCACCCCCGGCCCCCGTCCCGCCCGTCCGGCTCCGGCCGGCGGTCAGCGTGACGGCGGTCAGCGTGATGGCGGTCAGCGTGACGGCGGCCGTGGCGGAGAGCGCGGCGGCGAGCGTGGCGGAGACCGTCCCGCACGTCCCGCGGGCCAGGGCGCACCGCGCCCCGGCGGCTCCCGTCCGGCCGGTCCCCGTCCGGGCAACAACCCCTTCACCTCCGGCGGCTCCACCGGCATGGCGCGCCCCCAGGCGCCCCGTCCCGGCGGTGCCCCGCGCCCCGGCGGCGGTCAGGAGCGCCCCGGCGCCCCGCGTCCGCAGGGTGGTCCCGGTGGCGCCCCGCGCCCCCAGGGCCAGGGTGGCGCACGTCCGAGCCCGGGCGGCATGCCCCGTCCGCAGGCTCCCCGTCCGGGCGGTGCCCCCGCGGGTAACCGTCCGAACCCCGGCATGATGCCGCAGCGTCCCGCTGCGGGCCCGCGTCCCGGCGGTGGCCCCGGCGGCGGCCGTGGTCCCGGTGGCGGCGGTGGCCGTCCCGGTGGCGGCGGCGGTCGTCCCGGTGGCGGCGGCTTCGCAGGCCGTCCGGCCGGTCCCGGTGGTGGCGGCGGCGGCTTCGCCGGCCGTCCCGGTGGTCCCGGTGGCGGTGGCGGCGCAGGCCGTCCCGGTGGTGGCGGCGGCTTCGGCGGTCGTCCCGGCTTCGGTGGACGTCCCGGCGGCCCGGGTGCCCGTGGTGGCACGCAGGGTGCGTTCGGCCGTCCCGGCGGTCCCGCGCGTCGTGGTCGCAAGTCGAAGCGTCAGAGGCGCCAGGAGTACGAGGCCATGCAGGCCCCGTCGGTGGGCGGCGTCATGCTGCCTCGCGGCAACGGGCAGGCTGTCCGGCTGTCGCGCGGTGCGTCCCTGACCGACTTCGCGGAGAAGATCAACGCCAACCCGGCGTCGCTCGTCGCCGTGATGATGAACCTCGGCGAGATGGTCACCGCCACGCAGTCGGTCTCCGACGAGACGCTGCGACTCCTCGCGGACGAGATGAACTACGTCCTGGAGATCGTCAGCCCGGAGGAGGAGGACCGCGAGCTGCTCGAGTCCTTCGACATCGAGTTCGGCGAGGACGAGGGCGGCGAAGAGGCCCTGGTCTCCCGTCCGCCGGTCGTGACCGTCATGGGTCACGTCGACCACGGTAAGACCCGACTGCTGGACGCGATCCGCAAGACGAACGTCGTCGCGGGCGAGGCCGGCGGCATCACGCAGCACATCGGTGCCTACCAGGTCTCCTCCGAGGTCAACGGCGAGGACCGCCGCATCACCTTCATCGACACCCCGGGTCACGAGGCGTTCACCGCCATGCGTGCACGTGGTGCGAAGTCCACCGACATCGCGATCCTCGTGGTGGCGGCGAACGACGGTGTGATGCCCCAGACGATCGAGGCGCTGAACCACGCCAAGGCGGCCGAGGTGCCGATCGTGGTCGCGGTCAACAAGATCGACGTCGAGGGCGCCGACCCGACCAAGGTGCGCGGCCAGCTCACCGAGTTCGGTCTGGTGGCCGAGGAGTACGGCGGCGACACGATGTTCGTCGACATCTCCGCCAAGCAGGGCCTCAACATCGAGGCTCTCCTGGAGGCCGTCGTCCTCACCGCCGACGCCTCGCTCGACCTGCGGGCCAACCCGGAGCAGGACGCGCAGGGTATTGCGATCGAGTCCCACCTCGACCGCGGCCGCGGTGCCGTCTCGACCGTGCTCGTCCAGCGCGGAACGCTGCGCATCGGCGACACGATGGTCGTCGGCGACGCGTACGGCCGTGTCCGGGCGATGCTCGACGACAACGGCAACAACGTCCAGGAAGCGGGTCCCTCGACCCCCGTCCTGGTCCTGGGTCTCACCAACGTCCCGGGTGCCGGCGACAACTTCCTGGTGGTCGACGAGGACCGTACGGCCCGTCAGATCGCCGAGAAGCGTGCCGCCCGTGAGCGCAACGCCAACTTCGCCCGCAAGGGCGTCCGGTTCTCCCTGGAGAACCTGGACGAGGCGCTCAAGGCCGGTCTGGTCCAGGAGCTCAACCTCATCATCAAGGGCGACGCGTCCGGTTCGGTGGAGGCCCTCGAGTCCTCGCTGCTCCAGCTCGACGTCGGCGAAGAGGTCGACATCCGGGTCCTGCACCGCGGTGTGGGTGCGGTCACCGAGTCGGACATCAACCTGGCGACCGGCTCCGACGCCATCGTGATCGGCTTCAACGTGCGCGCCGCAGGGCGTGCCGAGCAGATGGCCGAGCGCGAGGGCGTGGACGTCCGGTACTACTCGGTCATCTACCAGGCGATCGAAGAGATCGAAGCGGCCCTCAAGGGCATGCTCAAGCCGGAGTACGAAGAGGTCGAGCTCGGCACGGCGGAGATCCGCGAGATCTTCCGCTCGTCCAAGCTGGGCAACATCGCCGGTGTGCTGGTCCGCTCCGGCGAGGTCAAGCGCAACACCAAGGCGCGCCTGCTGCGCGATGGCAAGGTCATCGCGGAGAACCTCAACATCTCCGGTCTGCGTCGCTTCAAGGACGACGTCACCGAGATCCGCGAAGGCTTCGAGGGCGGTATCAACCTCGGAAACTTCAACGACATCAAGATCGACGACGTCATCGCGACGTACGAGATGCGCGAGAAGCCGCGAGGCTGATCAACGGGGAATCCCGGGGGGAGACCCCCGGGCTCTCCTGCACGGTCGGGGCCGGTCGACGGGTCGTATTTCCGTCGATCGGCCCCGGCCGTTCCGTGTACGGTTCTCGTGTCCCCGCCAAGCGATGGCGGGGCGCGAACCCGAACCGGCGGGACATCCGGACACACATGTACGTGGGGACTCTGTCCTTCGATCTGCTCCTCGGCGACGTACGGTCGTTGAAGGAGAAGCGTTCCGTCGTCCGCCCGATCGTCGCCGAGCTGCACCGCAAGTACGCGGTGAGTGTCGCGGAGACGGGTGGGCAGGACCTCTACCGCAGGGCCGAGATCGGTCTTGCCATGGTCTCCGGGGACACCGGGCACCTCACAGATGTACTCGACCGGTGCGAACGCATGATCGCGGGCCGGCCGGAGGTGGAGCTGCTGTCCGTACGGCGGCGGCTGCACAGCGACGAAGACGATTGAGCAAGGCTTAAGAAGGAGACGGACCAGTGGCCGACAACGCGCGGGCGAAGAAGCTGGCGGACCTCATCCAGGTGGTGGTCGCCGAGAAACTGCAGCGCGGTATCAAGGACCCGCGTCTGGGCACGCACGTGACCATCACGGACACCCGTGTCACCGGCGACCTGCGGGAGGCCACGGTCTTCTACACGGTCTACGGCGACGACGAGGAGCGGGCCAGCGCGGCCGCCGGACTGGAGAGCGCCAAGGGCATCCTGCGCTCGGCGGTCGGTGCCGCGGCGGGGACCAAGTTCACCCCGACCCTGGCCTTCGTGGCGGACGCCCTGCCGGACAACGCCAAGGCGATCGAGGACCTGCTCGACCGGGCACGTGCCTCGGACGCCAAGGTCCGCGAGGCGTCCTCGGGTGCCACCTACGCCGGCGGTGCGGACCCGTACCGCAAGCCGGAGGACGAGTCCGACGAGAACGACGGGGACTCGCCTTCCGCATGACGCAGAACAAGCAGGACAGGACGCCGGACGGCCTCGTCATCGTCGACAAGCCGTCCGGCTTCACTTCGCACGACGTCGTGGCCAAGATGCGCGGCATCGCCCGTACCCGGCGGGTCGGCCACGCCGGCACCCTGGACCCGATGGCGACCGGAGTCCTCGTACTCGGCGTGGAGAGGGCGACCAAGCTGCTCGGTCACCTCGCCCTGACCGAGAAGGAGTACCTGGGGACGATCCGGCTCGGCCAGGACACCGTCACCGACGACGCGGAGGGCGAGATCACCTCGTCCACCGACGCGTCCGGCGTGACCCGTGAGGGCATCGACGCCGGGGTAGCCGCGCTGACCGGCGAGATCATGCAGGTCCCGTCCAAGGTCAGCGCCATCAAGATCGACGGCAAGCGGTCGTACGCCCGGGTGCGCGGCGGCGAGGAGTTCGAGATCCCGGCCCGTCCGGTGACCGTCTCGTCCTTCCGGGTCTACGACGTCCGCGAGGCCGTCGCAGAGGACGGAACCCCGGTCGTCGACCTGGTCGTCTCCGTGGTCTGCTCCTCGGGAACGTACATCCGTGCCCTGGCCCGCGACCTCGGCGCAGGTCTCGGCGTCGGCGGGCATCTGACCGCGCTGCGGCGGACCCGCGTCGGGCCCTACGGCCTGGACGCGGCGCGCACCCTCGACCAGCACCAGCAGGAGCTGACCGTGATGCCGGTGGCCGAGGCCGCCGCCTCGGCCTTCCCCCGCTGGGACGTGGACGAGAAGCGGGCCAAGCTGCTGCTCAACGGCGTACGGCTGGACATGCCGTCGTATCCGCCGGGGGCGGTCGGGGTCTTCGGGCCCGACGGGACGTTCCTGGTGCTCGTGGAGGAACAGAAGGGCAAGGCCAGGAGTCTCGCCGTCTTCGCCTGACGCGAGCTCTGCGACTGCGGCCCTCGTGGAGCCGGCAGCCTCCCCCGGGGCGCCGGCTCCACGATCCCCCTCCCGCGACCATTCCTGTCCACCCGAACCCGCTGATTCACCCCAACGGGCGGGCGCTCGGAGTGACGGAGGGGTGTGAGGGGGGCGCTTCGGCCATTCGGGTTTCCTCCGTGGATCACCTGGGACCTACCGTCGGACCATGGGCAGCGGGGACCGGTCGAAACTTGTGCGTATCTGCGATCAGGCCAGGCCGCGGGGGACCGGATTCGTCGCGGACGACCGGGGCACGGTCGTCACCAGCCATCAGGCCGTCGCGCGCTCGCCGCACCTGACGCTGCACACCGCCGACGGCCGCAGCCGCGTGATCGACCCCGACGACATCACCGCGCTGCCCGCCCTGGGCCTGGCCCTGCTGCGCACCGGTGGCCCCGGGATCCTGGGGGTGGAGCCGCTCCCCATCGCCGTACGCGAGGAGATCGACACCGGCACCTACGTGCGGATCGCCGCCCACGGCTGGCGTGAGGCACGCGTCCTCGGCACGACTCCGGCGACCTACTCCGAGGGCGGGCGCGAGCACGCCGTGGACGGCGCGCTGGAGCTGGCCCTCGGGACGGACGGGCGCGACGCGCTGCGTTCCGGCGGAGCCGCCGTCGGCGGGCCCGTGACGGACCCGCGTACGGGCGCCGTCCTCGGCGTGCTCTCGACCGCGCTCAGCGCCGGGCGCGAGACCGCGGGGCTCGCCGTGCCACTGGCCCTCCAGGACGCCCCCGGGCCGCTCGCCGAGGTGCTCGGGCGCAACGCGAGCGCCGTCCCGGGGTTCGGCCGCCACCTCAATCTCGCGGGGGCACTGCAGCTGACCGCCACCTCCCTCGGGCAGGCGGACGGGCGGCCCTGTGACCCGGAGGCCGTCGAACGCCCGCAGGTCGGCGCGGAGTTCACCGCCTTCGAGACGGGCACGGGGCCCGTGCTGGGCCTGGTCGGCGCCCCGGGCAGCGGCCGTACCACGGAGCTCGCCGCCCTGGCCGCCCGCCGGGCCCGCGGCCCGGTGCCCGCCCTGACGCTCTGGCTCCGCGGAGCCGATCTGCTCGCCGACGACACCTCGGTGGCCGACGCGATGACCCGGACCCTGCAACGCTCCGGGCGGATCCTCACTGCCGCGGGGGCCCGCGGCGACATGGAGACGGCCACCCCGGAGCGGGTGGCGCGCCTCGCCGCGGCGTCCGGGAAGGCGCTCCTCGTCGTCGTCGACGGCCCGGAGGAGATGCCGCCCCTGCTGGCCCACCGCTTCGCCGGATGGGCAGGGGCGACCGCCGCATGGCTCCAGGCCCATGAGGTGCGGCTGCTCGTCGCCTGCCGCCCCGAGCACTGGGAGACCGCGGGCGCGCTGTATCCGGCGGACGCCCTGCACCGTCCGGAGCGTCCGGCGCGGGGCCTGCCGCCCGCCGTCCGGCTCGGCGACCTCACCGCGGAACAGGCCGAGCGGGCGTGGGAGCGGTACGGCATCCCGCCCGGCGCGATCGAACCCGGCCACGACCGGCATCCCCTCACCCTGCGCCTGCTGGCCGAGGTACGGGCGGCGCTGCCCCCCGACGTCCCGGGGCGTCCCGGGACCGAGGAAGTCTTTGCCGCGCACCTGGACCTCTCCTGCGTCCGCATCGCCGTCCGCATCGGGGCGCAGGCCGAGCCCGCGCTCCGGGGCACGGCGGTCCGCCGGCTGGCGGCGAAGGTGGCCGGCCAGGTCCACGAGGCGGCCAGGCGCTGCCTCGGCCCGGGACAGGGCGAGCTGGACCGGGCGTCGTTCGAGGAGATCTTCCCCTGGCGCACCGGGTGGGCCTCGGCGGTCCTCACAGAAGGGCTGCTGGTGCCCGCGGGAGCGGGCTACCGCTTCGCCCACGAGGAGCTGGGCGACTGGGTGCAGGGCGCGCACCTCGACCTGGACGCGGCGCTGTACTCGCTGGTCCACCGCTGGCACGCGGACGGCGAGCCGGTACCCGAGCCCGGCCCGCAGGATGCGGCCGAGCCCCGGAACCTCCCCGTGCCGCGCCACCGGACCGGCCCCGTGCTCCAGGCGATGCTCCTGCTGGAGCGGCGTCAGGGGCACGCGGCGCTGGCCCACCGGATGGCCGACCTGATCGAGGCGATGGACCGCCTGGCGTCCGGCACGGGGGAGCGGCTCACCGACGCCGCCTGGTGGGCGGCCCGTCTGCTCCGCGAGAGCCTCCTGAGGGTCCCGGACGCCCGGCCCTTCCTCGGGGTGCTGCGGGTACTGGCCGGACGGATCACCCGGCGTTCCCTGTCCGGCGGCGGGCCCGGGGCCCTCGGCCCCTACGCGGAGTTCGGGCCGTGGTTCTGGCGCCGCCTCCGGCTGGCCGAGGAGGACCGGACCGACCTGCTGCGCCGCCTCCTGCCGGCCGACGGAGCCCCCCGCGCGGACGGCGGCGAACGCTACCTCGACGCGGTGGCCCGGCGGCTGGCCGCCCACCCCGAGGCGGTCCAGCCTCTGCTGTGCCGCTGGTTCACGGACGAGAGCCCCCTGCCCGCCGAGGAGGGCGTGCCGATGCGGCTGACCGTGGCCGCCGCCGCCCAGGCACTCCTGTACGCCGGACGGGACCTCGCCGTCGACGACCTGACCGAGGCGCTCGTGGACACCCCCCACCCGCGCGCCGCCGAACTGCTCGCCACCCTCGCCGAGGACGAACCGGCCGCCCTGTGCGGGGCCCTGGACCGCTGGGCACGCGACGAGGACCGGCCCGCACGGCGCGCCGCCGCGGCCGTTCACCTCCCGCTCGTGGCCGCCCACACCCTCCACGACTCCGACCGAGCCCTGCTGCGCCGCACCGCGCTCACCCTGCTGGCCCGGCCGGACGACGCCGTCCTGCACGCCCAGGCGCTCACCGTCCTCGTACGCGATCCGGCGACGGGCGGCCGATATCTCCCACAGGCCCTGAGGGTCTTCGCCGCAGGTGACCCCCGGCTGCCGGTGACCCTGCTCACCGATGTGTTCCCCGAGTACCCCGAGCCGGTGCTTGCCGCGCTGCGCGCCCGTCTGTCGCTGCCGGGAGAGGCCGCCGACGGCGTGCTGCGGGACCTGGCCGCCCTGGACACCCCCGCCCTGGCCCTGCACGCCCCCGGACTCGTGCGCTGCTTCATCGACAGTCGGCCCGGCCCGGACGCCGCGGCGCAGGCCGCCTCCTACGTGGACCTCAGGCTGGAGCACGGCCCTGCCGCCCGGGCACTGCTCCTGCCCCTGATGACGGGCCTGCTGCGCGACCACCCGGCGCCGCCTCCCGTGCGTTCCGCGTTCGCCCGGGTCCTCGCCGCTCCGGGAACGCCCGCTTCGCGACCGCTGCGGGCAGAGCTGCTGGAGGTCCTGCTGGACTTCGAACAGGACACCGGCAGGGACCCCGAGGTCCTCGACGCCCTGCTGCGGGCGGCCGCCGCGGGCTCCCGACGCCGTCCCGAGGCCCGCACCCGGGCCCTGGTGCACCGCACCGGGACGCTCCTCGCGCGGACGGTGGAGGGCGCGGAACGGTTCGACCGGGGGCTGGCCGAACTCGCCCGGGACAATCCCGGATTCGCCGCCCTCGTCTCCCGGTGGCTGGCGGAAGCCCCGCAGGAATGGGCCGCCCTCGTGGGGCCCGCCGCACGGCTGACCGTGGAGGCGCCGGACGGACCGCGGTCCGCGATCCCCATGCCGATGCAGGCTGCGGGACGTGAGCATGGCAGTCTTAGACCTGCGTAATGGACATACACACGTACACAGGTTCGGGCGAGGAGCGGTCAGAGTGCACTGCTGGCGTGGCTTGGAGGACATCCCTGAGGACTGGGGACGCAGCGTCGTCACCATCGGGTCCTACGACGGGGTGCACCGCGGACACCAGCTGATCATCGGCCGTGCCGTGGAGCGGGCGCGTGAGCTCGGCGTCCCCTCGGTCGTCGTCACCTTCGACCCGCACCCCAGCGAGGTCGTCCGCCCCGGCACGCACCCGCCGCTGCTGGCCCCGCACCAGCGCCGTGCCGAGCTGATGGCCGGGCTGGGGGTGGACGCGGTGCTGATCCTGCCGTTCACCGCCGCGTTCTCGCAGCTCTCGCCCGCCGACTTCATCGCGAAGGTGCTCGTCGACAAGCTCCACGCGAAGCTGGTCATCGAAGGCCCCAACTTCCGGTTCGGACACCGCGCGGCCGGCAACGTCACGTTCCTCGCCGAGCTCGGTGCGACGTACGACTACGGGACCGAGGTCATCGAGCTCTACGTCAGCGGTGAGGCGGGCGGCGGCGAGCCGTTCTCCTCGACGCTCACCCGCCGCCTGATCGCCGAGGGCGACGTCGCGGGGGCCGCGGAGATCCTCGGCCGCCCGCACCGCGTCGAGGGCGTCGTGGTGCGCGGTGCCCAGCGCGGGCGCGAGCTCGGATTCCCCACGGCGAACGTCGAGACCCTGCCGCACACCGCGATCCCCGCCGACGGCGTCTACGCCGGCTGGCTCACCGTCGACGGCGAGGCGATGCCCGCCGCGATCTCCGTGGGAACCAACCCGCAGTTCGACGGCACGGAGCGGACCGTCGAGGCGTACGCCATCGACCGCGTCGGTCTGGACCTGTACGGACTGCACGTGGCCGTGGACTTCCTGGCCTACGTGCGCGGAATGCTGAAGTTCGAGTCGATCGACGACCTTCTCGTGGCGATGGCCGCCGACGTGAAGCGGTCGAGCGAGCTGATCGCGGCATACGAACGGGACTGACCCCCTCCTGTGGTGCCCGGGCCGGCACCGGGGCATCCTCGTGGGCAGGAGCCGTCAGCCCGGGAGGAGTCCGCACGTGCGTGAGCTGCTGCCTGAACTGCGCGACTGGCTGACCGCCGGTACGCCCTTCGCCCTCGCCACCGTCGTCGCGGTCCGGGGCAGCGCGCCCCGCGCCCCGGGCGCCACGATGGCGGTGGCCGCCACCGGTGCGGTGGCCGGCAGTGTCTCCGGGGGGTGCGTGGAGAGCGATGTGTACGAGGTCGCCACCGAGACGCTCACCACGGGCCTCGCGGAGCTGCGGACCTACGGCATCAGCGACGACGAGGCATTCGGCGCCGGGCTGACCTGCGGTGGCACGATCGACGTCCTGGTGCGGCCCTACGTCGCGCCGGCGGACCGGGACGCACTGCGGGAACTCGTCGACACCGTCGCCGCCGGGGAGCCCGTCGCTCTCGCCACCGTGGTGTCCGGAGCCGCGCGGCTGGGTGCCCGCCTGCTGGTCCGGAACGGCCGGACCGACGGCTCGCTCGGCGACGAGGGGCTCGACGCCGCCGTCACCGACGACGCGCGCGGACTGCTCGCCCAGGGAGCCACCGGCGGCATCCGGTACGGCGCACACGGGGAACGCCGGATGCAGGACGTCACCGTCTTCGTCCAGACGTACGCCCCCGCCCCCCGCATGCTCGTCTTCGGAGCCATCGACCACGCCGCGGCCACCGCGAGGATCGGCTCCTTCCTCGGCTACCGCGTGACGGTGTGCGACGCCCGCCCGGCCTTCGCCACCCGGGAACGTTTCCCCACGGCCGACGAGGTCGTCTGCGCCTGGCCGCACACCTACCTGGAATCGACCCCGGTGGACGCGCGCACGGTCGTCTGCGTCCTGACCCACGACCCGAAGTTCGACGTGCCCCTGCTCGCCGCGGCGCTGCGGACCCCCGCCACGTACATCGGGGTGATGGGCAGCCGCCGCACCCACGCCGACCGGCTCGCCCGGCTGCGGGAGGCCGGGGTGGACGAGGCGGGACTGGCCCGCCTCGCCTCACCCGTCGGCCTCGACCTCGGAGCCCGGACGCCGGAGGAGACTGCTGTCTCCATCGCCGCCGAGATCATCCAGCACCGCTGGGGCGGCACGGGCCGGCCCCTGGCCGAACTGTCCGGGGCCATCCATCACGCCCCGCTCTAGACCGCCTCGGCCACCCCGGCCGTCCCCGCCGCCACCCAGTGGCAGGCGACCTGGGTACGGCCGCCCCCCTCCAGTACCGGCAGATCCTTCGTGCGGCACGCGTCCGCAACGCCCGCCCGCTCCGCCTCACCCGAGGCGAGCACCTGGCAGCGGGCGTGGAAGCGGCAGCCGGACGGGACCTTCGAGGGATCCGGCGGCTCACCCGTCAGGATCACCGGCTCGCCGTCCGCCTCGGGCAGCACGGACAGAAGGGCCCGGGTGTACGGGTGCCGGGGAGCCGTCAGGATCTGCTCCACGTCACCCGTCTCCACGATCCGGCCGAGGTACATCACCGCGACCCGGTCCGCGATGTTCCACGCCAGACCCAGATCGTGCGTCACCACCAGGGCCGACAGCCCCAGTTCGTCACGCAGCCTCAGCAGCAGGGCCAGGATCTCGCCGCGGACGGATGCGTCCAGCGACGCCACGGGCTCGTCCGCGACGATGAGCTCCGGCTCCAGGACCAGCGCGCCCGCGATCACGACGCGCTGACGCTGTCCGCCGGACAGCTCGTGCGGATACCGCAGGAGGAAGCGCTCCGGAGGCCGCAGCCCCGCGCGCGCCAGCGCCCCGGACACCGCCGCCCCCTCGTCACCGGTGTAGCCGTGGATGCGCAGGCCCTCCGCCACGGCGTCGTACACCGTGTGGCGGGGGTTGAGGGAGCCACTGGGATCCTGGAGGACCAGCTGCACCCGCTTGCGGTACGCCTTCAGTGCGCGGCCCGTGTAGTTCAGGGGCTCGCCGCCGAAGGTGACCCGGCCGGCGGTGGGAGGCACCAGGCCGAGCAGCGACCGGGCCAGCGTCGTCTTCCCGCAGCCCGACTCGCCGACCAGGGCGACGATCTCGCCGGGACGGATGTCGAGGTCGACCCCGTCGACCGCACGCGCGGTCGCCGCCCCGCGACGGCCCGGGAAGGCGACCTCCAGCGACTGGGCGCTGAGCAGGGGGGCCGGGGGAGTGGTGGTCATGAGGTGCTCCTTGCTTCCTCGGTGCCGTCGAGCGGACCGGGCGCGGCCGTGACCTCCGGCTCCACCAGCACACAGGCGGCACGCCGGGACGGACCGGCCGGACGCAGTTCCTGGTCCTCGGTGGCGCAGGAGTCCAGCGCAGCCGTGCAGCGCGGATGGAACGTACAGCCCGAGGGCAGCGCGGAGGGGTCCGGCGGGTCACCGGGCAGTCCTCGTGGCGCGTGCCGGGACGCGAGGTCCCCGATGCGGGGGAAGGCGGCCGACAGGGCACTGCCGTAGGGGTGCCTGGCGTTTTCGTAGACCTGCTTGGCCGGGCCCTCCTCGACGACCCGGCCGGCGTACATCACCGCCAGTCGGTCGCAGGTGTCGGACAGCACCGCCAGGTCGTGGCTGATCATGATCAGACCGAGGTCCTGGTCGCTGACGAGCTGTTCGATGAGCCGCAGGATCTGCGCCTGGATCATCACGTCGAGTGCGGTCGTGGGCTCGTCGGCGATGATCAGCCGAGGATCGCAGGCCAGCGCCATCGCGATCATCACGCGCTGGCGCTGGCCGCCGGACAGCTCGTGCGGATAGGCGTCCGCGCGCGCGGCCGGCAGCCCCACCTGCTCCAGCAGCTCACCGGCGCGCCGACGGGCTTCGGCCGGGGTCGCCTTGCTGTGCAGGAGGATCGGTTCCGCGATCTGGTCCCCGATGCGGTGCACCGCGTTCAGCGAGTGCATCGCGCCCTGGAACACGATCGAAGCCCCCGCCCAGCGCACGGCGCGCAGCCGTCCCCACTTCATGGTGAGGACGTCCTCACCGTCCAGCAGGATCTCGCCGCTCAGGGTCGCGGACGCGGGCAGGAGACGCAGCAGGGCGAGCGCCAGCGTCGACTTCCCGCAGCCGGACTCCCCGGCGATGCCGAGCTTCCGGCCCGCCTCCACCCGTAGGTCGACACCCCGGACGGCGGGGACGGCCGACGCCCCGGAGCCGTAGGTGACGTGCAGGTTTCGGACGTCGAGCAACGGCTGCCCGGTCTCCGGCTTCGGGACGCTCTCGGTTTTCACGGCGGTCAACGGGACACCCCCAGCTTGGGGTTGAGCACGGACTCGACGGTGCGGCCGCACAGCGTGAACGCGAGGGCGACGACCGCGATGGCGAGTCCGGGCGGAGCGAGGTACCACCAGTTGCCGGAGCTGACCGCCCCGGCCTCACGGGCGTCCTGGAGCAGCCCGCCCCAGGAGACGATCGTCGGATCGCCCAGCCCGAGGAAGGCGAGAGTCGCCTCGGTGAGGATGGCGGTGGAGATCACCAGCGTGGTCTGTGCGAGCACCAGCGGCATCACATTGGGCAGGACATGACGGGACATGATGTGGCCGTGCCCGCCGCCGAGCGCCTTGGAGCGCTCGATGTACGGACGGGACTCCACGGACAGCGTCTGCGCCCGCACGAGCCGCGCGGTCGTCGGCCAGGTCGTCACCCCGATGGCGAGGATCGTCGTCCAGAGCGAACGCGAGAGCACGGTGGCCAGCGCGATGGCGAGCACCAGCGTCGGCATCACCAGGAACCAGTCGGTGATCCGCATGACGACGTTGCCGTACCAGCCCTTGAAGTGGCCCGCGGTGATACCCACCAGGGTCCCGATGGCCACCGAGAGGAACGCGGCCAGCAGACCGACCGTCAGCGAGACCCTGGTCCCCCACACCAGCAGGGCGAGCAGGCTGCGGCCGAACTGGTCGGTGCCCAGCGGGAAATCGGCGCTCGGTGACTCCAGGGGTCCGCCCGGAGCGGCGGTGACGCTCTGCGAGTCCGCGCCGACCAGCAGCGGCGCGGCCAGTGCCGTCAGGGCGATCACCGCGAGCACGGCGAGGCCGGCCAGGCCCGCGCGGTGTCCGCGGTACTGCTGCCAGAAGCGGGCCGCGGCCTGGCGGCGGCGGGCCCAGGCCAGCGCGCGCGGGCCGGCGATCCGTGCGGCGTCGGTCGTGGTCGTCATCGGCCCACCCGGGGATCGAGGAGCGGATAGATCACATCGGCGAGCGTGTTCATCAGGATCACCGCGGCGGCGAAGATGAAGAACAGCGCCTGCACCAGTGGCAGGTCGGGAACGCTCAGCGCCTGGTAGAACAGTCCGCCCAGGCCCGGCCAGGAGAACACCGTCTCGACCAGGATGGCGCCCGCGACCGTGTTGCCCAGGTTGACGAAGAGCAGGGTCACCGTCGGAAGCATCGCGTTCGGGACGGCGTGCCGGCGGCGCACCAGGTCGTCCCGGAGGCCCTTCGCCCGTGCCGTCGTCAGGTAGTCGCTGCCCATCTCGTCGAGCAGGGAGGAACGCATCACCAGCAGGGTGCGCGCGTACTCGACGGCGACGAGGGTGACGACCGGAAGCACGAGGTGATGGGCCACGTCCAGGACGTAGGCGAAACCGCTCTCGCTCCCGGACTCCATGCCGCCCGTCGGGAACATGCCGGGGACGGGCCCGATGCCGACCGACAGGGTGACGATCAGGAGCAGGCCGAGCCAGAACGAGGGCACCGAGTACAGCGTGAGGGCGAAGGCCGTGTGGAAGCGGTCGCCGGCCGAGCCGTTGCGCCAGGCGGACCTGGCACCCAGCCAGATGCCGATCGCCGTGTAGATCACGAACGCCGTGCCGGTCAGCAGCAGCGTCGCGGGTAGCGCCTCGGTGATCTTGTCCATGACCGGCGCGCGGAACTGGTACGACGTACCGAAGTCCCCGGTCAGGGCCTTGCCGCAGTAGTCGGTGAACTGCTGCCAGAGCGGCAGGTCCAGGCCGAACTCCTTTCGCATCGCGGCGATCTGTTCGGTCGAGACCTGCCGGCCGCCGGTCATCTGCTTGACCGGGTCACCGGGGATCAGACGGAACAGGAAGAAGCTGGTGACGAGCACGGCGAACAGCGAGACGGCCGCACCGGCCAGCTTGCCCGCCGTGTAGCGGAGATAAGCGGTCGTGCTGCGGGCGCGTGGACTGCGGGCCGACGGCCCGGCCGGAGCCGGGCCGTCGGTCTGCACAGCGTCAACGCCCGCCGCGCCCTTCAGGAGCGCGGGAGTGCTTTCTGTGCTCATGGACTATTCACGGTCTTCCGCGGTGGAACGACGACGCATGGCGAACAGCAGTCCGCCACCGGCGAGGACGACTACGGCGACACCGACCCCGATGAGGACTCCGGTGGAGCTGCCGCCGCCGTCGGACGAGTCGCCCGACGCACCGGCTGCCGGGACCGCCGACCACCAGCTCCAGTAACCGTCCTGACCGTAGATGTTGCCCGCGGCCGCGGGCATGGTCGTGATGGACTTGATCTGATCGGTGCGGTAGGCCTCGACGGCATTCGGGTACGCCATGACATTCATGTACCCCAGGTCGTACAGCCGCGACTCCATCTGCTTCACGAGGTCGGCCCGTTTGGCGGGGTCGTACTCCGCCAGCTGCTTCGCGTAGAGCTCGTCGTACTGCTTGTCGCAGATGAAGTTGTCGGTCGCCGCGGTCTCCTTCGCCTTGGCCGGCAGCGCGGCGCAGGTGTGGATCGACATGACGAAGTCCGGGTCCGGGTTGACGGACCAGCCGTCGAAGGCGAGGTCGTACTCACCGGCGTACCAGGGGTCGGAGACGTTGTCGAGACAGTCGACCTTCAGACCGATGCCCAGCTCGCCCCACCACTCCTGGAGGTACTTGCCGATGGCCTTGTCGTTCGGGTCGGTGGCGTGGCACAGGATGCGGAAGTCGAGCGGCTTGCCGTCCTTCCCGGTCCGCTTGCCCGCGCTGTTCTTACTGTAGCCGGCCTCGTCGAGGAGGGCGGCGGCCTTCGCCGGGTCGTAGGCGAGCTTCTGCTCGGCCGACGGCTTCCAGAAGTACGAGCCGTAGCGCGGCGGGATGTAGCCCTCACCCTCCATGGCGTAACCCTGGAAGACCTTGTCGATGATCGTCGTGCGGTCCACCGACATGAACAGCGCCTGACGGACATTCTGGTCCTGGAGCGCCGCGTGCCCGTCGCCGAACTTCTTGCCGTCCTTGGTCTGCGCGCCGGGGTTGGTCGCCAGCGCGTAGAAGCGGCGGCCGGGGGCGTCGTTGACCTTGATGTCCGCGGTGGTCTTCAGCGACGCGGCCTGCGCGGGGGTCAGACTCGGGCTTCCCGCGACGAAGGAAACTTCACCCTTTCGGAGGGCGGCGACGGCAGCGTCCTGGTCCTTGTAGTAGCGGAAGACCAGCTCGTCGAACTTGGGAGCGCCCCGCCAGAAGTCCTTGTTGGCTTTCAGCTTCACATAGCTGTCGACCTTGTAGTCCGTCAGGATGAAAGGCCCGTTGCCGACGATGGGGAACTTCGTGTCGTTGTTGAACTTCGAGAAGTCGCCGACCTCCTCCCAGACGTGCTTGGGCACGATGGGAACGTCCAGCGCCGTCATCGTGGCCTGAGGCTGCTTCAGCTCTATGACCAGCTTGTCCGGGCCGGTGGCGGTCACCTTCTTGAAGTTGCTGACGAAGCTGCCGTTCGAGGTGGCCGCACCCTCGTCGGTCATCATCGTGTTGAAGGTCCACGCCGCGTCCTCGGCGGTGGCCTTCTTGCCGTCGGACCACTTCGAGTCCGACCGGATGGTGTACGTCCACGTCAGCTTGTCCGCCGAGGTCTCCCACTTCGTGGCGAGCCCGGGGATCGTGTGGTTGTCCTTGGCGTCGTAGTTGGTGAGGTAGTCGTACATCAGGCGGTGGATGCTCGTGGAGAGCAGGCGCTGCGCGAGGAACGGGCTCAGGGAGTCGACGCTCTGGGCGACCGCGACCGTGAGGGTCGACTTCCCGTCGGCGGCCTGCGCCTCCTGCGGGGCGGGGCCGAACGGGTGCCCGGGGACGACCGATCCGGCGGCCAGCGCCAGGGCGGCGGCTCCGGAGGCGAGAAGAACGCGCAGACGGCCGCGTGGGCGGGAGGAACGTGGAGGGAATCTTCTGACCATGGACGTGGACCTCGCGTCATGACTCGCACGGTGAAGGCGGGCAGATCTCTGGTTCGCCAGCTGGTGAAGCGAAGGTTTATCAGCGGCGGTCGAGTCGCGTCAACGGTCCGCCAAACCGCGTGTGGTCTGCGGGAATGCGATGAGGGCTCGCACCGTGTGAACGGTGCGAGCCCTCATTGGTTTAGACCTCTACTGCCTTACTGCTGAGGCGCCGGCGGCGGCTGCGGAGGGTACTGCTGCCAGCCCGCAGGCGGAACGGGGCCTTGTGTTTCGGGCCGGCCGGACTGATGTGCCTGGCCATCGGGTTGCGCGGGCGGCTGAGGCGGCCCGGCGGGGTTCCCACCAGGGTGGGCCGGGGCGGGCGGCGCCTGCTGCCAGCCGTTGTTCTGCGCACCCTGGCCGGGGTGCGGCGGATACGGCTGTTGCGGTGCGGCAGCCTGCTGGTGCGGCGGCTGCTGACCGCCGTAAGGCTGCTGCCCGCCGTAGGGCTGCTGGGGCGGGTACGGCTGCTGCGGCTGCGCGGGGTACGGCTGTCCGGGGTACTGCTGCCCCGGGTACGGCTGACCGGGTTGCGGCTGCGGCGCGTACTGCTGCTGGCCGGGGACCTGCTGACCAGGTGTCTGCTGTCCCGGCATCGGCGGCGCGAACTGCGGCGGCGGGGTGCTGCCGTCCGACGTCCACAGACCCTGCTGCTGCTGCGCACGCTGGAAGTCCTCCGCGACGAGGGCGGAGAGGTGGAAGTAGGCCTCGCGCGTCTTCGGGCGCATCATGTCGAGGTCGACCTCCGCGCCGGCGGCCAGATGCTCGTCGAACGGCACGACCACCACACCGCGGCAGCGGGTCTCGAAGTGCTGCACGATGTCGTCGACCTTGATCATCTTGCCGGTCTCGCGGACACCGGAGATGACCGTCAGGGAACGCTGCACCAGTTCGGCGTATCCGTGCGCCGACAGCCAGTCCAGCGTGGTGGACGCGCTGGACGCGCCGTCGACGGACGGCGTCGAGATGATGATTAGCTGGTCGGCGAGGTCCAGTACACCGCGCATCGCGCTGTAGAGCAGGCCGGTGCCCGAGTCGGTGAGGATGATCGGGTACTGCTTGCCCAGGACGTCGATCGCGCGGCGGTAGTCCTCGTCGTTGAAGGTCGTGGAGACCGCCGGGTCCACGTCGTTGGCAAGGATCTCCAGGCCGGAGGGCGCCTGCGAGGTGAAGCGCCGGATGTCCATGTACGAGTTGAGGTACGGGATCGCCTGGACCAGGTCCCGGATGGTCGCCCCCGTCTCGCGGCGCACACGCCGGCCGAGCGTGCCGGCGTCCGGGTTGGCGTCGATGGCGAGGATCTTGTCCTGCCGCTCCGTCGCCAGGGTCGAGCCCAGCGCGGTGGTCGTCGTGGTCTTGCCGACCCCGCCCTTGAGGCTGATGACCGCGATCCGGTAGCAGGACAGCACCGGGGTGCGGATCAGGTCCAGCTTGCGCTGCCGCTCGAGCTCTTCCTTCTTCCCGCCCAGCTTGAACCGCGAGGCGGCGGACGGTGTACGGCTGCTCTTGGCCTTCTGCTTCCCCCGGACCAGCCGGTCCGAGGACAGCTCCACGGCGGCGGTGTACCCCAGCGGGGCACCCGGCACGGAGCGCTCACGCTGGTCATGGGTGACCGGCGTCGGCCAGGCGGCCCCGGTGCGCGGGTCGACGGGCGGGGCCTGGGGACCGGGCTGCTGGGGGCGGTAGGCCTCGGGCTGCTGCTGTGCAGGCACGTTCGGCGTGCCCTGGGCCGGCTGCTGAGGTGCCTGCGGAGGGAGCGGGGCCCCCTGCGCGGGCAGGTGCGGTGGCCGGCCGGGCTGCGGAGCCGGGAACCCGTAGCCGCCCTGGGGCGGTGCGGGCGGCGGCGGTTGGGGCGCGCCCTGGACGGGCAGGTGCGGTGCCTGCTGCGGGGTCTGCTGTTGCGGGGCTGTCTGTTGCTGTGGTGCTTGCTGCTGGGGTGCTTGGGGGAACCCGTATCCACCCTGCTGCGGGAATCCGTAACCGCCTTGTGGGGCAGCGGAGTTGGGGTACGGCTGCTGTGCGGGTGCGGGTGCGGGTGCGGGTGCGGGTGCCGGGGGAGCGGGAGGCTGCGGGAAGCCGTAGCCGCCCTGTGCCCCGGCGGCCGGAGCGGGCTGCTGGGCGGGCCACTGCGGCGCGGCCTGCGGAGCGCTCGGCTGCGGCGCCGCCGGCTGGAAGGCGGGCGGCAGCGGCGGAAGGGCACCCTGGGCGGGCGGCGCCGGCGCCCAAGGGGCCGCCGCGTCAGCGCCCTGTGAGGCGTCGAAGGGCGGCGGTGTGCCGGCCGGCAGCGCCGCGTCCTGGGAGGGCGTCTCCTGAGGGGGTGTGTCCTGAGGCGTCGAGTCCTGAGCGGTCGCCTCTTGAGCGGCCGAGTCCTGAGTGGCCGAGTCCTGGGGCTCCGAGCCCTGAGGGGGCGAGTCGGTCTCGGAACTGGCGGGCTCATCGGCCCGTGCGTCACCCGTCTCCGGAGTCCCCGGAGTTCCTGGCTCCACCGGCTCGTCGTCGGCCGCCGATTCGGGTTCCCGCGCCGCGTCCGCCTCCGGGGCGGCGATCCGGTGATCGTCCCCGGAGACCTTGTCACCCGTCGTGCCGGCCGGGTCCGCACCCGCGCTCGCGGTCTCGGACAGAGTGGCTGCGGGTGTGGACTCCGCCGACTCTGCGGTGCCGGAGGCCGCGGCGTCCTCGGCGTCGGAGGCCGAGGCGTCGGTCCTGACGGCCTCGCGCTCGGCGATCTCCCGCTTCAGCGCGGCGGGTGAGAACCGCATGGTGGCGCCGCTCTCCACATCGCCGCCCCCGAACGGACCGGACGCGCTGCTCCCGGAGTCCGGTTCCGGGGGGCCTGCCACGGGCGGTGCCGGCACCGGGGGAGCGGGCTCGAAGGAGGGCGAGGGAGGTTCGGCCGATGCAGCCGACGCCGCGTCGGACGGTGCTGCCGGAGACGTCCGCCAGGAGGGCTCGAACCCGCCGGAGGCCGGGCCCGGTACGGACAGCGGAGGCCCCTGCGGCGGCGGGGGCGGTGCCAGGTGCGACCCCGCCCCTCCCGACGAGTCGCCCGGCGCGTTCTGCGTGTACCAGGCGGGCGGGGTGTAGTCGATGGTGAACTCACCCGTCATCTCGGCGGGATCCGCGTCGGACGACTCGTCGACGGGCGTGTTCCATCCCCCGCTGATCTCGTCCCGATCGCCGTTCACTTTGCCTCCTGGTGTGGTCGAGCACCCTTGTGCCGTGGTGGGTGGGGGCGACCGTTCCCGTTGTCCGGTCCGCCCGGCTCTCCCCCTTGCGACGCGCAGTGCCTGCCCTGAGGTTCCTCTGCCGCGCCCCACCCACCCTAATCGCCATGGGGTGCACTACGGCAGGCCGTATCGCTCAGCGGCAACTGTCCCGTAGGTCACGTTCGGTCCCCGAGCCGAGCGGCTGCGACGGAACATGAGGAATGCGCCCGTTTGTCACTCTCCGGGGTGTGGCAGGACACCCGGTGGACACGTCGCCGGACATGGGGGAGGGCGGCAGTCCGGGACTGCCGCCCTCCTTCACCGCGCGTCGCCTACCTGAGGTCGAACTCGCCGTCCCGCGCTCCCAGTACGAAGGCACGCCACTCGGCCTCCGTGTACCGCAGCACCGTCTCCGGGTCCAGCGACGAACGCATGGCGACCGCGCCGCCAGGGAGGTGCGCGATCTCGACCCGCTCCTCCACGTCCTCGGTCCCGGGTGCGCTCAGCCACTCCACATCCGAGATGTCGAGAGCGTAGAGCTCGTCCTTTTCCTGCTGGGTGCCCATACGCACGTCCCTTCGGTCGAACCGATCCGTTCCCTCGCCATGATCCTGAAATGCGGCGGGTCCGGGGAGCAAACGAGGATTCAGTCCATCCTGCGGGCGGTGCCGAGCAGTCCGGTCTCCACATCCGTCGCGCTCGTCATCACCCAGTGGCGGTCGCGGCCCGCCACCCAGAGCGTGACACCGTCCGCCAGGGTGGGCAGGGCCTCGCTCTCGGCCCGTGCCAGACCCAGGATCCGGCCGATCTGCTCCGCCTCGGCGGGCGAGACCCGCTGAATGCCCACGAGCGTCGCCGACCGCATCAACCGGGGCGCCACCGGGCTCAGATAGGGCAGCAGTGTCAGCACCGACTGCCACGGCGAGGACACCACCCGGCCGCGGGGAGGACGCATGCCGCAGTCGCGTACCACCACCACCGGGCTGCCGACGGTCGCCCCGGTCGGCGGGACCCGGCCCACGTCATGGAGCGAGATGCACTCGAGGCCGGCGCCCGCCGCCTGCGCCAGTGTGGTCCACGCCTGGGTGCGGCCCGTCTCGACCGCGACCCGCGCACCGGTACCGGCCGCGCGCAGGGCCAGTACCTGCGCGGTCCACAGGCCCCCGATCAGCAGGACGTCGTACGGGGCCGGACGGTGGAAGCCGATCATCTGGGGGCGCCCCTCGGCATCGTCGCCGATGATCACGCCGTCGTCGCCCACCGGAAGCGACAGTGCGCCCAGGTGACCGGTGGCCAGGGTGTGGCCGGCATGGCGGGGGCCGAGCAGTCCGCGCCTCGGAGCGATGTGCTTCTTCACTGCGCGCCTCCGAGCGGGAGCGTGGCCAGGGCGCCCGGCAGCTGTTCGCGGTCCAGGCGTACGAGGCCTACCTCGGCATGCCGTGCGGCCTGCTCCAAGGTCCTGCGCACTCCGACCAGTTCGGTGTCCGAGCCGCCGGTGATCCGCACATGGCCGCGCACCGACACATGCCCCTGGTGCGCACCGCGGCGCACCGTCAGGCTGAACGTCGTCGCGTAGGCGGGGACCGAGGTCAGCAGCGCGACGAGCCGGGGAAGCGGTGTGGCACCACGGCCGAGTTCGGGCCAGCGGTCCACCGCGTAGGTCGTGTGCCAGCGGTCGTCGCAGCGCCACACCCGCGTCGTCTCCGACGTCCGCCTCTGCGGCGCGGCGTCCGGGCGTCCGGCGCGAGCCGAAAGGATGGGGTTGGCGCACGCGGACGTCGCCACCGCGGAGTTCAGCTCGTCCTGGTCCAGCACCGCGGCCCGGAATCCGGCACCCGTGATGCGGCTCGCCACGTGGTCCGCGACCCGGACCAGACAGCGCTGCGCTCCGCCCATGCCGCCGCCGCGCGCCTCCACGGCCTCCCGGCACAGCTCGGGGTTCAGCTTCACCGCCACCCAGGTCATCCGCAGTGCGGGCGCCCCGGTCCGGTCCTGGAGAGGACCGTAGGAGAGCCGGGCCACCGACCGTTCCGGCAGATGGGGCGCCGGAGCTGGGCGTACCTGCTGCACGAGCTGCGCGGACTCCAGCACGATGTCGTCCACCGCGAGCGCGTCGCCCAGGAGCGACAGAGGCAGGGACCGGGCGCCCATGGCCTGGCGCAGCGACTCACCGCTCGCCTCGACCCGTACGACCGCGGTCAGGAACGTGCCGTCCCCGACCATGCCCACCGTGCGGCGGGCGCCGTCCACATAGATGTAGGGAGCGAATCCCGGCACGTTCTCCGTCACCGGAGCCAGCTGGGGCTCCGTCTCCGAGGAGGGTGCCTCGGCGGTCCGCCTGCGATGACGGAGGGAGGACACGGTCGACAGCCAGTCCTGCACGGCCCGGCCCCGACGGCGTACCAACGCGAGCAGGATCAGCAGACACGCGATCACACCGGCGGGGATCATCCACGCTCCACCGAGCGCGGCGCCCACCACGGCGACCGCCAGGGCCGCCTCGACCAGTACCAACTGCCGCAAGGCGGGCCCGACCCGGCCGGTCCTGGAGATCGAATGGAGAGTGGTCGCCGCGGGGGCCTCGGCCGACCGCTGGGCGGGCGCGCCTTCCGGGCCGTTGCTGCGTTGCCGCCGGGAAGGGCCGGGCGTTCGGTGGGCGGACCGCCTCGTGCGCTCCCCCGTCGCTGCACCCATCGCCGCGTTGCCCCCTCGTGTCCGTATTCACCGTTTTTTGCACGGGCGTTGATCGGGCGATCACCCTACCTGAGCGGTAAGAGCCAAGTGCCAACAGGCATAGTAGGGGTCGCGGTCGGGGGAAGCGGCTCGCGGAGGGTGTGCGAACCTGGTCGCCCACCGGGGAGAAGGGGCAGCGCGCACATGGCATCACGGCGGGACGAACTCAATGCCTACACCTTCGCGAAGCGGAG
Organism: Streptomyces sp. Alt3; assembly: GCF_030719215.1. NCBI lineage: Bacteria > Bacillati > Actinomycetota > Actinomycetes > Kitasatosporales > Streptomycetaceae > Streptomyces > Streptomyces glycanivorans. The sequence continues at coordinate 2,272,606 of NZ_CP120983.1, read as the reverse complement.
GTTGGTCGCACAGTTCCTGCAGCCCCACCCGTCAGGCTCGGAGGAGGGCGCGCCCCGCCCTCTTCGCGCGGTCGTGCCCGGGGCGATCGTCGGTGTGGTCGTCCTCGCCGTGTTCGGCGCCTGGGGGATGTTCAAGCCCGTGGCGCCCCAGAAATGGGACACCCCTTACGAGAACGTCATCATCGCGAGCAAATCCACCACCAGGTACGTGGTGTTGACGACGGACGGCAAGACCCAGCTCCACCCCGTGCTCAACATGTCCAGCGCCAAGCTTCTCCTCGCCCCGGACAAGGGCACGGTCATCAACGTCGACGAATCGGTCCTGGACAACGGGAAGATTCCGCACGGGGCGACCCTCGGCATCCCCTACGCCCCGGACCGCCTGCCCGACAAGAGCGAAGCCGGCTCCACGAAGCGCTGGGCGGTCTGCGAGCGGCCCGGCCAGGGCGGCAGGGCCATCCAGAAGGCGGCGTTCGTCTTCGCGGAGCGCGAGCAGAAGAAGACCGAGGGCAAGGGCAAGCTGCGGGACGGCGAGGTGATGTACGTCGAGGGCCCGGGACCGGACAGGACCCGCTACATCGTCGACGCCGCCGGCAAGGCGTACCCGGTGAAGAACGACGAACTCCTGCTGCGCACCCTGGTCGACGGGGGCCGCGACGCCCAGCGTGTGTCCGCGGACTGGCTCGCCACCCTTCACATGGGGGACGAGGTCACCTTCCCGGCCATCGAGGGAGATCCCGGTGTCGACGCGGGCGTCGAGGGGGCGCTGCAGCCCGAGGACAACAAGGTGGGCATGGTCCTCGCGGCGACCTCAGGCACCAGGACCCAGCAGTACGTGGTCCTGCCGGGCAGGGTCGCCCCGGTCTCCGACTTCGTTGCCAAGCTCCTGCTGAGCAGCCGCGCGCTGGTGGGCCTCGACCAGGACGGCAAGGCGAAGGACGTCAGTGCCGCCGCGTTCCAGCCCGGCAAGGCCTTCGGGCAGGAATTCGACTGGCCCGCGGCCGAGCCGGAGCCCGTCAACTCCGCGGAAGCGTCGGGCGAAGGCCGTAACACCGTGTGCAACGTCCTGCGCGGTGTCGCGGACAAGGGCGGAGCCAGCACGCTCAGCACCTGGGCGGGCACGGGCTTCCCCGCCACACTGCCCACCGGTTCGAGCAGCGCCTACGTCACCCCCGGATCCGGTCAGCTCTTCCGGCAGTTCAAGGGTTCCAGCCCGGACTCCGGCCCGCTCTTCCTGGTGACCGACACCGGCCTCCGCTATGCCATGCAGTCCAACGGCGACAGCGTCCAGGACGACTCCGGCATCGGTGAGTCCGGCACGAAGGAGGAGCGGGAGCGGAGGCGGCAGGAAGCGCAGCAGGCGCAGAGTCAACTCGGCTACAAGGACGTCGACCCCGCGCCCGTACCCGCGGCCTGGTCCGCCTTCCTGCCTACAGGCCCGCGCCTGTCGACGGGTGCGGCCCGCCAGCCGCAGGGTTCGTGAGGAGCGGCCACGTGACCACGCACACGCACCCGTCCCCTCGCCGACGCCTGCTGACGGCCGCTGCCGCCACCGCCGTCCTCCTCGTCACCCTTCCGGTCCTCCCGGCGGCCGCCGACGACTCCACCCAGTGCACCTTCCCGTCGAAGAAGTACGCCGGCCGCCCCTGGGCACTGCAACGCGTACTGATGGACGAACTCTGGGAGCAGTCCACCGGCAAGGGCGTGCGCGTGGCGGTCATCGACACCGGGGTCGACGTCAAGAACTCCCAGCTGACGAAGGCCGTGGACACCGGGAGCGGCATCAACCTCCTGGACAGGAACCTCAAGGACGACAACGGCAACAAGATCGAGCGCGGCAAGGAGAACGGCACCACCGACCAGGTCGGCCACGGCACCAAGGTCGCAGGCATCATCGCCGCACGCGAGGCGGAGGGCACCGGCTTCACCGGCCTGGCTCCCGACGCCACGATCATCCCGATCCAGCAGAACGACGCCGAGGGTCACGGGACCGCCAAGACGCTGGCCACCGCCATCCGGCACGCCGTCCTGAAGGACGCCGACGTCATCAACATCTCCCAGGACACGGCCAACGCCGTGAAGCCCACGCCTCTGCTGGAGGAGGCCGTGAACGCGGCCCTCGCCGAGGAGATCGTGATCGTCGCCTCGGCCGGCAACGACGGCCTGGGCGGAAACGTCAAGGAGACCTACCCGGCCTCGTACGACGGCGTCCTGGCCGTGGCCGCGTCGGACCGCAACAACGAACGTGCGGCCTTCTCCCAGTCCGGCGAGTTCGTGGGCGTCGCGGCCCCGGGCGTGGACATGGTCTCCACGGTGCCCGGCGGGGGACACTGCGCCGACAACGGAACCAGCTTCTCGGCCCCGTACGTCGCGGGAGTCGCGGCCCTCATCAAGGCCAAGCACAAGGACTGGACGCAGGAGCAGATCGTCGCCCAGATCGAGCAGACGGCTGAACGCTCGATCGCGGGGCACGACCGCCTGGTCGGATGGGGCGTCGTCGACCCGGTGCGCGCCCTCACCGAGGACGACAAGCCCATCGAGAAACCGGTGGCGCACGAAGGTGTGAGCAAGGGCGAGGCGCCGGTTCCCGCCGCGTTCCACCTGGGTGAGACCGCCGACGAACGCAACGCCCGGCTCGCGACCTACGTCGTGGTGGGCGGGGGAGTCCTGGTCGCCGCCATCGCCGGGGCGGCGGTGGCGGTGCGCGACAGACAGCGTAGACAGGGCCGGACGAGCGGTACGTGACACCCGGTCGCTACGGGCGCGGGGAAGTTACGTGACGGATAAGACAGTTGGTCATGTCAGTGCCGTTGGCTAGAGTGATGTGATGGGCCCAGTGCTGTTCACGCGAGTGCGTTAGCAACGCGAGACGGACTGTGCAAACGGGGAAAACGGGGGAGAGGCAGCGACGTGGCCAAAGGAAAAGGGGATCTCCGTAAGGGCGTAGGGGCCCTGGAGGACTTCCAGCGCAAGGTGAACGCGTTGCTGGCGGATCTCGAAGGTTCACCGGCCGGGAAGTCGAAGGTCGCGGCACAGACGGTGTCGCGTTCCTCCTTCAGCGGCCAGAACGCATGCTTCGCGGAAGCGGATGGGCTTTACACCCAGTACAACCGTGTACACGAATCCCTCGTCACCCTCTCGAAGTCCCTGGGCGACCAGATCGAGTACCTGAGCCTCGGCGTGCACGCGGCGGCCGTCGGCTTCGACAACGTGGACGACGACACACGGCGGCGGTTCCACGAGATCCAGGCGGACCTGGCCACGGAGCGCGACAGGGCACAGGGCGAGAAGCCTGCGGAGCCTGAGCAGAATGCCGACAAGAAGAGTGACGCGGGGTGGGCAGCCGAATGAGTGAACCGAAGAAGCCTGGGTCGGGCTCCGAAGCGGAACCCGCACTGACCCCTGCGGAACAGCAGGAGCAGGACCAGCAACGAGTCGCGGGACAACTGGTCGTCACGGATGTCACGCGCCAGGTCCAGAACGTGATGGACGCGTTCGGTTTCGGTTCCGGTTCCTCGGGGCGTACCTCGTTCGATGACCATGAGCTCAACGTGATGATCGACCTGATCGAGAACTCCAAGCCGGAGGACCTCGAGAGCGCGGGTGAGGCGCTCTGGAAGGCAAGGGATGCGATCAAGAAGGCGGGGGACGAGCTGGGCGACTTCATCAAGGGGGTTGACTGGGAGGGCGAGTCCGGAGTCGCCTTCCGTGACTGGGGCAGCGGTTTGGTCGCCCATGCGGAGAAGCTGAGCAACTTCGCCGATGCGGCCGGTACGCAGATCACGGTTGCCGGCACGGGCCTCGCGTCGGTCCGCAATTCCCTCCCTCCCCGTGACACCCGCCTGATCCGCACGCCGCTCGAGGACATCGACGCGCCGAAGCGGGTCGAGGGCAATGCGGAGTACGCGGCGGCAGTGAAGGTAGAGAAGGACCGCCAGGAAGCGATCAACCAGGCGAACCGGTTGGCCTCGTACTACGCGGTCTCGGGGGAGTCGCTGGCAGCGCAGGAGCCCCCGCGGTTCGAGAAGAAGCTTGATGTTGCTGTGCCTAGGCCCTCCGGCCGGAGGGGCGTCGACGACCAGTCGGGCTCTTCTTCATCAGGATCCGAGTCCTCCGGTGGCGTGGACACCGGGCGCGTAACGGGTCACGCGGTGGTCGGCAGCCGGGGGTCAGCAGCAGACAACAGCGGCTTCGTTGCGCCCGAGGCGGTGGCTCCTGTCCCGGACAGGAGTACATCTACCGAGATCAACAGTGTTGCCACACCACCAGCTCCGGTGACTACTCCCTCCACGTACTCGCCGACGCCGACCGTGAGTCCTGCGAGTGGAGGCACGACTCCCCCCATCGCACCAGGATTTGTGAACCCTGTGTCAGCGGGTTCAAAAGGATTCCAGGGGGCAGCGGGTGTACCCAGAGGCGCTGGTCAGACCATGAGCGGCGGGAGCCGTACGAGCGGTCCCACAGGGGGTAGCGCCGCTGCGAACGGCCGCGCCGGATCACCGGTGGGACGCCCTTCGCCCATGAGTGGGGGATCGGCTTCGGGGGCTGCCGGACGTGGAGGCACTGGGGCGCAGTCTCCCACCGCCTGCCGCTCCGGCATCACCGGTGGCAGGCCCATGGCCGCAGGCCAGCCGACGTCCGGTTCATCCGGTCCGCGTGCAGGCCGCGCGAGCGGCATCGTGGGCGGCACCCCGCAGCGCGCGGGTGCAGGTCAGCCTGGGGGCGCTCGTGGCGTTCCGCGTGGCACGGTGATCGGGTCCGGGAATGCGTCACGAACAGGCGGTCCGGCGGGCGCATTCGGCCAGCGGGGCGTCGTTGGCTCCAACTCGGCGAACGCTGCGTCCAAGCCCGGCGGACGAGGCACCCCCAGCACGAAGGGTGTCGTCGGCACACCCCGCGGCACGGGGGGCGTCACTGGCGGAAAGGGCTTCACCGCGGGCGGCGCGGGCCTTGTGCGCGGCCCCGCGGGTCGCAAGGACTCCAGGGACGAGGACGAGGACGAGGGAACGCAGCGCCCCGACTACCTGGTGGAAGACAGAGAGACGTGGGAGGCCGGCCGACGTGGAGTCGCACCGCCGGTGATCGAGTAGGTACAGGGAAGGTTCGGAAGTCAGGATGACTGCAGGAATGAGCCAGACCCGGAAGCGTCGTGCAACTCTCCGATTGAGAGGGCGCCTGCTCGGCACGATGGCTGTGGTTGCTGCCTGGTGTGTGGGGCTCGCGTCAGGTGCTCCCGCTGCCTTTGCTGCGGACGTGCAATCGAAGCAGTGGTACCTCGGCGCCATGCAGGCCGAAGAAATGTGGAAGACAACCACGGGCGAAGGCATCAAGATCGCTGTCATCGATACCGGGGTCAACTCGTCGACACCGTCTCTTGAGGGACAGGTCCTGAAAGGGCTTGACGCGACGAACGCTGACGGTGATGAAACTGACGATTACAGCGGGCACGGCACGACCATGGCGGAGCTGATCGCTGGGACAGGTCGGGGTGGAGGGCTGAAGGGCCTGGCGCCAGGCGCAAAAATCGTCCCCATGCGAGTGGCCGATACTGACTTTCAGAATAAGAATTCAGTGAATGCCTACGACACTGCAGATTCCATTCGTGCGGCTGCAGACAGCGACGTCAGAATTATTAGCATGTCGTTTGGTAGCGACTTTCCTATGGAGCGAGAAGCCGAGGCTGTCAAGTACGCTCAGAGCAAGGGGAAGATCTTCTTTTCTGCTGTGGGAAACGAGGCGAAGAAGGGGAACCCCGAGAGCTATCCCGCTGCATATCCCGAGGTTGTGGGTGTCTCTTCGGCCGACCGAGATGGAAAGGTAGCCGAGTACTCCCAGAACGGGAGCACCGTCGACATCGCTGCTCCCGGTAATGACATCCCTTACTGGTGTGATGAGACCTTCCAGGAATACTGCGACGGCGACGGCGGAACGAGTGCAGCGACGGCTATCGCCTCCGCCTCTGCCGCTCTCGTCTGGTCCGCGCACCCGGACTGGACGGCGAACCAAGTCCTCAACGTGCTTTTCGACACTGCCAGCCGGGACTGGAAAGACGACACGCTCAGCAAGTACCTCGGCCATGGCCTGATCCGCCCTTCCATGAACATCCTCAAGGGGAAGGGCGATCCAGGGGAGGCGGACATCAGTCCCCTCACCAAGGAGAAGACGTCCGGCTCCGCAGGGTCGGCAGCCCCCTCTGCATCAGCCTCGTCACAGCCTGAGAAGAAGGACAAGGCTGAGGATGCCGCCATGGCAGGCTCCAGCACGGAGAACAGTGACAGCAGCCAACTGGGGCTGATTCTCGGCGGCGTGGCAGTGGTGCTCGTAATCGGCGGCGGCGCCTTCGCCCTGGTTCGTAAGCGCCGTTCCGCCTGACAGTAGTTCCCCAGACGTACTGTCCGGCGTGAAGCGCCGGATCGAACAAGAGCACCAGGAAGGAAGCCAGCACCATGGCAGATCAGAAGCTTTCAGATGAAATGCTGCTCAAGCTCGAGGGCGAGCTCACCACACGATTCGACTCCGTCAGGGGTCAGCTGAAGACGCTGCAGGGGACGATCGACAGCCTGGAAGGTGCCTGGAAGGGTATCGGCGCCAGCGCGTTCAACGCCAAGCAGGCCGATATCAACATCAAGATGGGCAACATCGCCACCCGCCTGGCCAACTTCCAGGAAGCCATCAAGGCGGCTCGGACGATCTCGGGCAACACCGAGGACGAGATCCGGCAGGCGCTCCAGGGCGTGGACGTCGTTCCCGGTCACTCGGCCGGTTCCGAGGCCAAGACCTCGGCGATCAACTCCCTCTGACACTTGCTTCACCCGTACCTCGTACGGGTCGCCACATCGAACCGATTTGAACTGGAGGACCGTATGCCGACCAACGACGGCACGATGGTTGTCACTTATGCAAGCCTGGAGCAGGCCGCAGGTGACATCGACCGGCAGGGCAGGCAGCTTCAGGAAGACCTCGCGGCGATCAAGCGGATGGTCGCCAGCGTCTCCGAGCTCTGGGTGGGCGAGGCCAAGTCGGCGTACGACGCCGCGCAGGCCGGCTGGGACCGCGACGCCACGGGCATTCACACCGCTCTCGCGGAGATCTCCCGCAAGGTGCGCGACGCGGGTACGGCCTACCACGCCGGTGACAAGCGGGCGCGCGCCAACTTCGAGTAGGCCTCAGCAGTAGACACACAACAGGTCAGGGTGGGCACGCACGGGAGGTGCCCACCCTGACCTGTTGTGTGTGCCGGTTTCCGGGGCGCCGTCATCGCAGTGCGGACGCGTCAGGCCGCGGCCGGCACGGGAGAGCGGACGGAGTTCGTCTCAGCCCCGGCCGAGGAGGCTGAACACGTCGCCTTCCGGGTCCCGGGTCCCGGGTGTACGTGAGTCCGGAGGCCGACGGGTGGACGCTCGTGATCGGTCCCTGGTGCGATCCGTCCGACGGCGAACGGTGCGACGAAGTCATGCGCCTGTGCACCGACTTGAGTGCCCGCTACAGCATGGCGCAGGCGTACTACTGCGGTGCGCAAGATGATGGTCCGGCGTGGCTCGTCGCCGATCACGGTTACGTCGTGCGGCGGTATTGCGAGACGGGGATGCCCGAGGACTCTCTCCTCACCCTCGGACACCCGCTTGCCCTGGAAAGAGCCCAGCGGGAGCTGCTGGGACTGCCGCCGGCCTGGGACGCGAGCACACGGAACGACGAGCCCGAGGACGACTGGAAGTGGCGCGCCTTCGAATTGGCTCCCGAGATCGCGCCATCGCTCGGTACCAGCCCGCTCGCGCTCACTGCCGGGACTCAGGTGCGTGGCAGGGGTGTCATCGCCTCCACCCCGGACCCCACGCACCGAGAAGGTCCTTCTGCGTCCGACGGCGTCCGGGAGACGTGAAGAGCAGGCCGGTCAGACCTCCTCACGGCCGAGGTCCCCCGACTCGCGCCCTTCGGGAAACCGCTCGGGTACGCAGCCGCCGTACATCACGAGCCAGGGCGTACGAGGCGCCGAGGAAGATCAGAGCGCCGACCCCGACCCGGAGGGCCGATGCTCCGGCGAGGTACTCACGAACGGCGAGTGCGAGCAACAGCATGCCGACGAGCACACCGAATGCCGAGATCAGAGCGCTGATGCGGTGAGTCACAGGGACATCATCGACCACTGCCTTGCCCGGCGCGAGTGACCCGGACGATGTACCTAGTCCTTCAGCAGCGTCCACCACCAGGCGACACTGGCGATCGGAAGTGGCTGGTCCGCCTCCCGTTCACGGAAGGGGGATTCCGCGCTGCCGTCGGGCAGGTCGGCGGGGTCCTCCGGATTGACGTAGCGATTGGTGGTGAGGGACCAGTCGTAGTCTGCGCGAATCCAGGAGTCGCAGTCCGTGATCCACCGCCGGAGTTCCGGGCCGGCGTCGCGGAGGATCTGGTCGCGGAGGCGCAGATAGAGAGCCATGGCACGGGTGTGCATCGTGGCGGTCTCGCTCACGGCGTCCTCGACCGAGCACTGTCGTTCGTGCGCGATCAGATCGACGACGTTCCCGTAGCTGTCCTGACTCCGCTGACGCTCCTTGTGGTACGACACCAGGTCGTTCGACCAGCCGATGATCGCGGCGAAGACCTCGACGAACCCGCGGACGTCGTGACGGTCGTAGTCGGCCGCAGGGAGGTCGTAGCCGTGGATGATCTCGCTCAGCGTCGAGAAGATCTTGACGCCGGACGAGTCCAGCCGGACCGCCAGGTGGTCGGAGAGGGTGGGGATCCGCCCGTACGTGCTGTTCGCGGCCATCCAGATCTGGCCCTGGAGATATGCGCGGAAGCTGGCGGCCCAGCGCGCGGTCTGTACGGGGGTCGTCAGATCGTCGAGGCGCAGACGCAACTCGAGTAATGCGGCGCTGTAGTTGTCGTCAGCCGGGGCGGCCCAGGGGACTTCGACGATTCGCTGGAGTTTCGTGATGATGAGCAGGGTGGCGTCCGGAGAGGCCGCAGTCGGCCCCTCGTCGCAGTACTCGTCGTCGAACGCGAACAGCCACATCAGGAAGTCCGCAGTCCACTGCAGAGCCGCCAGACGCCCGTTGGGGCCGCCTCGGCCGGTGATCTCACCCACGGAGATGCGAGTCAGCCGTTCCCGTTGCGCATGATCGGAGTAGAGGCCGAATCGATCGAGCCAGGCGGCGGAACCATCGTCGATCTCACGCCAACTCGGGTGGATCCCCGAAGGGAGCGGGACCCACAGCTGAGGGATCTTCGGCGCTGAAGCTTGGGAGGTCATGAACCACCTTTTCGCATGTACTTTTCAATGCCTCTGGGCCCCGGAAGTTAGCAAGGCAGCGCAGGAACGGGTACAGCCCTTTCCAGCCGGGTTGGCCTACGGGCCGGTATCCTCCCCGCCACGCTGCGGAGGCGTCCGGCTACGCCTCCAACCCTCGTGAGCCGCACGAAAGTGGTTGATCACACCGTGTTTGCGGTTGATCGTCCTCGGTGCACAGTTGGCCCGAAAGTAGCTCTTGCCAGTTCAGGATTCACCAATTCCGGGCGGAAGCGCCCACGTTCCGCCGTCCGTGGGCCCCGTCACCGCCCGGACGCCGGCCTGGTGGCCCGCCTGTCCGCCCGGTCCCCGCGACCCGGTGGGCGCCGCTGGATCAGGCCCGGATTTCGTTGGCCGGGAAGCCGCCTACAAGCAGTTGTTGTTCCGCCCAGTTCGAGCCACCGGTATTCGGGCACGTCTCAACGCGGAAGCGGGCGCCCACGGTCGGCGCCTCGCACGACTGCGGCGTTCCCTTCCAGACACTGCCGGGCCGCACGCGGGTGCCGTCCTCGTCGGCCTTGGCCCAGGGCCCGCCCGAACGCCGAAGCGGGTGGTGACGGACCTACTCCGTCACCACCCGCCTCGCACCGGCCACAGGCCCTACCGCTCCCCGTCCATGAGCCCCGTCTGCACCAGCGGGTTCCCGCGTCGGCGGGTGACGAAGACCCCGCGCCCCGGGGGCATCGGCCGCGGGCGTACGTTGCCGAGGATGTCGCCCTCGATCGGGTCGCCGGACAGCATCACGCCCTGCGCGCCCAGTTCCAGGATGCGCTGGAGGAAGGGCTCGTACAGTGCGCGGCCCGCTCCCGCCGTGCTGCGCGCGATGATGAACCGCACCCCGACGTCACGGGAGAACGGCAGCATCTCCGTGAGCTTCGACAACGGGTTGCCGCTGGACGTCGAGACCAGGTCGTAGTCGTCGACGACCACGAACACCGACGGGCCGCTCCACCAACTGCGGTCACGGAGCTCCTGTGCGGTGACGTCGGGCGACGGCGTACGGCGCTTCATCAGGTCGTACAGCGCGTCCGCGTGGTGCTCCATGTTGTTGGACATGGGCACGTACTCCGCGAGGTGCGTCGCGGGGGTGACGTCCAGGAGCGCTCGCCGGTTGTCGATGACGAAGAACTTCGCGGCGTTCCCGTCGTACCTCTCGGTCAGCTGCTTGATGAGCATGCGCAGCAGGTTGGACTTGCCGGACTCGCTCTCGCCGAACACCAGGAAGAACGGGTCGCGCTCGAAGTCGAGCCAGACCGGTTCCAGGTTGTTCTCGTCGATCCCGAACGCGATGCCCCGCTCCGGCTGCGCGTAGCCCGCCGGCAGGTCGCGGACCGGGAGTTCGCGGGGCAGCAGCCGGACCGCGGGAGCGGGAGCCGCCGTCCAGTGCCGGGCGACCTCCTGGTTCATGGCCGCCGTCGCCTCGGAGAGGTCGCTGTCGGAGTTGATGCCGTCGATCCGTGGCACCGCCGCCATGAAGTGCAGCTTCTCCGGAGTGAGACCGCGCCCGGGTACACCGGCGGGCACGTTGACCGCGGCCTTGCGGTCCAGCTCGGAGTCCATGACGTCACCGAGCCGCAGTTCGAGCCGGTTCATCAGGTGGTCCTTCAGGTTGGCCCGGACCTCCATCGAACGCGACGCCGTGACGATCAGGTGGATGCCGTAACCGAGACCGCGCTGCGCGATGTCGATGGCCGCCGCTTCCAGGGCCTCGTAGTCCGTACGGAAGTTGCCCCAGCCGTCGATGATCAGGAAGACGTCGCCCCACGGCTGGTCCGTCACCGAGATCTCGCCGCGCGCCCGCAGCCTGCGGAAGGTGGCGATGGAGTCGATGCCCGCGCTGCGGAAGTACTCCTCACGGCGGGCCATGATCCCGTACACCTCGGAGACCGTACGGCGCACCCGTTCGGGATCGAGCCGGGAGGCGATCCCTCCCACGTGGGGCAGCCCGGAGACCGAGGCCATGCCGCCACCACCGAAGTCCAGCCCGTAGAACTGGACCTCCTGCGGTGTGTGGGTGAGGGCGAAGCCCGCGATCAGCGTCCGCAGCAGCGTGGACTTGCCCGACTGCGGGCCACCGGTGATCTGCATGTGGCCGGCCGCGCCGGAGAAGTCCCGGTAGAGGGTGTCACGGCGCTGCTCGTACGGCTTGTCGACCACACCCAGCGGTACGACGAGGCGGCCCGCGCCCTCGAACCCGGGCTGGGTCAGCCCGCGGCCCTCGACCGCGGACAGCCCCGGCAGGAGCTCGTCCAGCGACGGTGGATTGTCCAGCGGGGGCAGCCACACCTGGTGCGCCGACGCCCCGCGGCCCTCCAGCCTGCGCACGATCACGTCGAGGACCGTGTCCGCCAGGGCGTCGTCCTCGGACCTGCGCGCGTCGGGGACGCCCGGCTCCGCCGTCGGCTGCACGTAGCGCACGGGCACCGGGGCCGCGGTGAACAGCACCGGCCGACGGTCGACGGGCAGCGGACCGGAGGACGCGGCGGGCTGCGCACCCGAGCGGTACACCCCGGAGACGTACGCCGCCTTGAAGCGCACCATCTCGTCCGTGCCGTACTTCAGATAGCCCGAACCGGGCACATTGGGCAGGTGGTAGGCATCGGGGACGCCCAGTGCGGCGCGGGACTCGCCGGTGGAGAACGTACGCAGACCGATCCGGTACGACAGATAGGTCTCCAGGCCGCGCAGCCGTCCTTCCTCCAGGCGCTGCGAGGCCAGCAGGAGGTGGACGCCCAGCGAACGGCCGATGCGCCCGATCTGGACGAACATCTCGATGAAGTCCGGCTTTGCCGTCAGCAGCTCGCTGAACTCGTCGATGACCAGGACGAGGGAGGGGATGGGCTGCAGCGGGGCACCCGCGGCACGCGCTTTCTCGTAGTCGTGGATGTTGGCGTAGTTGCCCGCGTCGCGCAGCATCTCCTGGCGGCGGTTGAGCTCACCGCTGATGGAGTCGCCCATGCGGTCCACCAGTGTCAGGTCGTCGGCGAGGTTGGTGATCACCGCGGCGACGTGCGGCATCTGCGCCATCCCCGCGAAGGTGGCGCCACCCTTGAAGTCCGCGAGGACGAAGTTCAGCGTCTCCGAGGTGTGGGTGACGGCGAGGCCCAGGACCAGTGTGCGCAGCAGCTCCGACTTGCCGGAACCCGTGGCGCCCACACACAGCCCGTGCGGTCCCATGCCCTCCTGCGCAGCCTCCTTGAGGTCCAGCATCACCGGGCCGCCGTCCTCGCCCACGCCGATCGGGACACGGAGCCGCTCCGCCTGCGAGCGGGCCCGCCAGGTCCGGCTCACGTCGACCGAAGCCGCGTCACCGAGATTCAGCAGGTCGGTGAATTCCAGATTGGCGAGCAGCGGCTCGTCGTCGTCCCCGCCCGTTGCCACGTGGAGCGGCGCCAGCTGGCGCGCGAGCGCCTCCGCCGCCTCGTGGCTCAGGAGGTCGGGAACACCGTCGTACACCAGGCCGTGCCCCGACTCCAGCTGGAGCGTGTGGGGGTCCACCACGATGGAGAGACCGCCGCGCGCCCCGTTGACCTGGCCCGTGACGATCTCGACGACGGTGACGCCCTGGAGGCCCTCGGCCGACGCGAGTGCGGACGTCGCCGGCACGGACTCGCCGTCGAGCACGACCACGACGTGCGGCTGGTCGAGGAGCGGCTGGCCGCCCGGCTGGAAACGGGGGCGGCCGTCGAGGCGGCCCGCGAGCATCTCCTCGAGCTCCGTGACACCCGTGGTGATCAGGCGGCGGCTGCCGGCGCCGTCGGTGGAACCCTGCACCTGGACGTGCGGGAGCCACTTCGCCCACTCCCAGCGCGGAGCGGCGTCGCGGTCGGTCGCGACGGCGACGACCAGGTCCTCGGGGGAGTGCAGCGAGGCGAGCGCCCCGACCATCGCGCGGGCCGTGGCACGCGCGGATTCGGCCTCACCACTGATCGTCAGGTGGTAGAAGGCGCGGAGCGAGACCGCCATCGGCAGTCCGTCCAGCGTGCTGTGCGTCGTCAGGAACTGCTGCATCGCCCCGGCGGTCAGCGGCTCCAGCTCGTCGACCGGCGCGGTGTCGGGGGCCATGAGAGGCGTGGCGAGTTCCTGACCGCCCAGACCGATGCGTACGTGCGCGAAGTCGGCGTCCCCCACCCGGCGCTCCCACACCCGGCTGCCCTCGGCCACGAGGGCCCACAGCTGCTCCGGGGACGGGTGGAGGTAGAACTGCGCGTCGCGCTGCTGACGCGCGGTCCTCAGCACGGCGCGCCGGGTCTGCGTCAGATACTTCAGGTAGTCGCGCCGCATGTCCGCCAACTGACCCTGGGTGCCGCGCCGGAAGCGGACGAGCATCGAGATGGCCATCGCGACCGTCGACGCGATCATGATCATGCCCATGATCCGCATGATCGGGTTCGGAGTCATGAAGAAGAAGACGACGGAACCGCCCATGCCGAGCATCGGCAGCAGCTGCATCATCACCCCCTCCTGCTGCCCGCGGGGCAACTCGGGCGGAGGTTGCAACTGCACCTGCTCGCCCGGAACTTCGGAGGGGAGGGCCCGCGGTGGGCGCTTGACGACAATGTGGCTCACAGCTCACCAATTCCCTTGCCGGACGGAACTGTTCCTATCGGCGCCCCCGTGGCGACGGGTTCCGTCCGCGGGAGGATCCTACTGGCGTGCCCGGTGACCCGAGGGCGGTAGGGTGTCGCGACGCGTGTACGCATCCGCTAACTACCGCAAAAAAACGGGTCATTCGGGACGCAGGTGGAGCCCTCGATCCAGGGGTGCGTTTTCAGGAGTCCAGGAGAACCATGAGGGGGAGCAGCACGTGACTATGACGGCCCAAACCGCGGCTACCGGATCCGGCCGGCCGGGTCCCGGAGTTCCGGCCGGCAACGGGACCGGCTTCTGCCGGGTCACGGTCGTCGCGCCCGACAGCCGTGTCGACGTGGCGCTGCCCGAGGACATCCCCGTAGCCGACCTCTACCCGGAGATCCTCCGGCTCTCGGGCCAGAGCCCCGCCCAGGGCGCCCCGGTCGGCTACCACCTGGTGCGCCGTGACGGCACCGTCCTCGACAGCGGGCGCACACTGGCCGGTCAGCGCATCCTCGACGGGGAGCTCCTGTCCCTGCGGCCCTTCTCCGAGTCGCTGCCCCCCGCGGTCTTCGACGACGTCTCCGACGCGGTCGCCACCGCGGTCGCCAAGGACCGCACGCTCTGGGGCGACAGCCTCATGCGCTCGGCCGGTCTCTTCGGCGGGTCGGTCCTGCTGGCCCTGCTCGGCTTCGTGCTCTGGACCTCCGACATCCGGCACGACATGAACGGCCTCCCCGGCATCCTGGCCGCCGTCACCGCCGTACTCCTCCTCGCGCTCGCCTGCGTACGCGCGCGGATCTACGCCGACCGCGGCTCGTCCATCGCGCTGGGTATCGGCGCACTCACCAACTCCGCGGTGGCCGGTGCCGGGCTCCTGCCGCTCAGCGATGGCCAGGGCGTCGGCAGGCTGCAGTTCCTGCTCGCCTGCGCCGCCGTGCTGGTGGCGTCCGTGATCCTCATGATCGCCGCCCCCGAGGGCGACGGAACCTTCGTCGCCTTCGTCTTCGCCTCCGCCATCGGCGTGCTGGTGACCTTCGTCGCGATCATGACCGGCATGGAGCAGGCCGAGACCGCGGCCGTGTGCGCACCCCTCTCCGTGGGCCTCCTCGCCTTCCTGCCAGGGCTCTCCACCCGCTTCGCACGCCTCCCGATCGGCTTCGAGCCGCCCCGCACCACCGTCGGCGACTACGGGACGTCCGACCCGGCGCCGCAGGGCCCGGTCGACGCCGACCGCATCGCGGCCCAGGCGCGGCGCGGACACGAACTGCTCCTCGGCCTCGCCGGGGGCTGCGCGCTGGTGGCCGTGGGGGCCGCGGCGGTGCTCGGCTTCTCGGACAGCGTCTGGGGCCAGCTCCTGGCGCTCGCCACCGGGATCGCGATGCTGATGCGCGCCCACCTGTTCCGCTACACCGCCCAGGTCGGCTGCGCCCTGGGCGCGGGCCTCGCCGCACTCGTGCTCCTCGGCCTCGGGCTGTCGCTCAACCCGCCGGTCGACCTGATCCGGGAGGCGCTCAAGGGGGACAGCGCGGGACTCGACATCCGTACGATCTGGCTCACCGCCGCGGTCGCCGGCGTAGCCGCACTGATCACCGCCATAGGGCTGATCGTCCCGCGCAAGGGCGTCACCCCGTTCTGGGGCCGCTTCCTGGAGATCGCCGAGGCCTTCGTCCTGCTGACGCTGCTGCCGCTGTGCCTGGCGGTCTTCGACGTCTACCACTCGATCCGGGCGCTCACCAGCTGACCCGTTCGGCACGACGGACGGACGGGTCCGCAGCGGCTGGTACGCTGTGTGACGGCCGTTTGTGTACGCGCCTCCGGGAATCATCCTGAGGGCTGCGCTCATCGGACCTTCGCCTCCGAGTCACGGAAGCTCCCCTGAGATCAAGACCAGGGGCACTCGTGGGCGCATCGAACATCAAGAGGAGTACGCGTGCCGCTCGACGCCGCTACGAAGAAGCAGATCATGTCCGAGTTCGCCCAGAAGGAGGGTGACACCGGATCCCCCGAGGTCCAGGTCGCCATGCTCTCCCGCCGGATCTCGGACCTGACGGAGCACCTCAAGACGCACAAGCACGACCACCACTCCCGTCGTGGTCTGCTGATCCTGGTCGGCCAGCGTCGCCGCCTCCTGCAGTACCTTGCCAAGAAGGACATCCAGCGCTTCCGTGCGCTCGTCGACCGCCTCGGCATCCGCCGCGGTGCGGCCGGCGGCGCCAAGTAAGGACGCTGTGAGAGGGAGCGGTACCCCGATTCCAGGGGGCCGCTCCCTTTGTTGTACGTGCGTGACCCGGGTCCGGCTCAGTAACCTGGACGTACGACAACAGAACGAGGAGAGGCGCGCCACGGCCGCCGCCGGTCCTCGGTAGTGGCCCCCGGGGCAACGCCCGGGAGCTTCGATCGAAGACCGGCCCGCACACACGGCGCGCTTCTCCGCACCGTCCTCCGCCACACGGGCGGCAGGACGAAAGACGACGAGTATGGAGAAATCACTAGTGGAGAACGAGACCCACTACGCCGAAGCCGTGATCGACAACGGCACCTTCGGCACCCGCACCATCCGCTTCGAGACGGGCCGCCTGGCCAAGCAGGCCGCAGGCTCCGCCGTCGCGTACCTGGACGACGACACCATGGTGCTGTCGGCCACCACCGCTTCCAAGCGGCCCAAGGACCAGCTCGACTTCTTCCCCCTCACGGTGGACGTCGAGGAGCGGCAGTACGCGGCCGGCAAGATCCCCGGCTCCTTCTTCCGCCGTGAAGGCCGGCCCTCCGAGGACGCGATCCTCACCTGCCGCCTGATCGACCGCCCGCTGCGCCCCTCCTTCAAGAAGGGCCTGCGCAACGAGATCCAGATCGTCGAGACGATCATGGCGCTCAACCCCGACCACCTGTACGACGTGGTCGCGATCAACGCCGCCTCCGCCTCCACGATCCTGGCGGGCCTGCCCTTCTCCGGCCCGATCGGCGCCACCCGTGTGGCCCTGATCAAGGGCCAGTGGGTCGCCTTCCCGACGCACACCGAGCTCGAGGACGCCGTCTTCGACATGGTCGTCGCCGGTCGCGTCCTGGAGGACGGCGACGTCGCGATCATGATGGTCGAGGCCGAGGCCACCGAGAAGACCATCCAGCTCGTCAAGGACGGCGCCGAGGCCCCGACCGAAGAGGTCGTCGCCGCCGGTCTCGAGGCCGCGAAGCCCTTCATCAAGGCGCTCTGCAAGGCCCAGTCCGACCTCGCCTCCAAGGCTGCCAAGCCCACCGGCGAGTTCCCGGTCTTCCTCGACTACCAGGACGACGTCCTGGAGGCGCTCACCAAGGCCGTCAGCACCGAGCTCGCCAAGGCGCTCACCATCGCCGGCAAGCAGGAGCGCGAGGCGGAGCTGGACCGCATCAAGGAGATCGCGGGCGAGAAGCTCCTCCCGGCCTTCGAGGGCCGCGAGAAGGAGATCTCGGGTGCCTACCGCGCGCTGACCAAGAAGCTGGTCCGCGAGCGCGTCATCAAGGACAAGGTCCGCATCGACGGCCGTGGCGTCACGGACATCCGTACGCTCGCCGCCGAGGTCGAGGCCATCCCGCGCGTGCACGGCTCGGCGCTGTTCGAGCGTGGCGAGACCCAGATCCTGGGCGTCACCACCCTCAACATGCTCCGCATGGAGCAGCAGCTGGACACCCTCTCCCCGGTGACCCGCAAGCGCTACATGCACAACTACAACTTCCCGCCGTACTCCGTCGGTGAGACCGGCCGCGTGGGCTCGCCCAAGCGCCGCGAGATCGGCCACGGAGCGCTCGCCGAGCGCGCCATCGTGCCGGTGCTGCCGTCGCGCGAGGAGTTCCCCTACGCGATCCGCCAGGTCTCCGAGGCGCTGGGCTCCAACGGCTCGACGTCCATGGGCTCGGTCTGCGCCTCCACCATGTCGCTGCTGAACGCCGGTGTGCCCCTCAAGGCCGCCGTCGCCGGTATCGCCATGGGCCTGATCTCGCAGGAGATCGACGGCAAGACGCACTACGTCGCCCTCACCGACATCCTCGGTGCGGAGGACGCGTTCGGCGACATGGACTTCAAGGTCGCCGGCACGAAGCAGTTCGTGACCGCGCTCCAGCTCGACACCAAGCTCGACGGCATCCCCGCCTCGGTCCTGGCCGCCGCGCTGAAGCAGGCCCGTGACGCGCGTCTGCACATCCTGGACGTCATGAACGAGGCCATCGACGTCCCGGACGAGATGTCCCCGAACGCCCCGCGGATCATCACCGTCAAGATCCCGGTGGACAAGATCGGTGAGGTCATCGGCCCCAAGGGCAAGATGATCAACCAGATCCAGGAGGACACCGGCGCCGACATCACGATCGAGGACGACGGCACCATCTACATCGGTGCCCAGCAGGGCTCGCAGGCCGAGGCCGCCCGCGCCACGATCAACGCCATCGCCAACCCGACCATGCCGGAGGTCGGCGAGCGCTACCTGGGTACGGTCGTCAAGACCACCACCTTCGGTGCCTTCGTCTCCCTCATGCCCGGCAAGGACGGTCTGCTGCACATCTCGCAGATCCGCAAGCTCGCCGGTGGCAAGCGCGTGGAGAACGTCGAGGACGTGCTCGGCGTCGGCGCCAAGGTCCAGGTCGAGATCGCGGAGATCGACTCCCGCGGCAAGCTCTCCCTCATCCCCGTGATCGAGGGCGAAGAGGACGAGAAGAAGGACGACACCGACAAGTGACGTCCCGTAGTTCCGTGACGACGGCCCGCCCCTCCTCGGAGGGGCGGGCCGTCGCCCGTACCCAAACGCTTCTCAAGGGCACCAACGGCATCGGCACCGTCCGCCGCACCGTCCTCCCGGGCGGTCTCCGGGTCGTCACCGAGACGCTGCCCTCCGTACGCTCCGCCACCTTCGGGATCTGGGCCAACGTCGGATCACGCGACGAGACGCCCACCCTGAACGGCGCGACCCACTACCTCGAACACCTCCTCTTCAAGGGCACGGCCAAGCGCAGCGCCCTCGACATCTCGTCCGCGATCGACGCGGTCGGCGGCGAGATGAACGCCTTCACGGCGAAGGAGTACACCTGCTACTACGCGCGGGTCCTGGACACCGACCTCCCGCTGGCCATCGATGTCGTCTGCGACATGCTGACCGGCTCGCTGATCGCCCCCGAGGACGTCGACGCCGAGCGCGGCGTCATCCTCGAGGAGATCGCGATGACCGAGGACGACCCGGGCGACTGCGTGCACGACCTGTTCGCGCACACGATGCTCGGTGACACCCCGCTGGGCCGCCCGGTCCTCGGCACCGTCGACACGATCAACGCGCTGAACCGGGGCCAGATCGCCCGCTTCTACAAGAAGCACTACGACCCCACGCACCTGGTGGTGGCCGCGGCGGGCAACGTGGACCACGCCACCGTCGTCCGGCAGGTCCGGAAGGCCTTCGAGCGGGCAGGCGCCCTCACCCGCACCGACGCCGTCCCCACGGCGCCGCGCGAGGGCTCCCGCACCCTGCGGGCGGCCGGCAAGGTCGAGCTCCTGAACCGCAAGACCGAGCAGGCCCACGTCGTCCTCGGCATGCCCGGCCTGGCCAGGACCGACGAGCGCCGCTGGGCACTCGGCGTCCTGAACACCGCGCTCGGCGGCGGCATGAGCTCACGCCTCTTCCAGGAGGTACGGGAGAAGCGCGGCCTGGCCTACAGCGTGTACTCGTACACCTCGGGCTTCGCCGACTGCGGGCTCTTCGGCGTGTACGCGGGATGCCTGGCCCAGCCAGGTGCACGACGTCCTCAAGATCTGCCGCGACGAGCTGGACCGCGTGGCGACGGACGGCCTCGGTGACGAGGAGATCGGCCGCGCCGTCGGGCAGCTCGCCGGTTCCACCGTCCTCGGCCTGGAGGACACCGGCGCGCTCATGAACCGCATCGGCAAGAGCGAACTCTGCTGGGGCGAACAGATGTCCGTCGATGACATGCTGGCCAAGATCGCGGCGGTCACCCCCGACGAGGTCCGTGCCGTGGCCGCCGACGTCCTCGGACAGCGGCCCTCGCTCTCGGTCATCGGTCCGCTGAAGGACAAGCAGGCCGACCGCCTCCAGGAAGCGGTCTCCTAACCACCCCGTAAGGAAAAGAACACAGATGAGCAAGCTGCGCGTGGCCGTTCTCGGCGCCAAGGGCCGCATCGGGTCCGAGGCGGTACGAGCCGTGGAGGCCGCCGACGACATGGAGCTGGTGGCCGCGCTCGGCCGCGGCGACACGCTGGAGACCCTCACGGAGACCGGCGCCCAGGCCGTCGTCGAGCTCACCACACCCGCGTCGGTGATGGAGAACCTCGACTTCTGCGTCCGTCACGGCATCCACGCCGTCGTGGGCACCACCGGCTGGACCGACGAACGGCTCGCGCAGCTGAACACCTGGCTCTCCGGCTCCCCGGAGACCGGTGTGCTCATCGCGCCGAACTTCTCCATCGGCGCCGTCCTCACGATGAAGTTCGCGGAGCAGGCCGCCCGCTACTTCGAGTCGGTCGAGGTCATCGAACTGCACCACCCGAACAAGGCGGACGCTCCCTCGGGCACCGCCACCCGCACCGCCCAGCTCATCGCAGCGGCCCGCGAGAGGGCCGGCGTGGCGTCGCAGCCCGACGCCACGGCCACAGCGCTGGACGGAGCACGTGGCGCCGACGTCGACGGAGTGCCGGTCCACTCCGTCCGGCTCCGCGGACTCCTCGCCCACCAGGAGGTCCTGCTGGGCGGCGAGGGCGAGACCCTCACCCTGCGGCACGACTCGCTCCACCACAGCAGCTTCATGCCGGGCATCCTGCTCGGAACCCGCCGCGTGGTCACCACTCCCGGCCTCACGTTCGGCCTGGAACACTTCCTCGACCTGAACTGACTGGGCCCCACCCGATGCGCGCAAAGCTCACCTACCTCGTCACCGCTGCCGTCCTGGTCTTCTACTTCGTCCTGGCCGGCAGCCGGGGCGTCCTGCTCATCCGGCACGGCACGCTGCTCACGGTCACCTTCGGTGTCGCGGTGCTGATCCTGCCGGTGATCGGCGTCTGGTTCCTCTGGAAGAACACCCAGTTCGTGCGCCGGGCCAACGCCCTGGCCGCCGAACTGGACGCCGAAGGGGGCCTCCCCGTCGACGAGCTGGTGCGCACCCCTTCGGGGCGTATCGACCGCGACTCCGCCGACGCCGTGTTCGCCCGGCGCCGCGAGGAGACCGAGGACAGCCCGGACGACTGGCGCTGCTGGTTCCGGCTCGCGGTCGCCTATCAGGACGCGAGGGACACCCCGCGCGCCCGCAAGGCGATGCAGCGCGCCATCGCCCTGCACACGAACAAGCCGGTACGCGCCTGAGCGGCGCCGTACCGGCTTGCAGGTGTTCTTGCGGCTCCGAGGAGCCCCCGGCCCGTCAGCCGGTGCGGTATTCGTCGCCCCAGGCCTCGATGGTGTCCGTGGCACGCTCGAACGCCTCGGCACGGGCCAGGAAGTCCGCGTTGTGGTCGGTTACCAGCGGCGGCAGCGGTTCGCCGTTCCTGCGCACCACGACCAGGGCCTGTCCCTGGACGGTTCGCGGGAAACCGAGCCACTTCACCGGCTGCTGCACCGTGCGGACCGCCGCCGTGCTCGCCCACGGCACCGTGGTCGTACGGAAGAAACCCACCCGGCGCACGCCGTGCAGGCTCACCCACGCGCCGACCCGCAGCAGCCGCAGCGCGCCGCCGATCATCACGGCCGCGAGCACGAAGCACGCGGACGCTCCGGACAGCGAGCCGGCCAACGTGATGATCATCGCGGCGAGCAGCACGAAGGACGCCAGCAGCAGCAGACCGGCTGCCGCCGCGACCCGCCAGGGGCCGGGTCGGTAGGGCCGTCGCCAGCTGTCGTGGTCGTCGAACGGCAGCGCGATGTCCTGCGCATCCGCGTCGAATGCGCGGTCGGCCGTCAGGAAGGGCAGGGGCACGACTGATCCTCACTCACAAGCACGCTCGATTGCTGTGCCCGGTGAGGCTACCGAGCAGCCCCCCGGCCGACCACTCCAGGGGGCCCGTACGGGTCAGCGGTGCTGGGACGCCTCGGACGTCTGACTGTGGGAGGGCGTCCGCTCGGTGTCCAGCGCGGGCAGACCGAAGAGCAGCGATCCGGCGAAGCCGGCGACCATCGTCAGCCCTACGAGGGAACGAGCGGCCAGCTGCGAACGGCTGGCGCGCCGGCGGGGAGGCGGAGTGACATTACTGCGGAACCGGTCGGCCTCGGCGACGAACGAGAACGGGACGGATTCACGCCGGCGGAACATGAGGAAACTCTCCTTGAACTCTGTGACGGGTGCTGCTAATGAGTCAGACGTACGAGAGGCCCGATCGGTGCCCCGAATCGCCGGACCCATCCAAAATTTCCCGCTGACGGATGCCCTCCCGGGGGCCCGTAGAGTGGACGCCGCCCGAGCGACGCAATTGGAAGGACCCCCGCCGGTGACCGACACCCCCGAGCCCACAAAGGCCCACTTCCGCAGCGATGTCACCGTTGACCTGGTGAAATCAGCCGCGGCCGACTCCGACGTGCTGTTCGCGGCCCGTGTGTCCACCGCCGGCGAGCAGTCCCTGGAAGAGGTCACGAAGGACCCCGAGCGCTCGAAGGGGCTCATCAACTACCTGATGCGTGACCGGCACGGCAGCCCGTTCGAGCACAACTCGATGACCTTCTTCATCAGCGCCCCGATCTTCGTCTTCCGCGAGTTCATGCGGCACCGCGTGGGCTGGTCCTACAACGAGGAATCGGGCCGCTACAGGGAGCTCGAACCGGTCTTCTACGTCCCGGGGGAGTCCCGCAAGCTCATCCAGCAGGGCCGTCCCGGCAAGTACGAATTCGTCGAGGGGACCCCGGAGCAGCACGCGCTCACGAGCCGGGCCATGGAGGACTCCTACCGCCAGGCCTACGACGCCTACCAGGAGATGCTCGCCGCCGGGGTCGCCCGTGAGGTCGCCCGCGCCGTGCTCCCCGTCGGACTGTTCTCCACGATGTACGCCACCTGCAACGCCCGCTCGCTGATGCACTTCCTCGGCCTGCGCACACAGCACGAGCTGGCCAAGGTGCCGTCCTTCCCGCAGCGCGAGATCGAAATGGTCGGCGAGCAGATGGAACAGCACTGGCAGACGCTGATGCCGCTCACTCATGCCGCCTTCAACAAAAACGGACGGGTCGCCCCATAGGCGGTGTCCGTATTGCGGCGTTTCGTGAAGTTCATCTAGGCTGATCAAACGGACCCGGCACTGCTTGAACCCCCGAGCAGGCAGTGCCGGGCTCCTCTTCCCCGTCCCCCGAGGGGGCACGACGCTCCGAGCAACGAGTAGCGTGTTACCCATGGCTCCGATCTCCACTCCGCAGACCCCCTTCGGGAGGGTCCTCACCGCTATGGTCACGCCCTTCACGGCTGACGGCGCACTCGACCTCGACGGCGCCCAGCGGCTCGCCACCCATCTGGTGGACGCAGGCAACGACGGCCTGGTCGTCAACGGCACCACGGGCGAGTCCCCGACCACCAGCGACGCGGAGAAAGACCAGCTGGTCAGGGCTGTACTGGAAGCCGTTGGAGACCGAGCCCACGTCGTAGCCGGCGTCGGTACCAACGACACGCGGCACAGCATCGAACTGGCCCGTACCGCCGAGCGCAGTGGCGCCCACGGCCTCCTCGCGGTCACGCCGTACTACAACAAGCCGCCGCAGGAGGGCCTCCTCCGCCACTTCGGCGCCATCGCGGACTCCACCGGACTCCCGGTGATGCTGTACGACATTCCGGGCCGCAGCGGTGTGCCGATCGACACGGAGACACTCGTACGCCTCGCCGAACACCCCCGGATCGTCGCCAACAAGGACGCCAAGGGAGACCTCGGCCGCTCCAGCTGGGCCATCGCCCAGTCCGGCCTCGCCTGGTACTCCGGCGACGACATGCTCAACCTCCCGCTGCTCTCGGTCGGCGCCGTCGGATTCGTCTCCGTCGTCGGCCACGTCGCCACCCCGGAGCTGCGCGCCCTCATCGAGGCTCACCTCGGCGGCGACGTTCAGAAGGCCACGGAGATCCACCAGAAGCTGCTCCCGGTCTTCACCGGGATGTTCCGCACCCAGGGCGTGATCACCACCAAGGCCGCGCTCACCCTGCAGGGCCTCCCCGCCGGCCCGCTGCGCCTCCCCCTGGTGGAACTCACCGCCCAGGAGACGGCCCAGCTCAAGATCGATCTGGCTGCCGGCGGGGTACAGCTCTAACCACGGACTTCACAACTGAATACGCGAGGACACTCGCGGCGGAAACACCACCTGACAACAGCAAGTGCACGAATGACACGCGCGCCACGTGCCCTCAGCGGTACGTGGCGTGCGTGGTAAGGAGAGTCTTTTGAGTCATCCACATCCTGAACTCGGTACCCCGCCGAAGCTCCCGAAGGGCGGTCTGCGGGTCACGCCGCTGGGCGGCCTCGGCGAGATCGGCCGCAACATGACGGTCTTCGAGTACGGCGGCCGCCTGCTCATCGTCGACTGCGGTGTGCTCTTCCCCGAGGAGGAGCAGCCGGGCATCGACCTGATCCTGCCGGACTTCACCACGATCCGGGACCGCCTGGACGACGTCGAGGGCATCGTCCTCACGCACGGCCACGAGGACCACATCGGTGCCGTCCCGTATCTGCTCCGGCTGAAGCCGGACATCCCCCTCATCGGCTCCAAGCTGACCCTCGCACTCATCGAGGCCAAGCTCCAGGAGCACCGGATCCGTCCCTACACCCTCGAGGTGACCGAGGGACAGCGTGAGCGCATCGGGATCTTCGACTGCGAGTTCGTCGCGGTCAACCACTCCATCCCGGACGCCCTCGCGGTCGCCATCCGCACCCCTGCGGGCATGGCTGTCGTGACCGGTGACTTCAAGATGGACCAGCTCCCGCTGGACGGCCGTCTCACCGACCTGCACGCGTTCGCCCGGCTGAGCGAGGAGGGCATCGACCTCCTTCTCTCCGACTCGACGAACGCCGAGGTCCCCGGATTCGTTCCGCCGGAGCGGGACATCTCCAACGTCCTGCGCACGGTGTTCGCCAACGCGCAGAAGCGCATCATCGTGGCGAGCTTCGCCAGCCACGTGCACCGCATCCAGCAGATCCTGGACGCCGCCCACGAGTACGGCCGCAGGGTCGCGTTCGTCGGACGCTCCATGGTCCGCAACATGGGTATCGCGCGTGACCTGGGCTATCTCAAGGTGCCCGCAGGTCTGGTGGTCGACGTCAAGACCCTCGACGACCTGCCGGACGACGAGGTCGTCCTGGTCTGCACGGGTTCCCAGGGTGAGCCGATGGCAGCCCTCTCCCGTATGGCCAACCGGGACCACCAGATCCGGATCGTCCCGGGCGACACGGTGATCCTGGCGTCGTCCCTGATCCCCGGCAACGAGAACGCGGTCTACCGCGTGATCAACGGCCTGACCCGCTGGGGCGCGAACGTCGTCCACAAGGGCAACGCCAAGGTCCACGTCTCGGGTCACGCCTCGGCCGGCGAACTGCTGTACTTCTACAACATCTGCAAGCCGAAGAACCTGATGCCGGTCCACGGCGAATGGCGCCACCTCCGGGCCAACGCCGAACTCGGTGCGCTGACCGGCGTGCCGAAGGACCACATCGTCATCGCCGAGGACGGCGTCGTCGTCGACCTCGTCGACGGCAAGGCGAAGATCGTCGGCAAGGTCCAGGCCGGCTACGTGTACGTCGACGGCCTCTCGGTCGGCGATGTCACCGAGACCTCCCTCAAGGACCGCCGCATCCTCGGCGACGAGGGGATCATCTCGGTCTTCATCGTGGTGGACAGCTCGTCCGGCAAGATCGTGGGCGGCCCGCACATCCAGGCCCGCGGTTCCGGCATCGACGACGGTGCGTTCACCGCCGTGGTACCCAAGGTCGAGGACGCGCTCAACAAGTCCGCCCAGGACGGGGTGATGGAGCCGCACCAGCTCCAGCAGCTGGTCCGGCGCACGGTGGGCAAGTGGGTGTCCGACACCTACCGCCGGCGTCCGATGATCCTTCCGGTCGTCGTCGAGGTCTGACGTGAGCGCGGCCGCCAGGCCGCCAACCAGGAGCGGGGCGCCTCGATTTGCATCGAGGCGCCCCGCTCCAGTACGTTTGCCATTCCGCCTGAACGGGAAGCACCTCGCGCACTTGTGCGCAGGGAGCGCCTGTGACCCCATCCGGGGGGCGGGAAATCCGACTCAGAATCTCTGATAAAGTCGGATCCGCCGAAAGGCAAAGGCCACTCCACAGGCCGCTGGAATCAAATTCGGACCGGAAACGGAACGGAAAAGAGTCTGGTAAAGTTGGAACCGCCGGAAAGGGAAACGCGAAAGCGAAGAACTGGAAAGCGAAACAAGTAGTAACCCGCTTCGACCGGGAATCGGACACGAAAGAGTCTGATAGAGTCGGAAACGCAAGAACGAAGGGAAGCGCCCGGAGGGCCCCGGTGAAACGGGACCGAAGGAAGCGTCCGTTCCTTGAGAACTCAACAGCGTGCCAAAAGTCAACGCCAGATATGTTGATACCCCGGCCTGCATCACGCAGGTTGGTGGTTCCTTTGAAAAGTCCTGCACGGTCCTCGGACCGGGTAGGCAACATCAGCGAGGACGCTGTGAACAACCGGTCATATTCCGACCTGGTTGTTCCGCTCTTGCATGGTGCTCTCCCGATTACGGGAAAACATTCATGGAGAGTTTGATCCTGGCTCAGGACGAACGCTGGCGGCGTGCTTAACACATGCAAGTCGAACGATGAAGCCCTTCGGGGTGGATTAGTGGCGAACGGGTGAGTAACACGTGGGCAATCTGCCCTTCACTCTGGGACAAGCCCTGGAAACGGGGTCTAATACCGGATAACACTCTGTCCCTCATGGGGCGGGGTTAAAAGCTCCGGCGGTGAAGGATGAGCCCGCGGCCTATCAGCTTGTTGGTGGGGTAATGGCCTACCAAGGCGACGACGGGTAGCCGGCCTGAGAGGGCGACCGGCCACACTGGGACTGAGACACGGCCCAGACTCCTACGGGAGGCAGCAGTGGGGAATATTGCACAATGGGCGAAAGCCTGATGCAGCGACGCCGCGTGAGGGATGACGGCCTTCGGGTTGTAAACCTCTTTCAGCAGGGAAGAAGCGAAAGTGACGGTACCTGCAGAAGAAGCGCCGGCTAACTACGTGCCAGCAGCCGCGGTAATACGTAGGGCGCAAGCGTTGTCCGGAATTATTGGGCGTAAAGAGCTCGTAGGCGGCTTGTCACGTCGGATGTGAAAGCTCGGGGCTTAACCCCGAGTCTGCATTCGATACGGGCTAGCTAGAGTGTGGTAGGGGAGATCGGAATTCCTGGTGTAGCGGTGAAATGCGCAGATATCAGGAGGAACACCGGTGGCGAAGGCGGATCTCTGGGCCATTACTGACGCTGAGGAGCGAAAGCGTGGGGAGCGAACAGGATTAGATACCCTGGTAGTCCACGCCGTAAACGTTGGGAACTAGGTGTTGGCGACATTCCACGTCGTCGGTGCCGCAGCTAACGCATTAAGTTCCCCGCCTGGGGAGTACGGCCGCAAGGCTAAAACTCAAAGGAATTGACGGGGGCCCGCACAAGCAGCGGAGCATGTGGCTTAATTCGACGCAACGCGAAGAACCTTACCAAGGCTTGACATATACCGGAAAGCATCAGAGATGGTGCCCCCCTTGTGGTCGGTATACAGGTGGTGCATGGCTGTCGTCAGCTCGTGTCGTGAGATGTTGGGTTAAGTCCCGCAACGAGCGCAACCCTTGTTCTGTGTTGCCAGCATGCCCTTCGGGGTGATGGGGACTCACAGGAGACTGCCGGGGTCAACTCGGAGGAAGGTGGGGACGACGTCAAGTCATCATGCCCCTTATGTCTTGGGCTGCACACGTGCTACAATGGCCGGTACAATGAGCTGCGATGCCGCGAGGCGGAGCGAATCTCAAAAAGCCGGTCTCAGTTCGGATTGGGGTCTGCAACTCGACCCCATGAAGTCGGAGTTGCTAGTAATCGCAGATCAGCATTGCTGCGGTGAATACGTTCCCGGGCCTTGTACACACCGCCCGTCACGTCACGAAAGTCGGTAACACCCGAAGCCGGTGGCCCAACCCCTTGTGGGAGGGAGCTGTCGAAGGTGGGACTGGCGATTGGGACGAAGTCGTAACAAGGTAGCCGTACCGGAAGGTGCGGCTGGATCACCTCCTTTCTAAGGAGCATCTAGGTTTCCTTCGGGGAATCCAGAGACCATTTCGTCGGCAAATGTTCGACGGTGGTTGCTCAAGGGTGGAACGTTGACTATTCGGCACGACAGGTAACTCACTGCTAGTACTGCTTCGGCGTGGAACGTGGTGAGGGATCGGTCGGGTCGGGCATGCTGTTGGGTATCTGAAGGTACGGCCGGTTACGGTCGCCTTCGGTTGCCGGCCCCAGTGCACTCACCTGTAAGGGTGGGGTGATGGGTGGCTGGTCGTTGTTTGAGAACTGCACAGTGGACGCGAGCATCTGTGGCCAAGTTTTTAAGGGCGCACGGTGGATGCCTTGGCACCAGGAACCGATGAAGGACGTGGGAGGCCACGATAGTCCCCGGGGAGCTGTCAACCAAGCTTTGATCCGGGGGTTTCCGAATGGGGAAACCCGGCAGCCGTCATGGGCTGTCACCCGCTGCTGAACACATAGGCAGTGTGGAGGGAACGAGGGGAAGTGAAACATCTCAGTACCCTCAGGAAGAGAAAACAACCGTGATTCCGGGAGTAGTGGCGAGCGAAACCGGATGAGGCCAAACCGTATGCGTGTGATACCCGGCAGGGGTTGCGCATGCGGGGTTGTGGGAGTTCTCTTGATCAATCTGCCGATTGGTCGGCAAGTCAGAAACCGTTGGTGTAGGCGAAGGACATGCGAAAGGTCCGGCGTAGAGGGTAAGACCCCCGTAGCTGAAACATCAACGGCTTGCTTGAGAACCACCCAAGTAGCACGGGGCCCG
Source organism: Streptomyces sp. Alt3 (assembly GCF_030719215.1). Lineage (NCBI taxonomy): Bacteria > Bacillati > Actinomycetota > Actinomycetes > Kitasatosporales > Streptomycetaceae > Streptomyces > Streptomyces glycanivorans. The sequence continues at coordinate 2,243,751 of NZ_CP120983.1, read as the reverse complement.
AGAAATCCCGTGTGAATCTGGCGGGACCACCCGCTAAGCCTAAATATTCCCTGGTGACCGATAGCGGATAGTACCGTGAGGGAATGGTGAAAAGTACCGCGGGAGCGGAGTGAAATAGTACCTGAAACCGTGTGCCTACAAGCCGTGGGAGCGTCGCTGGCAGCACTTGTGCTGTCAGTCGTGACTGCGTGCCTTTTGAAGAATGAGCCTGCGAGTTAGCGGTGTGTAGCGAGGTTAACCCGTGTGGGGAAGCCGTAGCGAAAGCGAGTCCGAATAGGGCGATTGAGTTGCACGCTCTAGACCCGAAGCGGAGTGATCTAGCCATGGGCAGGTTGAAGCGGAGGTAAGACTTCGTGGAGGACCGAACCCACCAGGGTTGAAAACCTGGGGGATGACCTGTGGTTAGGGGTGAAAGGCCAATCAAACTCCGTGATAGCTGGTTCTCCCCGAAATGCATTTAGGTGCAGCGTCGTGTGTTTCTTGCCGGAGGTAGAGCACTGGATAGGCGATGGGCCCTACCGGGTTACTGACCTTAGCCAAACTCCGAATGCCGGTAAGTGAGAGCACGGCAGTGAGACTGTGGGGGATAAGCTCCATGGTCGAGAGGGAAACAGCCCAGAGCATCGACTAAGGCCCCTAAGCGTACGCTAAGTGGGAAAGGATGTGGAGTCGCAGAGACAACCAGGAGGTTGGCTTAGAAGCAGCCACCCTTGAAAGAGTGCGTAATAGCTCACTGGTCAAGTGATTCCGCGCCGACAATGTAGCGGGGCTCAAGCGTACCGCCGAAGTCGTGTCATTCATACACATATCCCCAACGGGAGTATGGATGGGTAGGGGAGCGTCGTGTGCCGGGTGAAGCAGCCGCGGAAGCGAGTTGTGGACGGTTCACGAGTGAGAATGCAGGCATGAGTAGCGATACACACGTGAGAAACGTGTGCGCCGATTGACTAAGGGTTCCTGGGTCAAGCTGATCTGCCCAGGGTAAGTCGGGACCTAAGGCGAGGCCGACAGGCGTAGTCGATGGACAACCGGTTGATATTCCGGTACCCGCTTTGAAACGCCCAATACTGAATCAGGCGATGCTAAGTCCGTGAAGCCGGCCCGATCTCTTCGGAGTTGAGGGTAGTGGTGGAGCCGACGAACCAGACTTGTACTAGGTAAGCGATGGGGTGACGCAGGAAGGTAGTCCAGCCCGGGCGGTGGTTGTCCCGGGGTAAGGGTGTAGGCCGTGTGGTAGGCAAATCCGTCACACATTAAGGCTGAGACCTGATGCCGAGCCGATTGTGGTGAAGTGGATGATCCTATGCTGTCGAGAAAAGCCTCTAGCGAGTTTCATGGCGGCCCGTACCCTAAACCGACTCAGGTAGTCAGGTAGAGAATACCGAGGCGTTCGGGTGAACTATGGTTAAGGAACTCGGCAAAATGCCCCCGTAACTTCGGGAGAAGGGGGGCCATCACTGGTGAGGGAACTTGCTTCCTGAGCTGGGGGTGGCCGCAGAGACCAGCGAGAAGCGACTGTTTACTAAAAACACAGGTCCGTGCGAAGCCGTAAGGCGATGTATACGGACTGACGCCTGCCCGGTGCTGGAACGTTAAGGGGACCGGTTAGCTGACTTTCGGGTCGGCGAAGCTGAGAACTTAAGCGCCAGTAAACGGCGGTGGTAACTATAACCATCCTAAGGTAGCGAAATTCCTTGTCGGGTAAGTTCCGACCTGCACGAATGGCGTAACGACTTCTCGACTGTCTCAACCATAGGCCCGGTGAAATTGCACTACGAGTAAAGATGCTCGTTTCGCGCAGCAGGACGGAAAGACCCCGGGACCTTTACTATAGTTTGATATTGGTGTTCGGTTCGGCTTGTGTAGGATAGGTGGGAGACTTTGAAGCAGCCACGCCAGTGGTTGTGGAGTCGCCGTTGAAATACCACTCTGGTCGTGCTGGATGTCTAACCTGGGTCCGTGATCCGGATCAGGGACAGTGTCTGATGGGTAGTTTAACTGGGGCGGTTGCCTCCTAAAGAGTAACGGAGGCGCCCAAAGGTTCCCTCAGCCTGGTTGGCAATCAGGTGTTGAGTGTAAGTGCACAAGGGAGCTTGACTGTGAGACCGACGGGTCGAGCAGGGACGAAAGTCGGGACTAGTGATCCGGCAGTGGCTTGTGGAAGCGCTGTCGCTCAACGGATAAAAGGTACCCCGGGGATAACAGGCTGATCTTCCCCAAGAGTCCATATCGACGGGATGGTTTGGCACCTCGATGTCGGCTCGTCGCATCCTGGGGCTGGAGTCGGTCCCAAGGGTTGGGCTGTTCGCCCATTAAAGCGGTACGCGAGCTGGGTTTAGAACGTCGTGAGACAGTTCGGTCCCTATCCGCTGTGCGCGTAGGAATATTGAGAAGGGCTGTCCCTAGTACGAGAGGACCGGGACGGACGAACCTCTGGTGTGCCAGTTGTCCTGCCAAGGGCATGGCTGGTTGGCTACGTTCGGAAAGGATAACCGCTGAAAGCATCTAAGCGGGAAGCCTGCTTCGAGATGAGTATTCCCACCACCTTGAGTGGTTAAGGCTCCCAGTAGACGACTGGGTTGATAGGCCAGATGTGGAAGCCCGGTAACGGGTGGAGCTGACTGGTACTAATAGGCCGAGGGCTTGTCCTCAGTTGCTCGCGTCCACTGTGTTAGTTCTGAAATAACGAACGGCCGTGTTTTGTTCCGGTGTTGGTTAATTTCATAGTGTTTCGGTGGTCATTGCGTTAGGGAAACGCCCGGTTACATTCCGAACCCGGAAGCTAAGCCTTTCAGCGCCGATGGTACTGCAGGGGGGACCCTGTGGGAGAGTAGGACGCCGCCGAACAATTATTCCGGGAAAGCCCCGTGCCCTTGTGGCACGGGGCTTTTCTGCGTTCAGGATCAATCCGGATCAATGGCGTGCGAGTCAGGACCGGGCCTGGGGCGGCCCTCTATCGGTGCCTCCGGCCGGCTCCAGGCACGCCGGTGCGATGCGCGCCCCGGCAGCCTGCTGGTCGCCAGCAGCAGATGGCACGTCAGGTTGGTTTTGAGTACCCCCTCGTTCGGGGTATGCTTTATCTCGTTGCCGCAGGGCAACAGGCCCCAATAGCTCAGTCGGTAGAGCGTCTCCATGGTAAGGAGAAGGTCTGCGGTTCGATTCCGCATTGGGGCTCAGAAACAAGAGAAGGCCCCCGCCCACGGCGGGGGCCTTCTTCCGTTATCCGTCACTCTCTCGACCGTCGACGGGTAGAACCGCCTCCATATCGTCCGTGGTGGTGCCGTCCGGCCTCCGGCCGAAGGAGGCCACGAGGACTGCCTGGAGATCCGCCTGGGGCACCCTGGCCCGGACGTGCTCCAGAGCGGCGGGAAACTCCTCGTCACTTATGACGCCCGAGTGTTCCTGACGCATCCTGCGGATCACCTCGACCAGTTCGGGCCGCAGACGCATCCAGCCGCGGGACGTCCTCGTCTCCGCCTCGACATGGTCCATGAACCAGCGGATCACCGAGTAGGGGATGTCAAGGTGATCCCCGTGGACGTCGAAGCACACCGTCGGCTCCCGTGCCGGATCCTCGTCGGGGACGATCGCGGTGACCACGGTCCGATGCACGGCGACGAGGTCCAGCTCCAGGTACCAGGCGTCGTCGGGCACGGAGTACATCGTGGTGAGCGAGTAGTCGCCGTCGGGCGAGGGGATGGCCATGGCGGCATGCTGCCAGGCGCATGCCGCCGCCGGTGCCTCAGCCCGCACGGGACGCGGTGGGGGCTCAAGGGAGCCCCCACCGCACATCGTGTCCCCCCAGCCGGTACGGAGGGCGCTCAGCAGGGCGTCTAGAAGTTCTGCGGCTCCGGTACGCGCATGGCCAGGATGGCCATGTCGTCGGACGCGGGTTCCGCAGCGAAGCGCTCGACGGCCCGCAGGATGCGTCCCGCCACCGCGCCGGCCGTGAGGCCCGTACACATGGACAGGACGTCGGCGAGGCCGTCGTCACCCAGCATGCGGGTACCCTCGCGGCGTTCGGTGACTCCGTCCGTCACACACAGGAGCACGTCGCCCGGCTCCAGGGTGACCTCCTGCTCGTACAGCTCGAGGTCCTCGATGACGCCCAGCAGTGGCTGAGGTTCGGCCGCCGGCTCCACGGACCCGTCCTGGCGCAGACGCAGGGGGAGCGGATGGCCGGCGCAGACCACCTTGAGGAGAGCGCTTCCGTCCTCCTGGGGCCACAACTCCCCGTAGAGCAGCGTCAGGAAGCGGCTGCGCGCGCCCTCGTCCAGGATCGCGGCGTTGAGCCGCTCGAGCACCGCGGGTCCGCCGAACCCCTCACGGGCCAGCAGACGCAGTGCGTGCCGGGCCAGGCCCGTGACCGCTGCTGCCTCCGGGCCCGTACCGCAGACGTCCCCGATGGCGAAGCCGTAGGCACCGTCGCGGATGGGGAACACGTCGTAGAAGTCGCCGCCGACCTCGTTGCCCTCGCCTGCCGCCCGGTAGATGACCTCGATCTCGACGTTGGGCACATCGGGAAGGCCGGGTGGCAGGAGACTGCGCTGGAGCGACTGGCTGATGGCCATGCGCTCCGAGTAGAGGCGGGCGTTGTCGAGGGCCAGAGCGGCCCGTCGGGACAGGTCCTCGGCCAGCTCCAGGATCTCCTGGCGGAAGTGCTCGTCGGACGGCTTGCCGAGCGTCAGCATGCCGATCACGCGGTTCCTCGCCACCAGAGGCAGGACCACCGTCTCGCCTCCCACGGCGACCGCCGTGGCCAGGACCGTGCGGGCTGCCGCCCCCATGCTCAGCGGCGCGTCCGTGCTCAAGGTGCGCTTGGACGTGCGCAGGGCGGCCTCGTGGCCGGCTTCGGTCGGCGCGGGCCAGAGCCGGGCACCGGGGGCCGGAACCGGCTCCGGCGGGTCGATGGAGGAGAGCAGCGCCTTCAGGCCGTCGATGCGCTCCTCGTCCTCGTGCAGCACGTACGAGAGATACGGCTCCGACGACTGGTCCGCGATGGTGTAGACGGCGCACCAGGTGGCCAGCGTCGGCACGGTCATCTGCGCCATCAGAGCCAGTGTCTGGTCCCGGTCCAGGGTTCCCGCCAGCAGGTCGGAGGCCTCCACGAGGAACGACAGGGAGCCACGCCGCAGGCGCTCCAGTTCGCCGAGCCTCGCCGACTCGACAGCGAGCGCGATACGGTCCGCGGCGAACTGCAGGCGCAGTGCCTCCTCGTTGGAGTACCGCCCGGCGGCTTCGGCCGCGACGCCGAGGGAGCCGGTGAGACGGCCCTCCACCTTCAGTGGCACCGTGACGACAGAGCGCATCCCGGTGTCGCTGAGCAGCGGTACCGCGCCCGGTACGACGGTGAGGTCCTCGTGGACCGCGGGCATGCGCGCGGAGCCGTAGCGGCCCGTGCCGGCCTCGACGGGGACCCGGGCGAAGCGCTGGCGGGCCGAGGGCAGGCCGGTGGTCGCGCGGACCTCGAGCTCGGTCTCGTCGTCGGTGGCCAGGAGCAGGAAGGCCGCGTCGGCGTCCAGCATGTCGCGTGCCCGCTCGACCGTGCGTTGCAGCAGTCCGTCGAGGTCGTCGGGAGCGGGGGAGCCGATGAAGATCTCGAACGGGTCCGTACTGCGGTTTTCGGCCGAAGTGTCGGAGACGGGAGCGCGCACCGGGGTCTGGAGCACGGCGCGTTCGTAGTCGCGGACGAGGAGACAGACGGTGGACGGCTCACCGTCGGCGTCGCGGACTCTGAGATGCGAGGCGTAGACCGGGATGACACGGCCGTCCGCGCCTCGGATGCCGTAACTGCCCTCCCAGCGGGAGAGCTGCAGTGCGTCGGCGATGCCGGTGGAGGTGCCCGGGGTGTGCGGCCACGCCACGAAGTCGGTGAACTGCTTGCCGTCGACCTTCTCGGCGGCGTGTCCGAAGAGGAACGAGGCGTCGTCGTTCCACGCGGCGACGGAGCTGGCGCCGTCGATCTGGACGACGGCCACCCGTACGCGCTGTTCCGCCACGGGCAGGAGAGCCGTGGGCAGGACCGGGCTCGCCGAGCGGATGCCCACGGGGCGCTCGGGGAGGTCGAGCTGGAACCAGACGTGCTTGTGCGTCGGGGTGTACTCGACGCCCCAACGGGAGGCGAGAGCCGCGCAGAGCAGCAGGCCGCGGCCGCCCTCCCGGTCGGGGCTGCCGAAGTCGAGGCCCGAGCTCTGGAGCGGGACCTCACGCTCCGGGTAGTGGTCGGAGACCTCGACGCGTACGCCGTCCTCGGTGCGCAGACAGAGCACATCGGCGGCGGTGCCGGCGTGCACGACCGCGTTGGTCACGAGTTCACTGGTAAGAACGACAGCGTCGTCAACGACGTCCGTGTAACCCCACCCCTGAAGGGTGTCCCGGACGAACGCGCGGGCGGTCGCGACCGAGCGTCCGACCGGATCGAAGGTGGCAGCCGCGCGCGCGGTGATCACAGCACTCCCCATTTGGTGTCTCGTCGCTTCCCCGAGTCCTGTGCCCGTATGTCGCCGCTTCGATTCGCCTGCCAGGCTAGACGCTCGCCCGGTGTCCCGGGTACACGAGGGCGGACTTGGCTACTCAGGACACCCGCGGTCGTGCGCCGGGCGCACAACTTCGGGGCCCCCGGTGAGGGAAATGGGACGACCGGGAGACTTTCCCCGCCCTCCCGTTCCGGCCTGGTACGTTTCAACGATTTGACGACCGCATAGTCACCCGTCGACGGTGTGCTGTGGCGGTGAGCCAAAGTGGAAGTGGGCAAGCTTCCGACAACGGCCCGAGCGATACGGTCAACCCCTGCGGGAGGGACACGGTGGAGTCTGGCGTGGCGGCGCGGGGTTCAGGAACGCGCACAAAAGGCGGGCAGTCCGTGAAAAAGCAGCGCAATGGAACCGTCGATGTGGACGCGGCAGCTCTCAACAGACTGCTCGCGGCCCTCGTGGCGATGCGTGACGGCAACTTCCGCAGGAGGCTCACCGTCTCCGGCGACGGTGTGCTCACGGAGATCGCCGCCGTCTTCAACGAGGTGGCCGACCGCAACCTGCACCTGACGGGCGAGCTCGCCCGTGTGCGGCGTGTGGTCGGACGCGAGGGGAAACTCACCGAACGCCTGGAGACAGGAGCCTGTGAGGGCTCCTGGGCTGCCGCGATCGATGCCTCCAACGAGCTCGTCGACGACCTGGCGCGCCCTGTGTCCGAAGTCGGACGCGTACTCTCCGCGGTCGCCGACGGTGACCTCGAGCAGCGGATGGAACTGCGTACGCACGCGGCGGACGAGACGGTACGCCCGTTGCGCGGTGAGTTCCTCAAGGTCGCCCGTACGGTCAACAACCTGGTCGACCAGCTGTCCGCGTTCACCGAGCAGGTGACGCGGGTCGCCGTGGAGGTGGGTACCGAGGGCAAGCTGGGAGGCCAGGCCCAGGTCCGCGGTATGTCCGGGTCGTGGAAGGACCTCACGGACTCCGTGAACACCATGGCCTACCGGCTCACGGCCCAGGTGCGCGACATCGCCCTGGTGACGACAGCCGTGGCCAAGGGAGACCTGTCACGGAAGGTCACCGTCCATGTGGCCGGTGAGATGCTCCAGCTGAAGAACACCGTCAACACGATGGTCGACCAGCTGTCCTCGTTCTCCTCCGAGGTGACCCGGGTCGCCCGCGAGGTGGGTACCGAGGGAGAGCTCGGAGGACAGGCGACGGTGCCCGGGGTCGCCGGGGTCTGGAAGGACCTCACCGACTCCGTCAACACGATGGCCGGGAACCTCACGTCCCAGGTGCGTGGCATCGCCGAGGTGACGACAGCCGTCGCGAACGGTGATCTGTCCCAGAAGGTCACGGTGAGCGCCCGCGGCGAGGTCGCGCAGCTCGCCGAGACGATCAACCAGATGACCGAGACCCTGCGTACCTTCGCGGACGAGGTGACGCGCGTCGCGAGCGAGGTCGGCGGCGAGGGGCTCCTCGGTGGCCAGGCCCAGGTGCCGGGCGCCGCGGGCACCTGGAAGGACCTCACGGACTCGGTCAACACGGTCTTCCGGAACCTGACGACGCAGGTGCGTGACATCGCGCAGGTGACCACCGCGGTGGCCAGCGGCGACATGACGCAGAAGGTCACGGTCGACGTGGCCGGCGAGATGCTGGAGCTGAAGAACACCGTCAACACGATGGTGGACCAGCTCCAGGCCTTCGGTTCGGAGGTGACCCGGGTCGCGCGGGAGGTCGGCGTCGAGGGGCGCCTCGGCGGTCAGGCCGAGGTTCCCGGGGCGGCCGGGACCTGGAAGGACCTCACCGACTCGGTGAACACCGCCTTCCGTAACCTCACGGGCCAGGTGCGTGACATCGCGCAGGTGACCACGGCCGTCGCCAACGGCGATCTGTCGCAGAAGGTCACCGTGGATGTCGCCGGCGAGATGCTGGAGCTGAAGAACACCGTCAACACGATGGTGGCGCAGCTGTCCAACTTCGCCGACCAGGTGACACGGATGGCCCGGGACGTGGGCACCGAAGGCCGTCTGGGCGGTCAGGCCCGCGTCGACGGTGTCTCCGGTACCTGGAAGGAGCTCACCGACTCCGTCAACTTCATGGCCGGGAACCTGACCTCCCAGGTGCGCCAGATCGCTCAGGTGACCACGGCGGTGGCGCGGGGTGACCTGTCGCAGAAGATCGACGTGGACGCCCGGGGCGAGATCCTGGAGCTGAAGAACACGATCAACACCATGGTCGACCAGCTCTCCGCCTTCGCCGACCAGGTGACGCGGGTCGCCCGTGAGGTGGGTACGGACGGACGCCTCGGCGGCCAGGCCCAGGTGCCCGGTGTGGCCGGTGTGTGGCGTGATCTGACCGACTCGGTGAACGGCATGGCGGGCAACCTGACCGCCCAGGTCCGGAACATCGCGCAGGTCGCGACGGCGGTGGCCCGGGGTGACCTGTCGCAGAAGATCGACGTGGACGCCCGGGGCGAGATCCTGGAGTTGAAGAACACCCTCAACACCATGGTCGACCAGCTCTCGAACTTCGCGGAGCAGGTGACGCGGGTCGCCCGTGAGGTGGGTACGGAAGGCATCCTCGGCGGCCAGGCGGAGGTGCAGGGCGTCTCGGGTACGTGGAAGGACCTCACCCAGTCCGTCAACGGCATGGCGAACAACCTGACGCTTCAGGTGCGCAACATCGCCGAGGTGACCACGGCGGTCGCGAAGGGTGATCTCTCCAAGAAGATCACCGTCGACGCCAAGGGCGAGATCCTCGAACTGGTCACGACCGTCAACACGATGGTCGACCAGCTCATGAACTTCGGTGACGAGGTGACCCGGGTCGCGCGCGAGGTGGGTACCGAGGGCATTCTCGGCGGTCAGGCCCGGGTGCGTGGGGCCACGGGCATCTGGAAGGACCTCAGCGAGAACGTCAACCTGATGGCCAACAACCTGACCAACCAGGTGCGCAACATCTCCAGGGTCTCGTCCGCCGTCGCCAACGGTGACCTGACGAAGAAGGTGACGGTCGAGGCTCGCGGTGAGGTCGCGGAACTCGCGGACACCGTCAACACCATGGTGACGACTCTGTCCTCGTTCGCCGACGAGGTGACCCGGGTGGCCCGCGAGGTGGGTACCGAGGGAGAGCTCGGCGGCCAGGCGCGTGTGCCGGGTGTCTCGGGCACCTGGAAGGACCTCACCGAGTCGGTGAACTCGATGGCGTCGAACCTGACCGGCCAGGTTCGCCAGATCGCCACGGTCACCACGGCCATCGCCAAGGGCGACCTCACCAAGAAGATCGACATCGACGCGCGCGGTGAGATCCAGGAGCTGAAGAACACCATCAACACGATGGTCGACCAGCTCTCTTCCTTCGCCGAGCAGGTGACCCGGGTGGCCCGTGAAGTGGGTACCGAGGGGCAGCTGGGCGGACAGGCCCGGGTCCGGGACGTCGACGGAACCTGGCGCGACCTCACCGAGTCGGTGAACGAGATGGCCGGGAACCTGACCCGTCAGGTGCGTGCCATCGCGGCCGTCGCCACCGCGGTGACCCGGGGCGATCTCAACCTCAAGATCGATGTCGACGCCGCCGGCGAGATCCAGGTCCTGCAGGACAACATCAACACGATGATCGCCAACCTGCGCGACACGACGCTGGCCAACAAGGAGCAGGACTGGCTCAAGGGCAACCTCGCCAGGATCTCCGGCCTCATGCAGGGCCGCCGCGACCTGGACGACGTCGCCTCGCTGATCATGAGCGAGCTGACGCCGGTCGTCTCCGCGCAGCACGGCGCGTTCTTCCTGGCCATGGCCACGGGTGACACCGAGGAGGTCGGCGAGGGCGGCAAGGACAGCTCGTACGAGCTGCGCATGCGCGGCAGTTACGGCTACTCGGCGGGCTCCATGCCGACCTCGTTCCGGCCGGGTGAGACGCTCATCGGCACGGCTGCCGAGGAGAAGCGGACGATCCAGGTGGACAACGTACCGGCGGGGTACCTGAAGATCTCCTCCGGCCTCGGCGAGGCGCCGCCCGCGCACGTGATCGTGCTCCCGGTGCTCTTCGAGGGCCAGGTGCTCGGTGTGATCGAGCTGGCGTCGTTCCAGCCGTTCACGCACATCCAGCGGGACTTCCTCAACCAGCTGGCCGAGATGATCGCCACGAGCGTCAACACCATCAGCGTCAACACGAAGACCGAGAAACTCCTCGAACAGTCCCAGGAGCTCACCGAGCAGCTTCGCGACCGTTCGCAGGAGCTCGAGAACCGGCAGAAGGCGCTGCAGGCATCCAACGCCGAGCTCGAGGAGAAGGCCGAACTGCTGGCCCAGCAGAACCGCGACATCGAGGTGAAGAACACCGAGATCGAGGAGGCGCGGCAGGTCCTGGAGGAGCGCGCCGAGCAGCTCGCCGTCTCGATGCGATACAAGTCCGAGTTCCTCGCGAACATGTCGCACGAGCTGCGTACGCCGCTCAACTCGCTGCTCATCCTGGCCAAGCTGCTCGCGGACAACGCCGAGGGCAATCTCTCGCCGAAGCAGGTGGAGTTCGCCGAGACGATCCACGGGGCGGGCTCCGACCTGCTCCAGCTGATCAACGACATCCTCGACCTGTCCAAGGTCGAGGCGGGCAAGATGGACGTCAGTCCGACGCGGATCGCCCTGGTGCAGTTGGTGGACTACGTGGAGGCGACCTTCCGGCCGCTCACCGCGGAGAAGGGGCTCGACTTCTCCGTGCGGGTCTCCCCGGAGCTCCCCGCCACGCTGCACACGGACGAGCAGAGGCTGCTGCAGGTCCTGCGCAACCTCCTGTCCAACGCGGTCAAGTTCACCGACAGCGGCGCGGTGGAACTGGTCATCAGGCCGGCGGGCGCCGACGTGCCGAACGCCATCAGGGAGCACCTGCTGGAAGCCGGTTCGCTGCGTGACGCCGACGGAGACCTGATCGCCTTCTCGGTCACAGACACCGGTATCGGCATCGCGTCGAGCAAGATGCTGGTGATCTTCGAGGCGTTCAAGCAGGCGGACGGTACGACCAGCCGCAAGTACGGGGGGACGGGTCTGGGTCTCTCCATCAGCCGGGAGATCGCCCGTCTGCTGGGCGGCGAGATCCACGCGGCGAGTGAGCCCGGACGTGGTTCGACCTTCACCCTGTATCTGCCGCTGCACCCGAGCGAGCTGCCTCCGCAGGGTTACCCGCAGTTGGGGGCCGGGCCGGTCGAGGCCCACGAGGGCCCGGCCGAGGGCGCCCTGCACCTGGAGGCGTCACAGAGCACCGAACCGCCGCTGGGGGATCCGGCCAACTCGGCCGGGGTGTTCCGGCGCCGCCGCAAGGCCCTGGGTGGAGCGGCGCAGCGGCCCGCCCTGGCGAACGGCAGTTCCCGGGCGGAGGCCGCCGCGGCCCCGGAGGAGTGGGTGCAGAGCGATCAGGAACAGCCGGAGAACCGCCGGACGTTCCGTTTCCGCGGGGAGAAGGTGCTGATCGTCGACGACGACATCCGAAACGTCTTCGCCCTCACCAGCGTGCTGGAGCAGCACGGGTTGTCGGTGCTGTACGCGGAGAACGGGCGGGAAGGTATCGAAGTCCTTGAGCAGCACGATGATGTGACGATCGTTCTGATGGACATCATGATGCCCGAGATGGATGGCTATGCGACGACGACGGCGATCCGCAGGATGCCGCAGTTCGCGGGGCTGCCGATCGTCGCGCTGACCGCCAAGGCGATGAAGGGCGACCGCGAGAAGGCGATCGACTGCGGAGCTTCCGACTACGTGACGAAGCCGGTCGATTCCGATCATCTGCTGTCGGTGATGGAGAATTGGATGCGCGGAGAGTGACCGTGCGGGGAGCTGCTCGCCGGAATCCGCCGGCGGGCTGTGCCCTGGAGGGTGTGAGTGGGCGGATTCCGGGGAACCTTCTGGTCTTCGACCGCGTTTTCGCTATGTGCACAGTGACATCGCGGTGACAGGGTGTGGTGACGGGCGGGGTGCAGCTACCATGACCGGCACAAGGACGGACGGCGTAAGGGAGTCGTCCCCTGGGGCGGCACCCGGTGCGATTCCGGGGCGAGGAGGGCGGGCCATGGTGCAGAAGGCCAAGATCCTCCTGGTCGATGACCGGCCGGAGAATCTGCTGGCGCTGGAGGCCATCCTCTCTGCGCTCGATCAGACACTGGTCCGGGCATCGTCAGGGGAGGAGGCGCTCAAGGCGCTGCTCACAGACGATTTCGCGGTCATCCTGCTGGATGTCCAGATGCCCGGTATGGATGGGTTCGAGACGGCTGCGCACATCAAGCGGCGGGAGCGGACCCGGGACATCCCGATCATCTTCCTGACCGCGATCAACCACGGCCCGCATCACACCTTCCGGGGTTACGCGGCGGGAGCGGTGGACTACATCTCGAAGCCCTTCGATCCCTGGGTGCTGCGCGCCAAGGTCTCGGTCTTCGTCGAGCTGTACATGAAGAACTGCCAGCTGCGGGAACAGGCGGCGCTCCTGAGGCTTCAGCTCGAGGGCGGCCCTCATCAGGGCGTCGACGAGAAGGAGCCGGCCGGTCTGCTCGCCGAGCTCTCGGCGCGGCTCGCCGCGGTCGAGGAGCAGGCGGAGGCCCTCTCCAAGCAGTTGGACGACGAGTCCGCGGACGCGGCAGCCGTGGCCACCGCGGCGCATCTCGAGCGCAAGCTCACCGGACTGCGTCGAGCCCTCGACGCGCTGGAACCGGGCGCGGGCGGTTCCGCGGCCACGCTTCCCTCGCAGAGCTGACCTGCCCCGACTGAAGGGGCGTCAGTTCGGCGCCCGCACAAGGGCGACACGGACGGGTGAAGCAGTGGGCACACGTGTCCACCGGCGTAAGCACCGGTAACCTCAGTCACATGGCCTCACGTACGTCCGGCAAGGGTTCCCTGGGCACGGCGGGCACCGCGAAGGGTGCCGGCCGTACGCAAGGACCGGCGAAGAAAGCCGCGCCCGCCAAGAAGGCGGCTGCGAAGAAGGCAGCGCCCGGCAGGAAGGCGCCCGCGAGGAAGGCCGCGGCGAAGAAGCCCGCGCCGAAGCCCGCGCCGTCCCCCACTGGAGGCGTGTACAGGCTCGTGCGCGCGCTGTGGCTCGGCACCGCGCACGGAGTCGGGGCGGTGTTCCGCTCCATAGGGCGCGGTGCGAAGGGACTTGACCCGGCCCACCGCAAGGACGGACTCGCCCTGCTCCTCCTCGGCCTCGCACTCGTCGTGGCGGCGGGCACGTGGTCGCACCTCAAGGGCCCCGTCGGCGACCTCGTCGAGATGCTCGTGACCGGCGCGTTCGGCCGGCTCGATCTGCTGGTGCCGATACTGCTGGGCGCCGTGGCCGTGCGGCTGATCCTCTACCCGGAGAAGCCCGAGGCCAACGGCCGTATCGTCATCGGGCTCTCCGCGCTCGTCGTCGGAGTGCTCGGCCAGGTCCACATCGCCTGCGGGTCGCCGGGCCGCGAGGACGGCACCGGTGCCATGCACGACGCGGGCGGGCTCATCGGCTGGGGCGCCTCGCAGCCCCTCGTCTTCATGATGGGCGAGGTCCTCGCCGTACCGCTGCTCCTGCTGCTGACCGTGTTCGGACTCCTCGTCGTCACCGCGACCCCGGTCAACGCCATCCCCCGCCGGCTGCGGCAGCTGGGCGTCAGGCTCGGCATCCTCGACCCGGTGGAGGTACCGGGCGAGGAGGACGGGAGCGACGACGAGCGGTACGAGGAGCAGTGGCGTGAAGCGCTGCCCGAGCGTTCACGGCGTTCCCCGGGGCGCCGCTCGGAGGCGGACGGCGTACACGACCCCGATCAGGCCGAGGGAGAGGCGCTGGCCAAGCGCCGCCGCCCTCGCAGGCCGTCCGCACAGCCCGCGATGAACCGCTCCATGGACGCCGTCGACGTCGCGGCAGCCGCCGCTGCCGCACTCGACGGGGCCGTGCTCAACGGGATGCCCCCGTCGCCGGTCGTCGCGGATCTGACCCAGGGTGTCTCCACGGACCGGGACCGGGAACGGACCGGGACCCCGGTCCCCGGTGCGCGCTCGGCCGGGAAGGCGGTGTCCGGCGGCGGGGGAGCGGAGAAGGGCGCCTCGTCCTCCGGTGGCGTCCCCGATCTGACGAAGCCGGCACCCGAGCGGTCCGAGTCGCTCCCCACCCGTGCCGAGCAGCTCCAGCTCTCCGGCGACATCACCTACTCGCTCCCCTCGCTGGACCTGCTGGAGCGCGGTGGTCCCGGCAAGACGCGCAGTGCCGCCAACGACGCGGTCGTCGCCTCACTGACCACGGTCTTCACCGAGTTCAAGGTCGACGCGGCCGTCACCGGTTTCACCCGTGGCCCGACCGTCACCCGGTACGAGGTGGAGCTCGGGCCCGCCGTCAAGGTCGAGCGGATCACCGCCCTCACCAAGAACATCGCCTACGCGGTCGCCAGCCCGGACGTCCGGATCATCTCCCCGATCCCCGGCAAGTCCGCCGTCGGTATCGAGATCCCCAACTCCGACCGGGAGATGGTCAATCTCGGTGACGTCCTGCGCCTGGCCGACGCGGCCGAGGACGATCACCCCATGCTCGTCGCGCTCGGCAAGAACGTCGAGGGCGGCTACGAGATGGCCAACCTGGCGAACATGCCGCACGTCCTGGTCGCCGGTGCGACCGGCTCCGGCAAGTCCTCCTGCATCAACTGCCTGATCACCTCGGTCATGGTGCGGGCGACGCCGGAGGACGTGCGCATGGTGCTGGTCGACCCGAAGCGGGTCGAGCTCACCGCGTACGAGGGCATCCCGCACCTCATCACTCCCATCATCACCAACCCGAAGAAGGCCGCCGAGGCGCTCCAGTGGGTCGTGCGGGAGATGGACCTGCGCTACGACGACCTCGCGGCCTACGGCTTCCGGCACATCGACGACTTCAATCACGCGGTACGCACCGGCAAGGCCAAGGCCCCGGAGGGGAGCGAGCGGGAGCTGTCGCCCTACCCGTACCTCCTGGTGATCGTCGACGAGCTGGCGGACCTCATGATGGTGGCCCCGCGGGACGTCGAGGACTCCATCGTCCGGATCACCCAGCTGGCGCGCGCCGCCGGCATCCACCTGGTGCTAGCCACGCAGCGGCCCTCGGTCGACGTCGTCACGGGCCTGATCAAGGCCAATGTGCCGTCCCGGCTCGCCTTCGCCACCTCGTCGCTCGCCGACAGCCGGGTCATCCTCGACCAGCCAGGAGCCGAAAAGCTCATCGGAAAGGGTGACGGTCTGTTCCTGCCGATGGGGGCGAACAAGCCGACCCGCATGCAGGGGGCCTTCGTCACCGAGGACGAGGTCGCGGCCGTCGTCCAGCACTGCAAGGATCAGATGGCGCCGGTCTTCCGCGAGGACGTGGTCGTCGGCACCAAGCAGAAGAAGGAGATCGACGAGGACATCGGCGACGACCTCGATCTGCTCTGCCAGGCGGCCGAACTGGTCGTGTCCACGCAGTTCGGCTCGACGTCGATGCTGCAGCGCAAGCTGCGGGTCGGCTTCGCCAAGGCCGGTCGGCTGATGGACCTGATGGAGTCACGCAACATCGTGGGTCCCAGCGAGGGTTCCAAGGCCCGCGATGTCATGGTGAAGCCGGACGAACTCGACGGAGTGCTGGCCGTCATCCGTGGGGAAACCGCTTCGTAAGAGTTTTGTGGGCAACCGTTTCGCCCGGCCGTACGTCAAGTTGAAGAAAGGAGCAGCGGGATGATCCGTCCGGTGCTCCGTCCACCGTCCTGCCCGAGGGGCTGACCGGCGATCCCGATGGCGTACAAAGTCGTCGCTCCCGGTTGCCCCACCCTTTCGTACCACCCCTAGACTGAACATCCAGCAGGTGGCTCACGCTCGAAAGGCGCCCCCCGTGTCCATCGGCAACTCCCCCGAAGACGACCGGCCTTCGATCGGTCGCGCGCTTCAGCAGGCCCGCATCGCCGCGGGTCTGACGGTCGAGGAAGTCAGCAGCTCAACCCGGGTGCGCATCCCCATCGTGCACGCGATCGAGGAGGACGACTTCTCCCGCTCCGGCGGCGACGTCTACGCCCGCGGCCACATCCGCATGTTCGCCCGCGCCGTCCGGCTCGACCCCGATCCGCTGATCGCGGAGTTCGACGCCGAGCACGGTGGCCGTCCCGCTCCCACACCGGCGGCACCGCTGTTCGAGGCGGAGCGGATCCGCTCCGAACCCCGTCGGCCCAACTGGACCGCGGCCATGGTCGCCGCGATCGTCGCCGTGGTCGGATTCGTCGGCTTCACGCTCTTCAACGGTGAGGACGAGGGTTCTGGCTCGGCACAGGTGGCCGAAGGCTCGACCCCCGACAAGACCACGACCAAGCCCGCCACGACCAAGCCCGCCGACCCCAAGCCGGCGCCCTCCGAGAGCGTCATCGCCGCAGCTCCGCGGGACAAGGTGACGGTCAGGCTCAGCGCCACCGAGGGCAGGAGCTGGATCTCCGCCAAGGACCACAACGGGCGGCTGCTCTTCGACGGCCTGCTGAACAAGGGCGACTCCAAGACCTTCCAGGACAAGGAGCGGGTCGACCTCGTGCTCGGCGACGCCGGAGCGATCGATCTCTTCGTGAACGGCAAGAAGGTCGACGACGAGTTCGAATCCGGTCAGGTCGAACGGCTCTCGTACACCAAGGGTGACCCCGAGGTCGGCTGACCTCTCCGCCCATGCCTTCCCGACGGTGTGTGCCCGGCAGAAGCGCCGGACACGCACCGTTGTCGTTGTCCTGCCGTTTTCCCCGCTGCACCCGCCGTTCGGTCACTCCCCGTAGCGGTGAACCCTGCTAGGTAGGGCGAGTGCCGGGACAAAGTAGTCTTGAGCCCATGCCCGAACGCCGTACCGTCGCCCTTGTCACTCTTGGCTGCGCCCGTAACGAGGTGGACTCGGAGGAGCTCGCAGGCCGCTTGGCAGCGGACGGCTGGGACCTCGTCGAGAACGCCACGGACGCTGATGTCGCCGTAGTCAACACCTGTGGGTTCGTCGAAGCCGCCAAGAAGGACTCGGTCGACGCCCTGCTCGAAGCCAACGATCTGAAGGATCACGGCAGAACCCAGGCCGTCGTGGCCGTCGGCTGCATGGCCGAGCGCTACGGCAAGGATCTCGCCGAGGCGCTGCCGGAAGCGGACGGTGTCCTCGGATTCGACGACTACGCCGACATCTCCGACCGCCTGCAGACCATCCTCAACGGGGGCATCCACGCCTCCCACACCCCGCGCGACCGGCGCAAGCTGCTCCCGATCAGCCCGGCCGAGCGGCAGAACGCCGCAGTCGCGCTGCCGGGGCACGCCCAGGAGATCACGCCGGCCCCCGCGGACCTTCCGGAAGGGATCGCGCCGGTCTCCGGGCCGCGCGCGCCGCTGCGCCGCAGGCTGGGGACCAGCCCGGTCGCCTCGGTGAAGCTCGCCTCCGGCTGCGACCGTCGCTGCTCCTTCTGCGCCATCCCCTCCTTCCGTGGTTCCTTCGTCTCCCGCCGCCCCTCGGACGTCCTGGGGGAGACGCGCTGGCTCGCCGAGCAGGGCGTCAAGGAGGTCATGCTCGTCTCCGAGAACAACACCTCGTACGGCAAGGACCTCGGGGACATCAGGCTCCTGGAGACCCTGCTGCCCGAGCTCGCCGACGTCGACGGGATCGAGCGGATCCGCGTCAGCTACCTCCAGCCCGCCGAGATGCGGCCCGGGCTGATCGACGTCCTCACCTCGACGCCCAAGGTCGCCCCCTACTTCGACCTCTCCTTCCAGCACTCCGCTCCCAAGGTGCTGCGGTCGATGCGCAGGTTCGGGGACACGGACCGCTTCCTCGAGCTCCTGGACACCATTCGGTCGAAGGCTCCGCAGGCCGGTGCGCGGTCGAACTTCATCGTGGGATTCCCCGGTGAGACGGAAGCCGACGTGGCGGAGCTGGAACGCTTCCTCACCGGCGCGCGCCTGGACGCCATCGGGGTCTTCGGTTACTCCGACGAGGACGGCACGGAGGCGGTCGGTTACGAGAACAAGCTGGACGCCGACGTCATCGCGGAGCGCCTCGCGCACATCTCCCAGCTGGCCGAGGAACTGACCTCGCAGCGCGCGGAGGAGCGGGTCGGCGAGACCCTCCAGGTCCTCGTCGAGTCCGTCGAGGACGAGGAGGACGGACCCGTGGCGGTGGGCCGAGCCGCCCATCAGGCTCCCGAAACGGACGGCCAGGTCGTCTTCACCACACGCGAAGGGCTCGTGCCGGGCCTTATGGTCGAAGCGAAGGCAGTGGGCACCGAGGGAGTGGACCTCGTGGCCGAACACCACGAGCTTGCGGAGGCAGCCAGATGACGGGAGCCCCGGCATCCGCGGCGGGCGGCTCCGGCGCGACGCCGGCGCACCGCGGCGGCAAGCTGGGCGCGGCGGCCGTCAACCAGGCCGGCCTGTGGAACATCGCGAACATCCTCACGATGGTGCGACTGCTGCTCGTCCCGGGCTTCGTCATGCTGCTCCTGCACGACGGCGGCTACGACCCGGTATGGCGGTCGTTCGCCTGGGCGGCCTTCGCCGTCGCGATGATCACCGATGTGTTCGACGGCCATCTGGCACGTACGTACAACCTGGTCACCGATTTCGGGAAGATCGCGGACCCGATAGCGGACAAGGCGATCATGGGCGCGGCCCTGATCTGTCTCTCCTCGCTGGGGGATCTGCCCTGGTGGATCACCGGCGTGATCCTCTTCCGTGAGCTCGGCATCACGCTCATGCGCTTCTGGGTCATCCGGCACTCGGTGATCCCGGCCAGCCGCGGCGGCAAGGTCAAGACACTGGCCCAGGGCATCGCCGTGGGCATGTACGTCCTGGCGCTGACGGGCCCCCTGGCAACCTTGCGCTTCTGGGTGATGATGGCCGCGGTCGTGCTGACGGTCGTCACCGGTCTCGACTACGTACGCCAGGCCGTCGTCCTGCGCCGGCGCGGTCTTGCGGCGGAGCGGGCCGCGGCCATGGAAGCCGTCGCGATGGCCGCGGACGTGGAGGGCGCCACCGGTGGGCAGTGCGCCACGGACGAGGTACACGGTGCGGCCGAGGGCGTCGTGGAGCCGGTCGTCGAGCCGGCCGCGGAGTCTCTCGGGGAACAGCTCGGGGAACCCGTCGGGGAGCGCGTGGCGGGTGGCCGGGGCACCACGGAGGCGGAGCGGTGACGTCCGCGGCGGCCCGGGTGCTGCGGCAGCTCCAGGAGCGAGGTGAGACGCTCGCGGTCGCCGAGTCCCTCACCGGTGGCCTGGTGGCCGCCGAGCTCACCGACGTACCAGGGGCCTCGCAGTGTTTCCGCGGGTCGGTCACGGCCTATGCCACACCCCTGAAGCGGGACGTGCTGGGCGTCGACGGCGCACTTCTGGACGAGCGCGGAGCGGTGGACCCCTCCGTCGCCGAGGCGATGGCCTCGGGCGTGCGCCGGGTCCTCGACGCGGACTGGGGCGTCTCGACCACCGGAGTCGCGGGCCCGGAGCCCCAGGACGGCAAGGCCGTCGGAACCGTCTTCGTCGCCGTTTCCGGGCCGCGTGGGGTACGGAAAGTCGCCGAGCTGAGGTTGAACGGCGGGCGGGCGGACATCCGTAAGGAGAGCGTACGGAGCCTGCTCGAGCTGCTCTCCGGCGAACTCGGCGAATATGCGAGGGCACAGGATACGGAACAGAACGGGGGGAATTGATGTTTGCAGCCCTGAGTGAACACGACATCGCTCCCCGCACGGCCGCAGCGCAAGGCGGTACGGTGGGGCGTGAAGGATGCGGCTACGCGGTCCGAGGAGGGAGCCACCGATGATTCTGCTCCGTCGCCTGCTTGGTGACGTGCTGCGTCGGCAGCGCCAGCGCCAAGGCCGTACTCTGCGCGAAGTCTCCTCGTCCGCCCGAGTCTCGCTCGGCTATCTCTCCGAGGTGGAGCGGGGGCAGAAGGAGGCATCCTCCGAACTGCTCTCCGCCATTTGCGACGCGCTGGACGTACGGATGTCCGAGCTCATGCGTGAAGTGAGCGATGAACTGTCGCTGGCAGAGCTGGCCGAGTCGGCAGCAGCCAGTGATGCGGTGCCTGTACCAGTACGCCCGATGCTCAACTCCGTCTCCGTTGCGTCGGTCGCCGGCGTACCGACCGGACGGGTGACCATCAAGGCGCCCGCGGAAGCGGTGGATGTCGTCGCCGCCTGACCGCACGGTTCGTGGTGAACGAAAGCCCCGGCCGGCCCTCGTGGGCCGGCCGGGGCTTTCGCGTGCCGGGTGAATGCCTGCCGATTCGCGGGGCAGGCGCCTGGTGAGGCCGGAGGTCAGCTCTCCGGAACAGCCACTCGAATGACTGTTTTGTCCCATGTGTGACATTGTGGACAGGTGGTCAATCGAACAGCTATCTGAACGGAGAAGTGCATGTCTGTCGTGAAGAGCGCCCTGTCCGACGGCGACCGCAAGGTCGTGGGAGACGCGCTGCAAGGCGCGCTGGTCGACCTGGTCGACCTTTCCCTGGTGGCCAAGCAGGTCCACTGGAACGTGGTCGGCCCGCGCTTCCGCTCCGTGCACCTCCAGCTCGACGAGGTCGTCGACACGGCGCGTCAGCATTCGGACACCGTCGCCGAGAGGGCTTCCGCAGTCGGCGTCAACCCGGACGGCCGGTCCCGCACGCTCGCGAAGACCACGGCCATCGATTCCGTGCCCGACGGCTGGATCAAGGACGTCGACGCGGTGCGTGTACTCGTCGACGCCCTCCGCGTGGTCATCGACCGCATGCGGGAACGGATCGAGGCGACCGACGAACCGGATCCCGTCAGCCAGGACATCCTGATCACGATCACCGCGGATCTCGAGAAGCACGCCTGGATGTTCCAGGCCGAGAGTGCCTGAAACCGTAGTCGAGAGGAAGGAATCGCCGTGACGGACAAGAAGGCCATGGACAAGCTCAAGGGCAAGGCCAAGGAAGCGACCGGGAAGGTCACCGGCGACCGCCGCAAGGAGGCCGAGGGCAAGACCGATCAGGCCAAGGCCAAGGCGGAGGGCGCCATGGGAGCCACCGGCGACCGTGCCAAGGGCATGAAGGACTCGCTCACCGACGACGACAGGTGAAGAGACCCCCACCTGATGGTGCTCGGTGTGCCCCCGCGGACTTCGTTCCCGGGGGCACCGGCATGTCCGGGGGCGGACAGGTCGGGGGGATGTGGTGGCGGAGGGCGCTGAGGACGGACTGCGGGCCGGGACCGCGCCGTGGGATGCAGTCGGCGCCGACCCGGGGGAAACTGCGGAAGAGGTCCGGGGCTTGCCTACGCCTTGCGGCAGCCCCAGGACAGGGAGAGGGCGCACTGGCGCCCGGCTCGCGCCGAGGGCGCACCGATGCGCCCTCCCGGCAGGAGATCGTGCCGTACTAGCGTCAGCCGGAGGAGGCAGCCATGGTGCGGCGATGGGTACCGGCGCTCGTCCTCGGAGGCGTGTGGTGGTGGGCCGTCCTGCGGCTGCTGCTGAAGCCGGAACACGCGGGACTTGTCGAGGGCGCGGTGGCGGCCGGGGGGTGGGGGCTGAGCCTTCTGCCGGTGCATGTGGCGGCTGCTGTACGGCCGGAGCGGCCCGCCGAGGAGCCCGGGGCGGAGCGGACCGACATATCCACCTAGCTCCTCGACGTGAAGCGGCCGGTGCCGACGGAGGCCCGCACGGATACCGGTCAGGTGCTGACGGGGACGCGTGCGGATGCCGACGGCCGATGTGCGGATGCGCAAGGGGTGCGTACGCGCACTCAGTCTGTGGGGCCGGTCTGACAGTGCGGGCACCAGTAGGTGGGGCGGTCGTCGCGAACGGTCTTGCGGATGGGGGTACGGCACCTCAGACAGGGGCGGCCGGCCCTTCCGTAGACGAAGAGACGCTCCTGAGGGAGCCTGCGGGACATGACGGGGGTGGCCCCGGTCGTGGTCCGCACGGGACGGTCACGATTGGCTTCCAGGAGCTGCTTCGCCGTGCTGACCAGACGGGTGGCGATGGGGAGGGGGAGCTCGCCCACCGGGAGCCAGGGCGTCGCGCGCGCCATGAAGCAGAGCTCGCACATGTAGACGTTGCCGACACCTGCCAGATTCCGCTGGTCCAGAAGGGCGTCCCCGACGCGGCGGCCCGGGTCGGCCAGCAGATTGCGCAGAGCGGTGTCGGGATCCCAGTCAGGTCCCAGCAGATCGGGGCCCAGGTGGCCCACCACCTGCTCTTCGTCCTCCGTGCGCAGGAGTTCCAGGACGGGTAGCCGATAGCCGACGGCGGTGTGCTCCGCGGTGGCGAGCACGGCGCGGATCTGGTGGGAGGGGCCGCCTCGCCAGCGCTCGCCGTGGTCGAACACCCGCCAGGCGCCTTCCATACGCAGATGGCTGTGGAGCGTGAGACCGCCTTCGAACCGGGTCAGCAGATGCTTGCCGCGTGCCGTGACGTCCAGCACCGTCCGGCCGGTCAGGTCGGCTGTCGCGAACCGTGGGACCCGTAGGTCGGAGACGGTCAGCACCCCGCCCGCGAGCGCGGAGTCGAGACGCTTGGCGGTCTGGAGGACCGTGTCACCTTCGGGCATGCATCCATCATGCGCGGTCATGGCAGCCGTGCGCGGTCTCGGCGGTCACGGCGGTCTCGGCGGTCACAAGGGTGACGGCGGTGACGGCGGTCGTGGCGGTCTCGGAAGCCTGGGCGGCGCGCCGGCTCCGTCTCCGTGCCGGAGCCGTCCTCATGCGCGCAGCCGCAGACCTCGCGGCGTGGCCAGGAAGCCGGCGGCCTCCAGGGTCCTGCCCAGCGGGGACGTGAGGGAGGAGGCGCCGTTGGTGCGCTCCACCGTGACCGTGCCGAGCGTTCCCGTGCGCGCTGCCGACGCGAGTGCCTCGGCGGCCGCGTGGAGTGCGGGGTCGGCCGGATCGGTCGGCCAGGCGAGAAGGGATTTGCCGCCGCGCTCCATGTAGAGCGTCAGCTCGCCGTCCACCAGGACCACCAGGGCTCCCGCCTTGCGGCCGGGCTTGTGTCCCGCGCCGTCCGGCGATTCGGGCCAGGGCAGAGCCGCACCGTACGCGTTGGCGGGATCGGCCGCCGCGAGGACCAGGGCGCGTGGAGCCGAACCGGGGTCGGCCCGGTCACGGGCGGTGGAGGCTGCCCTGAGACGGTCCACGGCGCCGTCCATGGCGAACTGCGCGGCGCCCAGCCCCTCGACGACGTATCCACGGCGGGCCTGTCCGCTGTCCTCGAAAGCCGCGAGGACGCGGTAGATCGCCGAGAACCCGCCCTCGACGCCCTCGGCCTGTACCGCGCCCCGGGTCACCACGCCGTGGCGGTCGAGGAGCGTGCGGGCCAGGGCGTGCGCGCGATGGGTGGGCTCGGGCTCGGCGGGGGGAAGCAGCGACCACCGTCCCGACACGGTCGGCGGGCCGGTGCGGGATGCCGGACGGGCAGCCGCGGTCAGCGAGCCGTAACGGCCGCGCGGGACGTTGCGTCTCGCGCGGTGCGCCGTGGATCCGGCGGTACGTCCGGAGCCCAGGAGTGAACGCAGGGGGGCGAGCGTGTCGTTGGTGAGGCGGCCGGACCAGACAAGGTCCCAGAGGGCGTCGGCCAGCTGGGGTTCGGTGCAGTCCGGATGGGTGGTGGCCCGGACCTGGTCGGCGATCTGACGGAAGAAGAGCCCGTACCCGCCGGAGAGTGCGGTCAGGACCGACTCGTGCAGCGCGGTCTCCTCCAGCGGGTGGGGCGGCGGGAGCAGCAGCGGCGCGCTGTCCGCCAGGTAGACGGAGAGCCACCCGTCCTTTCCCGGGAGGGCCCCCGCCCCGGCCCAGACGACCTCACCTGTGGTCGTGAGCTCGTCGAGCATGGCGGGGGTGTATCCCGCGACACGGCTCGGCAGGATCAGCTTCTCCAGGGCGGACGCGGGAACAGGAGCGCCCTGCAACTGCTCCACGGCGCGCGCCAGTCCGTCGATCCCGCGCAGGCTGTTGTCGCCGAGGTGCTGCCACTGGGGGAGGAAGCCGGCCAGCGCGGCGGGCGGAACGGGCTCCAGCTCCTGACGCAGCGCGGCGAGCGAACGGCGGCGCAGCCGTCGCAGGACCGTGGCGTCGCACCACTCCTGGCCGATGCCCGCAGGATGGAACTCCCCCTGGACCACGCGGCCCGACGCGGCGAGCCGCTGAAGTGCCCCGTCGGTGACGGCGGTGCCGAGGCCGAAGCGGTTCGCGGCCTGCGTGCTGGTGAAAGGGCCGTGTGTACGGGCGTAACGGGCGAGGAGATCGCCGAGGGGGTCCTTCACCGGCTCGGTGAACGCTTCGGGGACGCCCACCGGAAGCGCGGTGCCGAGTGCGTCCCGCAGCCGGCCCGCGTCCTCCACGGCTGCCCAGTGGGCGGCTCCTGCGATGCGGACCTGGACGGCGCGCCGGGAGGTCTCCAGCTCCGGGGCCCAGGTGCCGTCGGCTCCGCGCTCCGCCAGCTCTTCGCCGGTCAGGGGGCCGAGCACGCGCAGCAGATCGGCGACGCCCTCGACGTCCTTGATCTTCCTGTCGTCGGTCAGCCACTGGAGCTCGCGCTCCAGCTCGCCGAGTACATCGGCGTCGAGCAGCTCGCGCAGCTCCGCCTGGCCGAGCAGCTCCGCCAGGAGATGGGAGTCGAGCGAGAGAGCTGCCGCCCGTCTCTCCGCGAGAGGCGAGTCGCCCTCGTACAGGAACTGCGCGACGTACCCGAAAAGGAGTGAGCGGGCGAAAGGTGACGGCTCCTGCGTCGTCACCTCGACCAGGCGGACCCGGCGGGCCTCCAGGTCGCCCATCAGCTCCGTGAGGCCGGGCACGTCGAAGACGTCCTGGAGGCATTCGCGGACCGCTTCGAGGACGATCGGGAACGAGCCGAACTCGGATGCCACCTGGAGCAGCTGGGAGGCGCGCTGACGCTGCTGCCACAACGGGGTCCGCTTCCCCGGGCTCCTCCGGGGCAACAACAGGGCGCGTGCGGCGCACTCGCGGAAGCGGGAGGCGAACAGGGCTGATCCGCCGACCTGTTCGGTGACGACCTGACTGATCTCTCCCTTGTCGAACACGACATCGGTGGCCGCGACGGGAGGCTGATCGCTGTCGTACCCCGCTGCGGGGAACCCCGGGCCGGTGGCGCCCCGTCCCGGTTCCCCGCCGGCACCGGACGCGTCGGCCTGGACCGGGTCGAAGTCGAGGAGGTCGAGCCCCATCAGATCGGCGTCGGGCAGCCGCAGCACGATGCCGTCGTCGGCGTGCATGACCTGGGCGTCCATCCCGTACCGCTCTCCGAGGCGGGCGGACAGGGCGAGTGCCCACGGGGCGTGCACCTGGGCCCCGAACGGTGAATGAACGACGATCCGCCAGTCGCCCAGCTCGTCCCGGAACCTCTCGACCAGTACGGTCCGGTCGTCCGGGACGTGGCCGCAGGCCCGGCGCTGCTCGTCGAGGTAGGAAAGGATGTTGTCCGCGGCCCAGGCGTCGAGCCCTGCAGTGAGCAGCCGAAGCCTGGCGTCCTCGGGGGACAGCCCACCGAGCTCGCGGAGGAACGCCCCCAGCGCGCGGCCCAGCTCCAGGGGCCGGCCCAGCTGGTCGCCCTTCCAGAACGGCAGGCGGCCCGGGACTCCGGGGGCGGGCGAGACGAGGACCCGGTCCCTCGTGATGTCCTCGATCCGCCAGGACGTGGTGCCCAGGGTGAAGACGTCGCCGACCCTGGACTCGTAGACCATCTCCTCGTCCAGCTCACCGACGCGTCCCCCTCCCTTCTTCGGGTCCGCGCCTGCCAGGAAGACGCCGAAGAGCCCTCGGTCGGGGATGGTGCCGCCCGAGGTGACGGCGAGCCGCTGAGCACCGGGGCGGCCCGTGACCGTACCGGTGACGCGGTCCCACACCACACGGGGCCGCAACTCCGCGAAGGCGTCGGACGGATAGCGCCCGGCGAGCATGTCGAGCACCGCCGTGAACGCGGACTCCGGGAGCGAGGCGAAGGGAGCCGCCCGGCGGGCCAGGGCCAGCAGGTCGTCGGCCTGCCAGCTGTCCAGAGCGACCGTGGCGACGATCTGCTGGGCGAGAACGTCCAAGGGGTTGGACGGAATCCGCAGGGCCTCGATGGCGCCCTCACGCATTCGCTCGGTGACTACGGCCGCCTGCACCAGGTCGCCCCGGTACTTGGGGAAGACCACGCCGGTGGAGACGGCGCCGACCTGGTGTCCGGCACGCCCCACCCGCTGCAGGCCGGATGCCACGGACGGCGGCGACTCGACCTGGATCACCAGGTCGACCGCGCCCATGTCGATCCCCAGTTCCAGACTGGACGTGGCGACCACGGCGGGCAGCCGGCCCGCCTTGAGGTCCTCCTCGACCTGGGAGCGCTGTTCCTTGGACACCGAACCGTGATGCGCGCGGGCGAGGACGGGCGGCGCCCCTTTCGCCGCCCCGGACTGCGCCATGATCTCGGCGGGGGAGTGGGCCTCGGGCAGTGCCCCGCCGGCCCCTGACTCCTCATCGAGAGCGGAGCCGGTAGCCCGCTCGTAGGCGATCTCGTTCAGTCGGTTGCACAGCCGCTCCGCCAGCCGCCGGGAGTTGGCGAAGACGATCGTGGAGCGGTGGGACTGGACGAGATCGGCGATCCGCTCCTCGACGTGCGGCCAGATCGACGGCTTCTCCGCCTGACCGCCCTCGTCACCCGTGGCGGGGGAGCCGCCCAGCTCGCCGAGATCCTCCACCGGAACCACTACGGAGAGGTCGAACTCCTTGGCGGACGGAGGCTGGACGATCTCCACCCGGCGCTGCGGCGACAGGAACCGCGCGACCTCGTCGACCGGGCGGACCGTGGCCGACAGTCCGATACGGCGCGCGGGGCGCGGCAACAACTCGTCCAGACGCTCCAGCGACACGGCGAGGTGGGCGCCGCGCTTGGTGCCCGCGACGGCGTGCACCTCGTCCACGATCACCGTCTCCACCCCGGCCAGCGCGTCCCGGGCCGAGGAGGTGAGCATCAGGAACAGCGACTCGGGCGTGGTGATCAGGATGTCCGGAGGCTTCGTCGCCATCGAACGCCGCTCGGCCGGAGGGGTGTCGCCGGAACGGATGCCCACCCGGACCTCGGGCTCCGGCAGGCCCAGGCGTGCCGATTCCTGACGGATACCGGTCAGCGGCGACCGCAGATTGCGCTCCACGTCGACCGCGAGGGCCTTCATCGGTGACACGTACAGCACGCGGCAGCGCTTCTTCGCCTCTGCGGGGGGCGGGACGGCGGCCAGCCGGTCGAGGGAGGCCAGGAACGCGGCCAGCGTCTTGCCCGATCCGGTCGGTGCCACGACCAGCACGTCCGAACCCTCGCCGATGGCCCGCCAGGCTCCCTCCTGCGCAGGGGTGGGCGCGTCGAAGGCGCCCGCGAACCAGCTGCGGGTCGCGGGCGAGAACGAATCGAGTGCGGAACCGGCCATGCCCCCCATCGTGCACCCCACCACCGACAACGGCCGGTGGACAGGCCTGCCGCGCACCTCTCCGGGCTTCGGCCACCTGCCCGGAACTGCGAGAATGCACATATGGCGGAGGTGGACACGACACAGGAGTGGGCGAGGCACTGGCAGTACACGGAGCTGCCCCAGCTCGATCTGCTGCGCGCCCGCTATGTCCGCCACACCTTCCCGCGCCACAGCCACGAGGGCTACGTGTTCGGCTCGGTCTCCAGCGGTGTCGAGGACGTCGGCCTTCCGGGCGGCACCGTGCACGCAGGCCCCGGCACCGTGGTCATGATCAATCCGGAGGTGCCGCACACCGCCCGTGCCGGAGTTCCCGAGGGCTGGGTGTACGCCACGCTCTACCCGTCCGCCCAGGTGATCGACGGCATAGCCGCCGAGCTTAAGAACCCGCGCGGCACGGTCGGCTTCGCCGAGACCTGCGTCAGGGACCCGTACGCCGCCCGGCTGATCACCGACGTCCACCGCGCGGCCGAGGAGGGCAACGCCCTGGCCGCCGACAGCGTCCTTCGCGTTCTGGTCGCCCGGCTGCTGAACCACCACGGCGGCGTGCTGACGACCAGGGTCTCGCACAGTGCCGGTGCCCGTGACGCCGCCCGGGCGCGGGCGGTGCTGGAGGAGCGGATGCAGCGCCCGCCCACCCTGGGAGCACTCGCCGCAGAGCTGGGGACCAGCCCGTTCGCCCTGCTGCGCGCCTTCAGGAAGGAGTACGGGATGCCTCCGCACACCTGGCTCACCGACGCCCGGGTGCGCCGTGCGAGGCGCATGCTCGACGCGGGGACCGCGCCCGCCGCCGCGGCCGCCGTCGTCGGCTTCACCGACCAGCCCCACCTCAACCGTCACTTCACCCGGATCGTCGGGGTGCCTCCGGGCGCCTACCAGCGCGAGCGTGCAAGAACGTACAAGACCGGCGGGGTCACCTCCCCGTAGCGTTCCGGGCGTGGCAGAACAGACAGCACCCCCTCAGCGCAACGGCGGCCCTGATACGCCGGGCGCCGGTACCGAGAAGCCGGACGCCGCCGTCGTCCGGGACGCACTCGGCGTGGGCGTAGCCGTGGGCCTCTCAGGGTTCGCCTTCGGCGTGACCTCGGCAGGTTCCGGACTCACCCTGCTCCAGACCTGCGCGCTGAGCCTCCTCGTCTTCACCGGCGCCTCCCAGTTCGCCCTCGTGGGCGCCCTCGCAGCCGGCGGCAACCCCTACACCGCAGCGGCCGGAGCGTTCTTCCTGGGCATCCGCAACGCCTTCTACGGGCTCAGGCTGTCGCAGCTCCTCGCCCTGCCACGCGCACTGCGCCCGCTCGCAGCCCAGTGGGTCATCGACGAGACGACCGCCGTCACCCTGCCCCAGCCCACCAGGCGCGCCGCGCGCATCGGGTTCACCGTCACCGGTCTCACCCTCTACGCCCTGTGGAACCTCACCACGCTCGTCGGCGCGCTCGGGGCCGAGGCGCTCGGCGACACCGACGCCTGGGGGCTGGACGCGGCCAGCCCCGCCGTGTTCCTCGCCCTGCTCGCGCCGATGCTGAAGAGCACCACGGAGCGCGTCACGGCGGGGCTCGCGGTCCTGCTGGTGCTCGGCCTCCTGCCGGTGCTCCCGGCGGGCGCGCCCGTGCTCGTGTCCGCGCTGGCGGCGCCTGTCGTCCTCGTCCTCAAGGGCCGCCGAGGGAGCGGCACGGAGAAAACAGTCACCGAAGGCACGACACACACGAAGGGCAGCCGATGAACATCTGGATCGCCATCGGGCTGACCGCCGTCGGGTGCTACCTCGCCAAGCTCCTGGGGCTCCTGGTACCCGCCGGAGTCCTGGAACGCCCCCTTGTGCAACGGCTGGCGGCGCTCCTGCCGGTGGCCCTGCTCGCGGCCCTCACCGCCCAGCAGACCTTCGGCGACGGTCAGCACCTGGCACTGGACGCCAGAGCGGCAGGCCTCGCCGCGGCCGCGCTCGCCCTCGTCCTGCGGGCTCCCTTCCTGGTCGTCGTGGGGGCCGCGGTGGTGGTCACCGCCGTCGTGCGCGCCCTGGTCTGAAGCGGGACGTCTCAGACCAGGGCGCGACCGTGGTCCCGGAGGGTCCGCAGGGCTTTGAGCGTCACGATCGGGCGGCCCTCCAGGGCCGTACCGGGCGCCCACCGGCGCCAGTTGACCGGCCAGCCACCGTCCTCCTGCTGTTCGGACTCCAGGTGGTCCAGGGACCTCTTCAGCTCGGCGTCACTGAACCAGCGCCGGGCGAGCGACCCGGGTGTGCGGGCGTAGTCGTAGGGGAAATGGTGTTCCCTCGGGGCGTAACCGGGTGCCACCGGATACTCCGCGCGGCGCTGCGGGTCGAGCACCACCAGCCGCTGCTCCCGCACCAGCTGCCCCAGTCGGTCGGCGGCCGCCTCGGCACGCGGGCGGTCGGGGACGCCGTCGAGGAAGGCGACGGCCGCCTCGATCTCGTACGGATGAGAGTGCTGCAGGGCGTCGACGGCGGCCCAGCAGAAGTCTGTGGCCCGGAAGAGCCAGGCATGCCACACCTGATTGCGGTGCAGGAACCCGACCACGGGCCCTGTCGCGAGGAGTTCGGCGGGCGGGTGGTCGACGACGGGGATGAAGGGCGCCGCGGGATACCCACGCTGGGAGGGAAGCAGCGCGGGCAGCGCGCCCTCCTTGGTCGACACGTCCGTCAGATAGCGGCAGATCCGCTCCACCCGCAGACCGCCGCAGCGGTCGATCGAGTCCAGGACGCTCAGCGCGTGAGCGGTGTGCAGCGGCTGGCTCACAGGTCCGCGAAGATCGGGTTCGAGCGCGTGACCGTAGCCGCCGTCCTCGTTCCGATAGGCGGTGAGCGCGGTCTCGACGACGTCCGCGCCCCCTCCCAGGAAGAGATGGGCGAACCGCCGCTGCTCGAGGACGCGTGCGGTGAGCCAGATGAACTGCTCGGCTCGGGCGAGGGGATGTGCTCCGGTTCCAGCCATGGACCGACCGTAGAGGGGAAAGCGCCGCCGGCAGGGGCTCCCGGCCCGGCTGCACTCTCAGGAGCGGGATACTGGGGGCATGCGGTTGACGATTTTCTGGGAACGGATGGCGGATCACTTCGGCGAGACGTACGCCGACTCCTTCGCGCGTGATCACGTCATGGCGGAGCTCGGCGGCCGTACGGTGCACGAGGCCCTCGCCGCAGGCTGGGAGGCCAAGGACGTCTGGCGCGGGGTCTGCTCGGCGGTCGGCGTGCCTCCCGACAAGCGCTGAGCGGCGGGATACAGCACACACCGGTACGCCCGTCTCGCCTGTTCGTCCCGGCCGAGGAGGTCACCGGCGACGGGCATTCCGGGCCGGGCGGCCGGCTGTCACCGCGGTGAGCGAGACTTGTCCCGTGGCACCGACAGACGAGACCGCCCAGAGCCAGCCGCCCGCTTCGCCGCCCGTCCCGCCGGCCGCACCACCCAATCCGCCGCCCGGCACCGATCCCGTCCGCATGCCCGGCTGGCTGCCGCGCGCGATGGTCCTCGCCCTGACGCTCTACGGGTGCTTCCAGCTGGGCAGCTGGGCCTTCTACCAGCTCATCGGGCTGCTGACCAACATCCTCATCGCCTTCTTCCTCGCGCTGGCCATGGAGCCTGCCGTCAGCCGCATGGCAGAACGCGGGATACGCCGGGGGTTCGCGACCTTCCTGGTCTTCATCGCCGTGCTGATCGCCGGCGTCGGTTTCGTCGTCCTGCTCGGTTCGATGCTCGCCGGGCAGATCGTCGACATGGTCGAGGAGTTCCCCAAGTACCTCGACTCGGTGATCAACTGGGTCAACCAGACCTTCCACACGGAGCTCTCCCGGGTCGAGGTGCAGGACAGCCTGCTGCACTCCGACTGGCTCCAGAGATATGTGCAGAACAGCGCGACCGGCGTGCTCGACGTGTCCACCACAGTGCTGGGCGGGCTGTTCCGTCTGCTGATGATCTTCCTGTTCTCCTTCTACTTCGCCGCCGACGGGCCGCGGCTGCGGCGCGCGCTGTGCTCAGTGCTGCCGCCTTCCCGGCAGGCCGAGGTGCTGCGCGCCTGGGAGATCGCGGTCGACAAGACCGGCGGTTACATCTACTCGCGTGGGCTGATGGCACTGATCTCCGGCGTGGCGCACTACGTCCTGCTGGTGGTCCTCGGTGTGCCCTACGCGCCCGCGCTCGCGGTGTGGGTCGGCCTCGTCTCGCAGTTCATCCCCACGATCGGCACGTATCTGGCCGGCGCTCTCCCCATGCTGATCGCCTTCACCGTCGATCCCTGGTACGCGCTGTGGGTGCTCGGTTTCGTCGTGGTCTACCAGCAGTTCGAGAACTACGCGCTGCAGCCGAAACTCACGTCCAAGACGGTCGACATCCACCCCGCGGTCGCCTTCGGCTCGGTGGTCGCGGGCACCGCGCTGATGGGCGCCGTCGGTGCCCTGATCGCCATCCCGGCCGTCGCGACGCTCCAGGCGTTCCTGGGCGCGTACGTGAAGCGGTACGACGTCACGGACGACCCGAGGGTGCAGGGCGGCCATCGCTGGCGCCGTGGCGAGCCGGTGCTGTCCAGGATCCGACACGCGGTACGGGGCCATGGGCCGGGGGATGACTCGCGATAGCGGGGGCAGGGGGCCGGGAGTGCTTCGCGGTAGCGGGGGCAGGGGCGTGTCCACGGCATCACCTCCGCTTCCGCGCCGTGCATTCCTTTGATATGTCCGTAAATCGCATGAAACTAGAATGAACTCCGACGTGGTTCGTCGGCTTCATCGGCCGTGACCGTTGCGACCGCCGTGGTGGCGGCCCCGGCCCGCACGGGCCCGGCGTGGTGCGCTTGACACTGAAATCGAACATCCATTCTCATGGAAATCCGGCCGGGTTTTGCCGGGCCCGACCGTGGAGTTGTCCACAGGCCGGGAGGACGTCGAGGCCCATTGTCAGTGGCAGGGGTTAGCGTCTGTGACGTGAAGCGATCGACTCAAGCAAATCGGGTGGAACCCATGGCAGGAACCGACCGCGAGAAGGCGCTGGACGCCGCACTCGCACAGATTGAACGGCAATTCGGCAAGGGTGCGGTGATGCGCCTCGGTGAGCGGCCGAACGAGCCCATCGAGGTGATCCCCACCGGCTCCACCGCGCTCGACGTCGCGCTCGGCGTCGGCGGTCTGCCGCGCGGCCGCGTGGTGGAGGTGTACGGCCCGGAGTCCTCCGGTAAGACGACGCTGACGCTGCACGCCGTGGCGAACGCGCAGCGACTCGGCGGTTCCGTGGCGTTCATCGACGCGGAGCACGCTCTGGACCCGGAGTACGCGAAGAAGCTCGGCGTCGACATCGACAGCCTCATCCTCTCGCAGCCCGACAACGGCGAGCAGGCGCTGGAGATCGTGGACATGCTGGTCCGCTCCGGTGCGCTGGACCTGATCGTCATCGACTCCGTGGCGGCCCTGGTGCCCCGTGCTGAGATCGAGGGCGAGATGGGTGACTCGCACGTGGGTCTGCAGGCCCGCCTGATGAGTCAGGCGCTCCGTAAGATCACCAGCGCGCTCAACCAGTCCAAGACCACCGCGATCTTCATCAACCAGCTGCGCGAGAAGATCGGTGTGATGTTCGGCTCCCCGGAGACCACGACCGGTGGCCGGGCTCTGAAGTTCTACGCCTCGGTGCGTCTCGACATCCGTCGGATCGAGACGCTGAAGGACGGCACGGACGCCGTGGGTAACCGCACCCGCGTCAAGGTCGTCAAGAACAAGGTGGCGCCCCCGTTCAAGCAGGCCGAATTCGACATCCTCTACGGCCAGGGCATCAGCCGTGAGGGCGGTCTGATCGACATGGGCGTGGAGCACGGCTTCGTCCGCAAGGCCGGCGCCTGGTACACGTACGAGGGCGACCAGCTCGGCCAGGGCAAGGAGAACGCCCGCAACTTCCTCAAGGACAACCCCGACCTCGCCAACGAGATCGAGAAGAAGATCCTGGAGAAGCTCGGAGTCGGCGTTCGTCCCGAGGAGCCGGCGGCGGAGCCCGCAGCCGACGCCGCGGTCACGGCGGGTGCTCCGGCCGATGCCGCTGCCAAGTCGGTGCCGGCTCCCGCGACCAAGGCCAAGACCGCCAAGACCGCAGCGGCCAAGAGCTAGTCCGTGACGCGTCGCACGGAGTGGCCGGGCACCGACGCCGGTGCGGCACCCGGCCCCGAGTACGCCGCAGAACCGTCCGGGGAGTTCCCGGAGCCCGGCCGGGGGGCCGGGTTCGGCGAGGGGGCGGGCCGTCGTTCCCGCTCCCGCTCCAGAGGCAGCGGTTCCCCTTCCTCGTCGAGGGCCGAGAAGGGGGAACCGCGGGACCCGGTCGAGCAGGCGCGCAACATCTGTCTCCGGCTGCTGACCGGGACCCCGCGAACCCGTAAGCAACTGGCCGATGCACTGCGTAAGAAGGAGATCCCCGACGAGGCCGCGGAGGAGGTGCTCTCGCGGTTCGAGGACGTGGGACTGATCGACGACGCCGCGTTCGCGGACGCCTGGGTCGAGTCCCGGCACCACGGCAGGGGACTGGCCCGCCGCGCCCTCGTACGGGAACTGCGGACCAAGGGGGTCGAC
The DNA here is from genome assembly GCF_030719215.1 of Streptomyces sp. Alt3. Lineage (NCBI taxonomy): Bacteria > Bacillati > Actinomycetota > Actinomycetes > Kitasatosporales > Streptomycetaceae > Streptomyces > Streptomyces glycanivorans. The sequence goes on along the minus strand of NZ_CP120983.1, from coordinate 2,209,312 downwards.
CCGACGGTGATCGACGAAGCGGTCGGGCAACTCGACCCCGAGCAGGAGGAGGAGACCGCCCGGGAGCTCGTCGCGCGAAAGCTCCGCTCCACCCGGGGGCTGGACCGCGACAAGCGGCTGCGTCGGCTCGCGGGCATGCTCGCGCGGAAGGGGTACAACGAGGGGATGGCCCTGCGTGTGGTGCGGCAGGCGATCGAGGCGGAGGGGGAGGACACGGAAGGGCTGGACGAGCCCTTCTGACGGGTGACCGAGGGGGAACCGGGGGAAGGGCGGGGCATCAGGCGGTGGGGACACCGTTCGGTGCTCGGTGCTCGGTGCTCGGTGCTCGGCGTGACGGGGCCGGGGCCTGGAGGGGCGGGACACGCACCGGGACGGCGGTCGGGCGCCCGACCGTATGCAGGGCGCTGCGGCGGTGACGGAGGGGGCCACCGCCGACAGGGTGCGCAGGCTGCCGAAGGGGGCGTGAGGCATCGGCGGATCCGATCTGATCGGTCTCCGGATCGGACGGTCCTGCTTGGGTCCCGGCCTCAGTGGCCTGCCGAGGAAGCCCGGCGGATCGTGGCGTCGATCAGGGCCAGTGCGTCCCCGGCGGTGCGGCCGGGGTGGCGGTTCCAGGGGCCGATCAGGCCCGTCCAGCCCTGTGCGCGCAGCTCGGTGATGAGCCAGGCACCGGCCCTGTCGACGGTGTCGAGCGACCCGTACCCGAGGCGATGCGCGGTCAGCATGGCTCCGCAGACACAACGCGCCCCTCGGGCGTTGCGCAGACGGTAGGGGGTGTTCTGCCAGCCCCACTCGGTGAGGACGCGCCGCGCGTAGCCGAGGTGTGTCGACGGACGTACATCGGACTGCCCGATGCGCCGCCAGGCGTGCAGACGCTCGGGCACCACGGCGCCCAGGCGTCCGGGGAGCGGGCGCTCGTGGGGCTGCCTTGCCGGCAGGGCTCGCAGAGAGTCCTCGATGAGCCGGTCGACGGGCACGGACAGCAGCTCCCGCCAGTCGTCCGGGTGCATGGGCGGCACGGTGGGCAGTGCCTCACCGGCGGGTACGGGCGGCGGGGGAGCGGGTTCGTGGGCGGTGCGTTCCCAGCCGGTGACGATGCGTTGCCACGCGTCCGTGTCATGGAGACGGGAGGACTGCGCGTCGAGCTGTTCCGGGGTGAGCTGAGCGGTTTCCATCGGCGCGGCATCTCCGTACATTCCGGTCCTCGGGGATGAGGTGAATGTCCGTCGCGCGCGGCGATCGCTCCACCGGAGTGGAGCGATCGGGTGGTGGGTCGGAGAGCCGTTCGGCCCTGTCCGCTGCCGGTCCCGTGCCGGAGATGCCGTGCAGGCCGGAGACAGGCCGAAGGGCTCGAAGAAGGCGAAGAGCTGATTCGCAGCCGGTCGGTACCGCTGCGCGGGGCCGGTCTGCCGGCACGGGGCCGACTACGGGAGCCCACGAGGCGATGCGTCCTGGCCGGAGTGGCCTCGTGTGCGCCAGAACCGCGTCATGCGCACCCGAGGCCGACGGCACGGTATCCGTCGAGTCAGGTGTCGTCGGTCAGAGAGAGACCGGAAGCCCTGCCGCGCGCCACGCCTGGAAGCCGCCGGTCAGGTCCGTGGCCCGGTGCAGCCCCAGTCGGTGCAGGGAGACGACCGCGAGGCTCGACGCGTAGCCCTCGTTGCAGATCACAACGACCCGTAGATCGTGGCCGGTCGCCTGTGGGGCTCGGTGGCTGCCCTGCGGATCGAGCCGCCATTCCAGCTCGTTGCGCTCGACGACCAGTGCGCCGGGGATCAGCCCGTCCTTCTCCCGCAGCGCCGCGTAGCGGATGTCGACCAGCAGCGCGCCTTCGGCCGCTGCGGTCGCGGCCTCCTCGGGGCCGATCCGCTCGTAACCGGACCGCACCTGTTCGAGGAGCTCGTCGATCCCCACCGGGGCCTGCCCTGCCTCGCTTCCGTCGCTCACTGCCAGTCCTCCGGGCGTTCCGTCTGCTCCAGGCGCAGCACCGCGCCCGAGCGGCTGTAGCGGCGGATCTGCGGAAGGGGCGGGTAGTAGGCATGCACGGACACGGCGTGTTCGTGTCCGGACTCGTTGAGCACCTCGTGGACGTGGTGCCGGCCGAAGGCCCTGCCCTGGCCGGTCGCCAGAAGCCGGGTCCGGTCGACTCCCTCGCTCAGTTCGAGGGTCTTCCAGCCGTCGGTGGGCAGCCGTGCGGCGAGCGAGTGCTCCCTGAGGGCGCCCGCGGCGATGGTGAACGCTCCCGTCGACTCGGCGTGGTCGTGCCAGCCGGTGCCCGTGCCGGGCGGCCAGCTGATCAGCCACGCCTCGCTGCCGCCGGGGCCGTCGAGCCTCAGCCAGGTCCGCCCCTCGGGGTCGAGGGGGAGCGAGGCGACGAGCGCGGCATCCTCCGCGGTGCGGCGGACGAAGTCGAGCAGCTCCGCGACGGTCGGGGCAGGGGCCTCCGTGCCGGCAGTGCCCCGGACGGACACGTCCGCGTCGACGGCGGGCGGTGAGTCGGCGGGCGGTGAGTCGACCACCGGCGCAGGCGCGGAAGCGGACGTGGGAAGGGAGGAAGAGGATGCAGACACAGGGGCCGTCCTGAGAAGTTCGCGCGGAAGCACGGCCGGGCGCGGAACAGCACGGCGTGCCGGAGAGAGGCGATTCAGCAGGACGGGCGACACACGCAGCCCGCATAGCGGACGAGGTCCATATGGACCCTCCGCCACAGGCGCACATCGGTGTCGGTCATGTTCTGGAGTACACCATGTGTGCCTGTGACGGTCAATTGACGTCCGCAGTGCGGTCGGAGCGCGTTCGGGTGTGCGCGGGGTCGTCCGGCACCGTGTCCGGTCCGCCCCCGCGCGCGGCGTCAGCAGCCGCGTACAGCTCGGCCGGCCGTACCCCGCTGAAGGCCGCGACGAGGTGCCCGTCCGGCCTGACCAGCAGCACTGTGTGGGCCGTCGCGCCCGGGTAGCTCTCGGTCACCAGCAGCTCGGCCTTCACCGGGAGGCCACCGACCGCGTGGACCAGCCTGGGCATGACTCCCGCGGTCAGCCAGTGCCGCCTGTCCCACACCCCCGTGCCCGGTGCGACGAGGATGACCAGCAGATGTCCCAGCCCGAGGCGGTCACGCAGCCGCACGGCCTTCCCGTCGGGCGCGGTGACCCGCACATCGGCGACCGGTGCCCCAGGGGCGGTCCCCACCGGTGTGTGACCGTCGGCGCGTTGAGGCGAAAGGGGGGAGTGCGTGTACGACGGGGGCGCGCCCAGAGGTCCGCACCCCAGGTGGCCGTCGGCCAGCAGCGTGTCGTGTCCGCGCGAGGCGCCGGGGACGAGTGTCCGCAGGCCCGCACCGCCCCGCAGTATCGGCAGGGACTGGTCGGCGGCGCGCAGTCGGGAGGCGACGGCGGCCCTGCGTTCGGCCTGGTAGCTGTCGAGGAGGAGCTCGGAGGCGTCCTGGTGCCAGGCCTGAGCCAGCTTCCAGGCCAGGTTCTCGGCGTCCCGCAGCCCCTCGTCGAGCCCCTGGGTGCCGAGCGCGCCCAGCAGGTGCGCCGCGTCCCCGGCGAGAAAGGCCCGTTCGGACCGCCACCGCCTGGCCAGCCGGTGGTGCAGCGTGTACACGCCCGTGTCCAGCAGTTCGTAGGCCGGTGTCTCGCCGCACCAGCCCTGGAGGGTGTCGCGGATCCTGGTGATCAGGGCGTCGGGGGTGACGAGCTCACCGCGTGGCGGAAGGAGCCAGTCCAGCCGCCAGACCCCGTGGGGCAGAGGGCGGGCGGTGACCTCCGTACCGCCCGAGCGCCAGGGCGGGGAGCGGTGCAGGACGGCCTCGCCCGGCCAGGGCAGTTCGGCGCGGAGAGCGGCGACCGCGTGCCGTTCGACCGCCGTGCGGCCGGGGAACCTGATCTCCAGGAGCTTGCGCACCGTGGACCGTGCGCCGTCGCAGCCGACCACGTAACTCCCGCGCCACCAGGTCGATCCGGGTCCGCGGGTGTGGACCGTGACGCCGTGTGCGTCCTGCTCCAGTGTGTCGATGCGGCTGAACGGCACCATCTCGACCAGATCGTGCGCGGCGACGGCTGCCCCCAGTCCTCCGGTGAGCGCGTGCTGGGGCAGGTGGACGGGCGACGGCAGCGGAACCGTGCCTTCGTCGTCGCCCAGGGGCACCGCCCGTACCAGCTGCTTACGCCGTACCGAGCGCCAGCCCGACCATCGCAGTCCCTCGTGGTGGAGCGCCGGGCAGCCGAGGCGCTCCACCAGGTCGGCTGTGTCCTCGCGCAGCACGACGGTGCGTGCAGGACGCGGTTCGTCCTTGCCGGGGCCCTCGTCGAGCAGCACGGAGGGTACGCCCTGAGCCGCGAGGGCGAGCGACAACGCCAGCCCGACCGGGCCCGCGCCGACGACGATCACCGGGTCCACGGTGTGATCCCTCCGGCGCTGGTCGTCGGGGTCGAGAGGGGGAGGAGGGTGGCAGCCGGAATCGTTCGAGGCGGGATCACAGAACGTATGCAACCTACTGGCGGTGCGCGCGTCAAGTGACCCGGGAACGTGGCGGGGGGCGCGGCGAACACGCCGCGCCCCCCGTGGGACTTCTGCCTACAGGCCGTCAGGTCGCGCGGCCGTCCTCGGTCACGAGATTCGGTGTGCCGATGGTCTTGATGCCTCCGTCGGGGCCGGCACCGACCACCGCGCCCGTGCTCTTCTTGCCACGCCGCAGCCGGCGCTCGAGCCAGCTCGCGAACGACGTCAGCGCGAAGTTCAGCGCGATGTAGATCAGCGCGATGATCGTGAAGCAGGCGATGGTGTTCGCGCCGTAGTTCGCGCTCATCGGGCGGACCGAGGCCAGCAGCTCCGGGAAGGTGAGCACCGCGCCGCCGAGTGCGGTGTCCTTCACGATGACGACGATCTGGCTGACGATCGCGGGCAGCATCGCGGTGACCGACTGCGGCAGCAGCACGTACCCCATCGTCTGGCCCTTGCGCATCCCGATCGCCTTCGCGGCGTCGGTCTGTCCGTACGGGAGGGAGAGGATCCCGGCCCGCACGATCTCGGCGAGCACCGAGGCGTTGTACAGCACCAGGCCCGTGACGACGGCGTACAGCAGCCGGTCTTCGGTGGCGAGGTCGGTGAACTCCGCGTACGCGGCGTTCGCCGTGATCATCAGGATCAGTACGGGGATGGCGCGGAAGAACTCCACGACGACGCCGGACGGCATGCGCACCCAGCGATGGTCGGAGAGGCGGCCGATCCCGAAGAGGGCACCGAGCGGCAGTGCGATCAGCAGGGCGAAGAACGCGGCCTTGAGCGTGTTCTGAAGCCCGGGCCAGATATACGTCTGCCACGGCTGGGGGCTCGTGAAGAACGGCTCCCACTTGACCCAGTCGAGCTGGTGCTTCTCGTCGAGGCTGGTGTATACCCACCAGGCCACTGCGGCGAGGACCACCACGAAGGCGACGGTGTACAGGATGTTGCGCTGCTTGGCGCGGGGGCCCTGTGCGTCGAAGAGGACGGACGTCGTCATCGCTTCACCGCCACCTTCTTGCTCACCCAGCCGAGCAGGAGCCCGGTCGGGAGGGTGAGGCAGACGAATCCGAACGCGAAGACGGCGGATATGAGGATCAGTTGGGCTTCTGCTTCGATCATGTCCTTCATCAGGTACGCCGCTTCGACCACGCCGATCGCCGCTGCGACGGTGGTGTTCTTGGTCAGCGCGATCAGCACGTTGGCCAGCGGGTTCACGACCGAGCGGAAGGCCTGCGGGAGGATGACCAGCCGCAGCACCTGGGTGAAGCTCAGCCCGAGCGCGCGAGCCGCCTCGGCCTGGCCGGCCGGCACCGTGTTGATGCCCGACCGCAGCGCCTCGCACACGAAGGCCGCGGTGTAGAGGGCCAGCGCGAGTACGGCGAGTCGGAAGTTGATGACCTCGAAGTCGCCGCCGCCTCCGAGTTCGACCTGCAGGGTCTGGAAGAGACCGAGCGAGGCGAAGACGATGATCACGGTCAGCGGGATGTTGCGGACGATGTTCACATAGGCGGTACCGAAACCGCGCATCAGGGGGACCGGGCCGACCCGCATGCCGGCCAGAAGTGTTCCCCATATGAGGGAACCGAGGGCGGAGTAGACGGTGAGCTTCACCGTCACCCAGAAGGCCCCCAGTAGGTCGTAACCTTCAAGAAAGTCGAACACGATCTCCCGTGCTTCCACGTGTGGGGAGGGCTCGGTGCGCCGCCTCGGCGGCGGCGCACCTCGTCAGCCCGTCTTCGGACCGCCTGGCGGCGGGAGACCTACTTGACGACGTCGCCGATCTTCGGCGCGGGGTCGTTCTTGTAGTTGGCCGGGCCGAAGTTGGTCTCGACCGCCTTGTCCCAGGAGCCGTCCGAGACCATCTTGGTCAGCGCGGCGTCGATCTTCTTCTTGAGGTCGGCGTCGCCCTTCTTGAGGCCGATGCCGTAGTTCTCGTTGGTCATCTTGAAGCCGGCCAGCTTGAACTTGCCCTTGTGGACGTCCTGCGCGGCGTAACCGGCGAGGATCGAGTCGTCCGTCGTCAGGGCGTCGATGGCCTCGTTCTCCAGGCCGGTGAGGCACTCGGAGTAGCCGCCGTAGTTCTGCAGCTGGGCCTTCGGGGCCAGCTTGTCCTTGACGTTCTTCGCGGAGGTCGAACCGGTGACGGAACAGAGCCGCTTGTTGTTCAGGTCCTCGGGCGAGTTGATGGTCTTCTCGTCGGCGCGGACGAGGACGTCCTGGTGCGCGAGGAGGTACGGGCCCGCGAAGTCGACCTTCTGCAGGCGCTCGTCGTTGATGGAGTACGTGGCGGCGATGAACTTCACGTCGCCGCGCTCGATCGCGGTCTCGCGGTCGGCGCTCTTCGTCTCGACGAAGTTGATGTTCTTGGCGTCGTAGCCGAGTTCCTTGGCGACGTACGTGGCGACGTCGACGTCGAAGCCGGTGAACTTGCCGTCGGGCGTCTTCAGACCGAGACCGGGCTGGTCGATCTTGATGCCGATCGTGATCTTGTCGCCGCCGCCGGAGCCCGCGGCGTCGTCCTTGTCGTCGGAGCCGCAGGCGGTGGCGGTGAGGGCGAGCGCGAGCACGGCGGCCGAGGCGGCGGTGACCTTGCGAAGCTGCATGATGGGATTCCCTGGGTTGACGCGATGTGAATGTTCAGCCGGCGCTGGACCAGCCGTGCGGGATCAGTGGTGAAGGATCTTCGACAGGAAGTCCTTGGCCCGGTCACTGCGCGGGTTGCTGAAGAACTGGTCCGGCGTGGCCTCTTCGACGATCTTTCCGTCGGCCATGAAGACGACCCGGTTGGCGGCCGAGCGGGCGAAGCCCATCTCGTGGGTGACGACGACCATGGTCATCCCCTCCCGGGCCAACTGCTGCATGACCTCCAGGACCTCGTTGATCATCTCCGGGTCGAGCGCCGACGTGGGCTCGTCGAAGAGCATGACCTTGGGGTCCATGGCCAGCGCGCGGGCGATCGCGACGCGCTGCTGCTGGCCGCCGGAGAGCTGGGCGGGGTACTTGTCCGCCTGCACTCCGACCCCCACGCGGTCGAGCAGTGCCCGGGCCTTCTCCTCGGCGAGCTTCTTTTCCGTCCTGCGGACCTTGATCTGGCCCAGCATCACGTTCTCGAGCACCGTCTTGTGCGCGAAGAGATTGAACGACTGGAAGACCATGCCGACATCGGCACGCAGCCTGGCGAGCTCCTTGCCCTCCTGGGGCAGCGGCTTGCCGTCGATCGAGATCGCGCCCGAGTCGATCGTCTCCAAGCGGTTGATCGTGCGGCACAGCGTGGACTTCCCGGACCCTGAGGGTCCGATGACTACGACGACCTCGCCACTGGCGATGGTCAGGTCGATGTCCTGGAGCACATGCAGCGCGCCGAAGTGCTTGTTGACGTTGCTCAGTACGACAAGGTCGTCCCCCGCAGGTGCGGCATCCTCGGCGGCCTTGGTCACTGACACTCCGCTCATCGGCTTCTTGCTCCGTCCTCCTCGGTTAGGGAAGGACCCTAGTGACGCAGTGCGACCATCGTCATTACATCTGAGCGGAAATTGAGCATAACGATCCGGCCTCAGCCGGACACTCCGTGTGAACGGGACACCACGGCGCGCTCGGCGGCGTACCGGGTGGGTAACGGAAACCCACTGGTAACGGGGATGGTCTTGACTGGCACACCCCTCATCGGAGTGGATGCCCTACTACGGGGACGTGTGAATCGTCTCCGTACGCGAAGGGTCGTGCGGGGGAACACCGACGGACCATCACGGACAGTGCCAACCGTCCCGGAAGAACATGAATCCTCCCGGACGGTACGAACGGAGAGGAGGGGTCATGAGGCTGTTGCTCGTCGAGGACGACGACCACGTCGCGGCGGCCCTGTCCGCCGTTCTCGCGCGCCACGGCTTCCAGGTCGTGCACGCCCGTAGCGGTGAGGAGGCGCTGAAGGCGCTGCTGCCCGCCGACAAGGAGCCCTTCGGTGTCGTGCTCCTGGACCTCGGGCTGCCCGACCAGGACGGCTACGAGGTGTGCGGGAAGATCCGCAAGCGTTCCGCGATCCCGGTGATCATGGTGACCGCGCGTTCCGACGTACGTTCCCGGATCCACGGTCTCAACCTCGGTGCCGACGACTACGTCGTGAAGCCGTACGACACCGGTGAACTCCTCGCCCGCATCCACGCCGTCGCCCGGCGCAGGACGGCCGGCGAGGACACCGGCCCGACGCCGCTCGCGGCCCTGCGGATCGGGCAGGTCCACATCGAACTGCCCACGCGCAGGGTCAGCGTCGACGGCCAGGAGGTCCAGCTCACCCGCAAGGAGTTCGACCTGCTCGCGCTTCTGGCCCAGCGTCCCGGCGTGGTCTTCCGCCGGGAGCAGATCATCAGCGAGGTGTGGCGGACCAGCTGGGAGGGAACGGGACGCACCCTGGAGGTGCACGTCGCGTCGCTGCGCTCCAAGCTGCGGCTCCCGGCACTGGTCGAGACCGTACGAGGTGTCGGCTACCGGCTCGTCCCGCCGCCGGGCTGAGGACGTCACGCCCTGTGCGCACCCGCCTGCTTCCCCTGCTCATCGTCCTCATGGCCGCCGTGCTGCTCGCCCTGGGGTTCCCGCTCGCCGTACGGGTGGCCGCCGCCGAACAGCAGCGGGTCGTCATCGACCGTATCGACGACACGGCTCGCTTCGCCGCGCTCGCCCAGTTCGTCAGCGAGCCCGTCGAGGGCTCGGACGAGCGGCGGCGGATCCTGCAGACCGAACTCGAGGCCTACGACTCGGTGTACGGGATCAGAGCCGGCGTCTTCTACCGGGACGACAGGGCCCTCGCCAAGGCACCGGACGGCTGGACCCTGCCGGACGAGGGAGAGGGGCGTGACGCCTTCCGCGAAGCCCTGCTCGGCCGGCGGTCCCACGACCCCGCGCAGGTCTGGCCGTGGCAGAACGGCCGGCTCGCCGTCGCCTCACCGGTGGTCCGGGACGGCGACGTCGTCGCTGTCGTCGTGACCGACTCGCCCACCGGCGAGATGCGCTCCAGGACCCTGCGCGGCTGGCTCCTCATCGCCCTGGGCGAGGCCGCGGCCATGCTGGTGGCCGTGGGCGCCGCCGTCCGGCTCACCGGCTGGGTGCTGCTGCCGGTACGGACCCTGGACGCGGCCACCCACGACATAGCCAGCGGCAGGATGCGCTCCCGCGTCGCCGCGTCCGGAGGCCCGCCGGAACTCAGGCGTCTGGCCAAGTCGTTCAACGAGATGGCCGACAACGTCGAGGACGTGCTGGAACAGCAGCGTGCCTTCGTCGCCGACGCCTCCCACCAACTGCGCAACCCCCTGGCCGCGCTGTTGCTGCGGATCGAGCTCCTCGCGCTCGAACTCCCCGAGGGCAACGAGGAGATCGCCTCCGTGCGGACGGAGGGCAAGCGCCTGGCGAACGTCCTGGACGACCTGCTGGACCTCGCGCTGGCCGAGCACGCGGACGCCGACCTCCGGCTCACGGACATCGGTGCCCTCACCGGTGAACGCGTGGCGGCATGGCGTCCCCTCGCCGAGGAGAAGGGTGTCGGCCTGACGCTGGACGGCGCACCCGCGGTCACCGGCTGGGCCGACCCGATAGCTCTCTCCAGCGCGTTGGACGCCGTCATCGACAACGCGCTGAAGTTCACGCCCGAGGGCGAGGAGGTCCGGGTCACGACGGGCACCGACGGGACCGGTGCGACGGTCGTCGTCGCCGACCGGGGACCCGGGCTCACCGAGCAGGAACTGGAGCGCGTCGGCGACCGGTTCTGGCGCAGCGGGCGGCACCAGAACATCAAGGGTTCCGGTCTCGGGCTCTCCATCTCGCGCGCCCTGCTCACGGCGGGCGGCGGAACCATCCGCTACGGCACGCACGAGCCGCACGGTCTGCTGGTGACGGTCACGGTGCCGCGCGAGGCCCCGCACGCCTGAGCGCCCGCAGCCCGGGTCCCGCGCCACCGAGGCCCCGCACGCCTGAGCGCCCGCAGCCCGGGTCCCGTACGCCTGAGGTGCCGCGGACGGTCTCAGGGCTTGGCCGAGCGGTAGTAGCGCCTGGCCCCTTCGTGCAGCTCCAGCGGATCGGTGTAGATCGCCGTGCGCAGGTCCACGAGCTGCGCGGCATGCACCTCGCGCCCGATCCGGTCCCGGCTGTCGATCACGGTGCGGGTGAATGCCTCCGTCATCCGCGGATCGGTGCGGTCCGTGGTGATCAGCAGGTTGGCGACCGCCACGGTCTGGACGGCCCCGCCCCGCTGCGCGTGGTCGTAGGCGTCGGCCGGCATCACCGCGGACCTGTAGTGCCGGGTGGACCCGCCCGCCGCCTGGAGCTTGCTGATCAGGGACGACTCCAACGGCACCAGCCTGACGTCGAGCTTCTGCGAGAGCTCCTCCACCGCACCGGTCGGCAGCCCGCCGGACCAGAAGAACGCGTCGAGCTCCCCGTCGACCAGCCGCTGCGGCATCGTGTCGATCCCGGCCTCGACCGGTGTGATGTCCCGCGAGGGATCGACACCCGCCGCGGTCATGAGCCGGTCCGCGACGAGGAGCACCCCCGAGCCCTTCTGTCCTACGCCGACCCGCTTGCCCCGCAGGTCCGACACCTTCCGGACGTCCGAGCCCCTCGGCACGACGAGCTGGACGTAGTCGTCGTACAGCCGCACGCACCCGCGCAGGCGTTCGCCGCCCGGCTTGCCGCTCTGCAGATAGGTGGCCACCGCGTCGACGGTGGCGATGGTGAAGTCGGCCTTGCCCGTGGCGACCCGTTCGATGTTCTGCTGCGAGCCCTCACTGTTCTGCAGCCGTATCGACACCTTGGGCATGTCCTTGGCCAGCGCGCCCTCGAGCCGCTGTCCGTAGCGCTGGTAGACCCCGCTGCGCACGCCGGTGGAGAAGGTGAGGGAACCGCTCGGCTGCGTGTCCCCGAGCGGGAGCACCCACCACAGCAGCAGTCCGAACACGGCCACGGCGGCGGCGCCCCCCTGGAGGGTGCGGCGCCGGCCGAATCTGGACAGTGCGTGCAGCATGGCGCGATCCTGCCAGGCGGTGCCCCGTCCTGGCCAGGCCGGACCGGGGCACGGGCTCCGGCGGCGGGAGAGGCGCGGTCACCGCCTACCCTTGTCCCATGACCAGCGGCAACCGGAGCGAAGCAGTGGACGTCCAGAAGAGCTACGAGGTACGCACCTACGGGTGCCAGATGAACGTCCACGACTCCGAACGCTTGTCGGGGCTGCTGGAGGGCGCCGGCTACGTGCGCGCCCCCGAGGGCTCGGACGGTGACGCCGACGTCGTCGTCTTCAACACCTGCGCGGTGCGCGAGAACGCCGACAACAAGCTCTACGGAAACCTCGGCCGCCTCGCCCCGATGAAGACGAAGCGCCCCGGGATGCAGATCGCCGTCGGCGGCTGTCTGGCGCAGAAGGACCGCGACACCATCGTGCGGCGTGCCCCCTGGGTCGACGTCGTCTTCGGCACGCACAACATCGGCAAGCTGCCGGTCCTGCTGGAGCGCGCCCGCGTCCAGGAGGAGGCGCAGGTCGAGATCGCCGAGTCCCTGGAGGCGTTCCCCTCGACCCTGCCCACCCGCCGCGAGTCCGCCTACGCGGCGTGGGTGTCGATCTCCGTGGGCTGCAACAACACCTGCACCTTCTGCATCGTCCCCGCGCTGCGGGGCAAGGAGAAGGACCGTCGCACCGGCGACATCCTGGCCGAGATCGAGGCCCTCGTCGCCGAAGGCGTCAGCGAGATCACGCTGCTCGGTCAGAACGTGAACGCCTACGGTTCCGACATCGGTGACCGTGAGGCCTTCTCCAAGCTGCTGCGGGCCTGCGGCGCCATCGAGGGGCTGGAGCGCGTCCGCTTCACCTCGCCCCACCCGCGCGACTTCACCGACGACGTGATCGCTGCGATGGCCGAGACGCCGAACGTGATGCCCCAGCTGCACATGCCGATGCAGTCGGGCTCGGACACGATCCTCAAGGCGATGCGCCGCTCGTACCGCCAGGAGCGCTTCCTCGGGATCATCGAGAAGGTGCGCGCCGCCATGCCGGACGCCGCCATCTCCACCGACATCATCGTCGGCTTCCCCGGGGAGACCGAGGAGGACTTCGAGCAGACGATGCACGCCGTGCGCGAGGCCCGCTTCGCGAACGCCTTCACCTTCCAGTACTCCAAGCGCCCCGGGACACCCGCCGCCGACATGGAGGGGCAGATCCCCAAGGAGGTCGTGCAGGAGCGCTACATGCGCCTGTCCGCCCTCCAGGAGGAGATCTCCTGGAACGAGAACAAGAAGCAGGTCGGCCGAACCCTGGACGTCATGGTCGCGGAGGGCGAGGGCCGCAAGGACGGCGCCACGCACCGGCTCTCCGGCCGCGCTCCCGACAACCGGCTCGTCCACTTCACCAAGCCGTCCGAGGACGTACGCCCCGGCGATGTCGTCACGGTCGAGATCAGCTACGCGGCCCCGCACCACCTGCTCGCCGAGGGCACGCCCCTGGGAGTCCGGCGTACGCGGTCCGGAGACGCCTGGGAGAAGCGCAACGCGGCTCCTGCCGCCCGGCCCGCAGGCGTGATGCTGGGTCTGCCCGGCATCGGCGCGCCCGCCCCGCTGCCCGCGGCCGCCACCCCGGGGTGCGGCTGCGACTGAGTACGCTGACCGGCATGCTTGTCGCCGCCGCTGTCTGTCCCTGTCCGCCGCTCCTGGTGCCCGAGGTGGCCACGGGAGCCGGGCCCGAGCTCGACGCCGCGAGAAGCGCGTGTCTCGACGCACTGGGCGTGCTTGCCGCCGCACGGCCTGACGTGCTGATCGTGGCCGGCCCCGCGGGGCCGGACGGCCGAGGCCCCTTCCCCCCGGGTTCGGTCGGCTCCTTCGCCGGATTCGGCGTGGACCTGACCGTGCGGCTGGGCGAGTCGCCCGCCGGGTCCCCGGCGCCGGAACGCCCTCTCCCGGCGTCCCTCGCCGTCGGTGCCTGGCTGCTGGGCCTGGCCCGGTGGGACTGTGCTCCGGCCGAAGGGCTCGGAGTGGGGGAGGCACTCGCCGCCGACCGCTGCCTGAGCGCCGGCGCGGACCTGGCCGCCAGGGCGGAACGCGTCGCTCTGCTGGTCATGGGCGACGGCAGTGCCTGCCGGACGGTCAAGGCGCCCGGCTACCTGGACGAGCGGGCGGCGGACTTCGACGCGGCGGCCGCATCGGCGCTGGGCACCGCCGACCTCGCCGCGCTGGCCGCTCTGGACGAATCGCTGGCGTACGAACTGAAGGCGGCGGGCCGGGCGCCCTGGCAGGTGCTCGCAGGCGCTGCCCGGGGCGCCGGCCTCGGCGGGCAGCTGCTTTACGAGGGCGCCCCTTACGGCGTGGGATACGCCGTCGCCGCCTGGTCCTGACGGATCAGGCTCTTCCCCGGAACGGCCGAGGGCCGTGGAGCGGCTTCGCTCCACGGCCCTCGCCACCACCGGTTGCCGGGGTCAGGAAGCGGGCGGCGGAGGCGGCGTGCCGCCCTCGTTCTTGTTGCCCAGGCGGTCGACCGCGTCCTTGGCCTTCTGCGTGCCGGACACGATCTTGTCGCTGTACTTGCCCTTGGTCCGCTCGTCGACCGTGCGGGCGGCCTTGTCGAGGCCCTGGTCGATCTTGTCCCCGTGTTGCTGCGCGAGGTCGCCGACCTTTTCCTTGGCCGGGGCCAGCTTGGCCTTCAGGTTGTCCAGGAAACCCATGGGGCCACCTTCCGTGCTGGGGGACTGTGGTCACATTTTACTCGGCTGTGAGCGAAGTCGCGTCACTCGCCGTGTCCGTCCGCACCGGGCGGAGTGAGAGGTTCCGTTCCGGGCGCGACGGGCACCCGGTCCTTCCGGTCCGGACGCGTCCCGAAGTTTGGGACACTGTCCCGGTGAGAACATCAGCTCCCACCCCCCGCGTCATCACCGTCGTCGGTCCCACCGCGGCCGGAAAATCCGACCTGGGAGTGTTCCTCGCCCAACAGCTCGGGGGTGAAGTGGTCAACGCCGACTCCATGCAGCTCTACCGCGGCATGGACATCGGCACGGCGAAGCTGACCCTTGCCGAGCGTGGCGGCGTCCCTCACCACCTGATGGACATCTGGGACGTCACCGAGGCCGCGAGCGTCGCCGAGTACCAGCGGCTCGCGCGCACCGAGATCGACCGGCTGCTGTCCGAGGGGCGGACCCCCGTCCTGGTGGGCGGCTCGGGCCTCTACGTGAAGGGCGCCATCGACGCCCTCGAATTCCCCGGGACGGACCCCGGCGTACGCGCCAGGCTCGAACAGGAGCTGGCGGAGCACGGCTCCGGCGCCCTGCACGCCCGGCTCGCCGCCGCGGATCCCGGCGCGGCGCAGGCCATCCTGGCGAGCAACGGACGCCGCATCGTCCGCGCCCTGGAGGTCATCGAGATCACGGGCAAGCCCTTCACCGCCAATCTCCCCGGCGACGAGGCGGTCTACGACGCCCTCCAGATCGGTGTGGACGTCGAACGCCCCGAACTCGACGAACGGATCCGCACCCGCGTGGACCGGATGTGGGACGCCGGACTCGTGGACGAGGTGCGCGAGCTGGAGGCCGGGGGGCTGCGCGAGGGGCGCACCGCCTCGCGTGCGCTCGGCTACCAGCAGGTCCTCGCGGCGCTCGCGGGGGAGTGCACCGAGGACGAGGCGCGCGCCGAGACGGTACGCGCGACCAAACGCTTCGCGCGCCGTCAGGACTCGTGGTTCCGGCGCGACCCGCGCGTCGAGTGGCTCAGTGGTGCCGAGGAACAGCGCGGAGAACTCCCGGACCGGGCGCTGGCGTTGGTCGAACGAGCGGTTACAGCCTGATCACGTGATGGCATCGGGAAGCTCCGCCCGTCATTTCGGCGGCCCGGGCCGTGCCATCATCGAGCATCGATCGACCAGTGGAGTCCGAGTTGGGAGGGCGCGTGGCGATGGAGGCCGGCCCTCGCGACACAGACCGAGACGCACCGCACACGCGTCATGAAGCAGGACGTCTGAGCCCTGACGGGCCCGACGACCTCGACGTCGTCCCCGAGGTCGAGGTCGAGCTCCGCCCCGCCCGCCGCATGCGCATCTGGCAGCTCGCCCCGATCGTGCTGCTGGCGGCGGTCGGCTCCCTGATGTTCGCCTTCCCGCTCGCCTTCGAGTTCGGCGGGGGCGGAGCCGTGGTGGCGATGCTGGGGCTCCTGATCAGCTGCTGCGCCGCCGGCTGGGGCATGATGGCGGCCCGCCGTGTCGGTCACACCTGGCCCGGCCTGCCGGCCAGAGGGGCGAACGAACGCCCCGACTGGCGCGTGATCGCGCTGTACGTCGCCGTGTGCGGGGTGCTGGTCGCCCTGGCCGTCTGGCGCGTGGCCCGCCTCCGCTGAGAGCCCGGCGGCCTGCTGGGAGCCGGGCGCCCGGCGACGCGGCCCCCGGACCGGCGAACCGTCGCCACGGCCTCGTACAGTTGGTCCGTGAGCACTTCGCAGATCGCCTTCCTCAAGGGACACGGCACCGAGAACGACTTCGTGATCGTCCCGGACCCGGACAACGCCCTCGACCTGCCGGTTCCCGTCGTCGCCCGGCTCTGCGACCGGCGTGCGGGCATCGGCGGTGACGGACTCCTGCACGTCGTACGCTCCGCCGCGCACCCCGACGCCCGGGACATGGCGGACGAGGCCGAGTGGTTCATGGACTACCGCAACGCCGACGGCTCGGTCGCCGAGATGTGCGGCAACGGGGTCCGCGTCTTCGCCCGCTACCTGCAGCGCGCCGGGTTCGCGGCCGAGGGCGACCTGGCCGTCGCGACCCGGGGCGGGGTCAAGCGGGTGCACATCGCCAAGGACGGCGACGTCACGGTCTCCATGGGGCGGGCTGCGCTCCCCGACACCGGAGTCACGGTCACCGTGGACGGCCGGAGCTGGGACGCCCGGAACGTCAACATGGGCAATCCGCACGCCGTCGCGTTCGTCGAGGACCTGGACCACGCCGGGGACCTGTTCTCCGTACCGCCGTTCAGCCCGCAGTCGGTCTACCCGGACGGCGTCAACATCGAGTTCGTCGCGGACCGCGGACCGCGGCACGTCGCGATGCGGGTTCACGAGCGCGGCTCCGGCGAGACCCGCTCCTGCGGCACCGGCGCCTGCGCCGTCGCCGTCGCGGCCGCACGCAGGGACGGTGTGGACCCCGCGCAGACCGGAGCACCCGCGACGTACACGGTGGACCTCCCCGGAGGCACCCTGGTGATCACCGAACACCCCGACGGCGGGATCGACATGACCGGTCCCGCGGTCATCGTCGCCGAGGGCGTGATCGACTCCGCGTGGGTCGAAACGATGATCGGTTAGAGCTTCGCTCGAATGGGTGATCCGTTTCACGCCGGGCGAGAGCTGGACTGCGCCACGTGGTGGGGTCGATAGCATCAAGCACCGGCCCGGGGGTGTACCCGCATCCCTTCCCTGCCGGTCGACGTCGCCGGAGGTGCCCCATGAGCGCAGAGGCCGCCAATCCAGGTGCTCCCCTTCGCAAGCGCGGTCGCGCACGGATCGACCTGCGCCGGCTGGGCCGTGTCGCCCTGCTCGGGCCGGTCTCCCGTGACCGGCTCCCCGACGCCATCGGGCACGTGGCCGAGGCGCACCGCGCGCACCATCCGGACGCCGACCTGGCCATTCTGAGCAGGGCCTACGTACTCGCGGAGTCCTCGCACCGCGGTCAGATGCGCAAGAGCGGTGAGCCGTACATCACCCACCCCCTCGCGGTCACCCTGATCCTCGCCGAGCTCGGTGCCGAGACGACGACCCTGACCGCCTCGCTGCTCCACGACACGGTCGAGGACACCGAGGTGACCCTCGATCAGGTGCGGGAGGAGTTCGGCGACGAGGTCTGTTATCTGGTCGACGGCGTCACCAAGCTGGAGAAGGTCGACTACGGGGCCGCCGCCGAGCCCGAGACCTTCCGCAAGATGCTCGTCGCCACCGGGAACGACGTCCGCGTGATGTCGATCAAACTGGCGGACCGGCTGCACAACATGCGCACCCTCGGCGTCATGCGGCCCGAGAAACAGGCCAGGATCGCCAAGGTCACCCGGGACGTACTCATCCCGCTCGCCGAACGCCTCGGTGTGCAGGCACTCAAGACGGAACTCGAGGATCTCGTCTTCGCGATCCTGCACCCGGAGGAGTGCGAGCGCACCCACGCCCTGGTCTCCGCCTGGGAAGGCGCGCAGGACCCGCTCACGGAGATCGCGGACAGCGTCAGGACCACCCTGCGGGAAGCCGGCATCAACGCCGAAGTGCTCATCAGGCCACGCCACTTCGTCTCCGTGCACCGCGTCAGGATCAAACGCGGCGAGATGCGTGGCACCGACTTCGGACGTCTGCTGGTGCTGGTGGGGGAGGACGCCGACTGCTACGCCGTCCTGGGCGAACTGCACACCTGTTTCACGCCGGTGATCTCCGAGTTCAAGGACTTCATCGCGGCCCCCAAGTTCAACCTCTACCAGTCGCTGCACACCGCTGTGGTCGGCTCCGAGGGCGCGGTCGCCGAAGTCCTCATCCGTACGCACCGGATGCACAAGGTCGCCGAGGCCGGCGTCGTCGCACTCGGCAACCCCTACACCCAGGACGGCTCCGCCGCCGCACAGCAGCTGGAACCCGCGGACGGCGAACGCGCCGACCCCACCAGGCCGGGCTGGCTGTCCCGCCTCCTGGACTGGCAGGAGTCGGCCACCGACTCCGACACCTTCTGGGCCACGCTCCGCGCCGACCTCGCGCAGGACCGGGAGATCACCGTCTTCCGCACCGACGGCGGGACGCTCGGACTCCCGGCCGGCGCCAGCTGCGTCGACGCCGCTTACGCGCAGTACGGGGAAGAGGCCCACGCCAGCATCGGGGCCCGGGTCAACGGCCGGCTCGCCACGCTCAGCACCACACTGAACGACGGCGACACCGTGCAGCTGCTGCTCGCCCAGGACGCCTCGTCCGGTCCGTCCCCGGAGTGGCTCGACCACGCGCGCACCCCCACCGCGCGGATCGCGATCACCAGGTGGCTCGACGCCCATCCCGACGGCGCCCAGGGGCCCCAGAAGAGCCGGCCCGACACTCCGAGACCGCAGGCGCAGCCGGCCGACGAAGCCGCCGGCAGCCGGAGCCGGGCCGCCGACCGGGTGGCGGGCGTGGTCGTCGACATGCCGGGGGCACCGGTCCGGCTCGCCGGATGCTGCACCCCCGTCCCGCCCGACACCATCATCGGGTTCACCGTGCGCGGCGGGGCGGTCACGGTGCACCGCGAGGAGTGCCCGGCGGTGGCCCGTATGCGGGGCACGGGCCGGGCGGCCGTCGGGGCACGCTGGGACGACCCGGGCGACCTGAGCGGCACCACCGACTACAAGGTCACCCTCGTCGCGGAGTCCTTCGGCCGTCCCCGGCTCCTCGCCGACCTCACCGAGGCCATCGCGACCGCCGACGCGGCCATCGTCTCCGCGACGGTCGAGCCGCCCAGCGAACAGCGCGTCCGGCACACCTACACGCTGCAGCTGCCGGACGCGGCCGGCCTGCCGGGCCTCATGCGGGCGATGCGCGACGTCCCCGGCGTGTACGACGTGAGCCGCGCCCAGCAGACCGCCGCCACGGGCTGACCGCAGCCCTCCAGAGCCTCTCGTTGCCGCTGCCGGGCGACCCCGTTCGGGTGGTGCGGCGCGCGCCACTCCCGTGCGGACGGCGCGCGCTGGTAGCCGTAGTCCATGCCGCTCACCTCCCGCCGACTGCGCGCAGCCCTGCTCGCCACCGCGTCGGTCACCCTCGTCGCCGCCACCCTGCCCGCACCCGAACCGCTCGGTATCGGCGACCGGCTGTTCCCCCACCTGGGCAACCCCGGTTACGACGTCCTCTCGTACGACATCTCACTCACCTACAGGGGCAGCAACACCAAGCCCCTCGACGCCGTCACCACCATCGACGCGCGGACCACCGCCCCCCTGGACCGGATCAACCTCGACTTCGCGCGCGGCACCGTCCGGTCCGTCGAAGTCAACGGCCACGGCTCGGAGTTCGCCACCGCGGGTGAGGACCTGGTCGTCGACGTGCCCTCGCGGCTCCCGGCGGGCACGCCCGTGCGGATCACCGTGCGGCACACGAGCGACCCCTCGGGGGACAAGGCCAACGGGGGCTGGGTCCCGACCGCCGACGGCCTCGCGATGGCGAACCAGGCCGACGCCGCACACCGTGTCTTCCCCGGCAACGACCACCCCGCCGACAAGGCGTACTTCACCTTCCGGGTGACCGCGCCGAAGGAGTACACGGTCGTCGCCGGCGGTCTGCCCACCGGGAGGCGGGAACACTCCGGCTCGACCACCTGGACCTACCGCACCGAGCACCCGATGGCGACGGAACTGGCCCAGGTGTCCATCGGCCGCTCAGCCGTCCTGCGCCGCACCGGACCGCGCGGGCTGCCGGTACGCGACGTGGTGCCCGCCGCCGACCGGCAGAAGCTGGAGCCCTGGCTGAAGAAGACCCCGGCGCAGCTCGCCTGGATGGAGGAGCAGGTCGGCCCGTACCCCTTCGAGACGTACGGGCTGCTGGTCGCCGACACCGAGACGGGGTTCGAGCTGGAGACCCAGACGCTCTCGCTCTTCGAACGCTCCCTGTTCACCGAGGCGGGATATCCCGAGTGGTACGTCGACTCGGTCATGGTGCACGAGCTCGCCCACCAGTGGTTCGGCAACAGCGTCTCCCCGCGGTCATGGTCCGATCTGTGGCTCAACGAGGGACACGCCACCTGGTACGAGGCCCGCTACGCCGAGGAACACGCGCAGAAGCCGATGGAACGGCGGATGCGTGAGGCCTACAGCCGTTCCGACGCCTGGCGTGCCGCGGGCGGCCCGCCCGCCCGCCCCGACGTCCCCACCCCCGACCACAAGATCAGCCTGTTCAGGCCGGTCGTGTACGACGGGAGCGCGCTCATCCTGTACGCCCTGCGCGAGGAGATCGGCGAGGCCGCGTTCGACCGCCTGGAGCGCACCTGGGTCAGGGTCCACCGGAACGCGTCGGCGACCACGCGGCAGTTCACGGAGTTGGCGTCGGGCATCGCCGGGAGGGACCTGACGGCGTTCTTCGACGGGTGGCTGTACGGGAGGAGGACCCCGCCGATGCCCGGGCACCCCGACTGGCGCAGCGAGACGCCCCGGAGCGCCGGAGGCGGCCGGATCCCCGCGCCGGCCGAGCACGGTCAGGGCCCCGGACGGGCACCGAAACCCGAGTGACGAGCCGGGCGGGGACATGCCACTATCGACGCGTCGGCACAGCGGCCGACCGGTGGGTAACCCCGAGGGGAATCTTCCGGCGGGGTCACGCGTTGTGACTGACGTAGCGGACTTCTATCGACGTAAGGATCCAATGACCTCCTCTTCCTCCCTTCCCCAGGACGCGCAGAACGCGCAGAGCGCCGCGGATGCGAACTCCGAGAGCTTCACCGAGAGCCTTCGGGCCGACGCCCTGATGGAAGAGGACGTCGCCTGGAGCCACGAGATCGACGGAGAGCGGGACGGAGACCAGCTCGACCGTTCCGAACGTGCGGCGCTGCGCCGTGTCGCGGGACTCTCCACCGAGCTCGAGGACGTCACCGAGGTCGAGTACCGACAGCTGCGCCTGGAGCGCGTGGTCCTCGTCGGTGTCTGGACATCGGGGACCGTCCGTGACGCGGAGATCTCCCTCGCGGAGCTCGCGGCCCTCGCCGAGACGGCGGGCGCCCAGGTGCTCGACGCCGTGTTCCAGAGGCGCGACAAGCCCGACCCGGCCACCTACATCGGCTCGGGCAAGGCGCTGGAGCTGCGCGACATCGTTCTCGAGTCCGGGGCCGACACCGTCGTCTGCGACGGTGAGCTCAGCCCCGGCCAGCTGATCCACCTGGAAGACGTCGTCAAGGTCAAGGTGGTCGACAGGACCGCGCTGATCCTCGACATCTTCGCCCAGCACGCCAAGTCCCGCGAGGGCAAGGCCCAGGTGTCGCTGGCACAGATGCAGTACATGCTCCCGCGCCTGCGAGGGTGGGGTCAGTCGCTGTCCCGTCAGATGGGCGGCGGCGGTTCCAGCGGCGGTGGCGGCATGGCCACCCGTGGTCCCGGTGAGACCAAGATCGAGACGGACCGGCGACGGATCCGCGAGAAGATGGCGAAGATGCGCCGGGAGATCGCGGAGATGAAGACCGGCCGCGAGATCAAGCGCCAGGAACGAAAGCGCAACAAGGTGCCTTCGGTGGCCATCGCCGGATACACCAACGCGGGGAAGTCCTCGCTGCTCAACCGGCTCACGGGCGCGGGTGTCCTCGTCGAGAACTCCCTGTTCGCGACCCTCGACCCGACCGTGCGCCGGGCCGAGACGCCGAGCGGGCGGCTCTACACCCTCGCCGACACCGTCGGCTTCGTACGTCACCTTCCCCACCACCTGGTCGAGGCGTTCCGCTCCACCATGGAGGAGGTCGGCGACTCCGACCTCATCCTGCACGTGGTGGACGGCGCACACCCGGTGCCGGAGGAGCAGCTCGCAGCCGTGCGTCAGGTGATCCGGGAGGTCGGCGCGGTCGACGTACCCGAGATCGTCGTGATCAACAAGGCGGACGCGGCGGACCCGCTCGTGCTGCAGCGCCTGCTGCGCACGGAGAAGCACGCGATCGCGGTGTCGGCACGTACGGGCGCAGGTATCGACGAGCTGCTCGCACTGATCGACGCCGAGCTTCCGCGCCCGTCCGTCGAGATCGAGGCACTCGTGCCGTACACCCAGGGCGCGCTCGTCTCCCGGGTGCACGCCGAAGGTGAGGTCCTCTCCGAGGAGCACACCCCGGAGGGCACGATCCTCAGGGCACGGGTCCACGAGGAACTGAGCGCCGACCTCGGGATGTTCGCACCGGTCGCCCACTGACACGACCGATGCGGGAAGGCCGGGCATCCCCCTCGGGGGAGCCCGGCCTTCCCGCATCGTCCAGCTGTTGGGCCGTGGGCCCCCAGGTAAGAACGGCTCGTGCCGTACGGAGGGCCCCCGGCCGCGGTCCTACTGCCCCGCGTGCTTCTTGCTCACGGCCTCGTAGATGCCCTTGGCCTCCGTGCCCAGGCGCGGGCCGGCCAGCCAGCCAGCCGTCACCGGGCCGATGGAGGTGTTGGAGACCAGGGCGGGCTTTCCGTCCTGCCCCTCCGCGACCCAGCCGCCACCGGAGGAACCACCGGTCATCGTGCAGCCGACGCGGTACATCGTCGGCTGGCCCTCGAAGACCGCCAGGCGGCCCGGCCGGTCGGTGCACTGCAGCGCCTTCTGGCCGTCGTACGGCGGGGCCGCCGGGTAGCCGGTCGCCGTCATGCTGTCGATCTCCGGGACGGCAGGAGCGTTGAAGTCGACCGGGAGGGCCGAACCGACGGTCTCCTCCAGGGACTTGCCCGTCGAGCCCTTCTCCGGAGCGACCTGCAGCACGGCGAAGTCGTACGGAGCGCCCTGCCCGCCGGTCGCGGCACCCTGGCTGATCCACTGATCGGAGGTCTGCGCCCACTGGCCCCACCACACGCCGTACGGAGCGATCTCCTCCTTGGACGCGTTCTCCAGCTCGGCCGTCGACAGGCCGCTGTCGTTGTACGAGGGCACGAAGGCGATGTTGCGGTACCAGCCGCCGTTCTTGCCCGCGTGCACACAGTGCCCGGCCGTCCAGACCATGTTGGACTTGCCCGGACGGGCCGGGTCCTGCACCACGGTCGCCGAGCAGACCATCGAACCCTCGGGTCCGTCGAACAGGAGCTTGCCGGACGCAGGCGCGCTGTCGTGGTACGGAGTCTTCAGGCCCGCCGCCTGGACCGGTTCGGGGGTCGGGTCCGTCACACCCTCGTCGCCGGAGATGTCGTTGTCGACGGGGTTCTCCGGGGGCTTGTCGGCCTCGCGCATCCGGTCAGGGTCCCAGAGGTCCTCGATGATCGGGTTGACGTAGTCCTTGGCCTCACGCAGCCAGGTGTCCTTGTCCCAGTTCTTCCACTCGCCCTTCCGCCACTCGTCGAGGTCGATCCCGTGCTCCTTGAGCCGGTCCTTGAGATCGTCCGGGATGGTGACCTTGCCGTCGGAGGACTGGCCGGTGGAGCTGCTCGGCTCACCGATCGCGCCGTCCTCCTCCGGCCCGCAGGCGGTGGCGGTGAGCGTCAGGACAGCGGCTAGTGCGGCTGCGGCGAACACCCGGGGGGTGCGACTGGCGCTCCCCCCGCGGCGTGCGGTGTCGGTCGGGCGCATGGGTCGCATCTGGTGATCCCCCTGGGACTTCGTCACTCACGTCGGTACTGCACTGCGGACTCGGGCCGCGCGGTACGGAGTCGCCTCGACCGCGCACACCCCCGGAGCGGCGGCTCCGACCCGGGTGCGGCCCCTACTATGCCGGTGCCGATGGGGACGGCGTGCGGCAGGGCCACGGTTCCGCCTGCGCAAGGATCTTCCGATTTACCCGTGATCTCCCGCGTTCCGCGTCGTTGGTACGTACGGGGGACACCCGGGCGGCGTTCATCGGCGCGGTCCGCCTTCGCGGGACCGTACGAATGGCAACCCAACTGTTACAGCAGGAGGACCGAACAGCCGTGGCCGTGACCGAACCAGCTCCGGTGGAACTCCCCGCTGCGCACGAAGGGATCCTGCGCCGTCAGGCCCTTCGTGAATCGGCCGCGCGCACCTACGCGCGGTCCCTGCCGATCGTGCCGGTACGCGCGCGCGGCATGACCATCGAGGGCGCGGACGGCCGGCGCTACCTCGACTGTCTGTCAGGAGCGGGGACCCTGGCCCTCGGTCACAACCACCCCGTCGTGCTCGAGGCCGTCAGGAAGGTCATCGACTCCGGTGCACCCCTGCACGTGCTGGACCTGGCCACCCCCGTCAAGGACGCCTTCACCACCGAGCTGTTCTCCACACTGCCCCGGGAGTTCGCCGACAACGCCAGGATCCAGTTCTGCGGCCCGGCGGGCACGGACGCCGTCGAGGCGGCGTTCAAGCTCGTCCGGGCAGCGAGCGGACGCAGTGAACTCCTCGCCTTCACCGGCGCGTACCACGGGATGACCGCGGGGGCCCTGGCCGCGTCGGGCGGCGCCACGGACGTGCGGGTGACGAGGCTGCCCTTCCCGCACAGCTACCGCTGTCCCTTCGGCGAGGGCGGGGAGCGGGGCGCGGACATCGCCGCGCGCTGGACGGAATACCTCCTGGACGACCCCAAGGGCGGTGTGCCGGCACCGGCCGCCATGATCCTCGAACCGGTCCAGGGCGAGGGCGGGGTGAATCCCGCCCCGGACGGCTGGATGCGCCGGATGCGGGAGATCACCCGGGAGCGTTCCATCGCCCTGATCGCGGACGAGGTGCAGACCGGGGTCGGCAGGACCGGCGCCTTCTGGGCGGTCGAACACAGCGGTATCGTGCCCGACGTGATGGTGCTCTCGAAAGCCATCGGCGGCTCGCTGCCCCTCGCCGTGATCGTCTACCGCTCGGAGCTCGACCTCTGGCAGCCCGGGGCCCACGCGGGCACCTTCCGGGGCAATCAGCTCGCCATGGCGGCCGGTGCCGCGACTCTCGCGTACGTGCGGGAGAACCGGCTCGCCGAACGGGCGGGAACGCTGGGCGCTCGCATGCTCGCCAGGCTCCAGGCCCTGAGTGCGGACCACCCGAGCATCGGCGACGTCCGTGGCCGCGGTCTGATGATCGGCATCGAGCTCGTCGACCCCGAGGCCGGGCCGCCGACCGTCACCGCGGAGAACGGCTCCGCCCCGCCGCCCGATCCCGCACTCGCCGCAGCAGTGCAGCAGGAGTGTCTGCACAGGGGCCTCATCGTCGAACTCGGCGGTCGCCACGGTGCCGTTGTCCGACTGCTCCCTCCGCTCACCCTCACCGACGAACAGGCGACGGCGGTCGTCGACCGCCTCGCCGACGCGCTGAGAGCGGCCGAGCGCTCGCCGAACCGCCGGGCCGCTGCCGGTCCGACCCGCTGATCCCGGACCCCCACAAGGAAGACCGCTGTGAACCCCACCCCTGCGCCCGAGGCCGACGGCCCCCTCACCAGCCAGCAACGAGGACACGACCTGTCGGAGGGACCGCTCGCCGTCGAGTCGACGACCGTGCCGCGCCAGAAGGCCGGTCCGCACATGGCCCCGCGTGCCGGGGCGGCCGCCCCCACAGGCGCCCCGGCCGACCACCTCTGCCCGGCCGAGCCGGATCCGCTCGACCATCCGGACCCGCTGCGGGCCGCCGACTCGGCCGGGACGGAGAACCTGCTGCGCTGCTGGACCAGGGAGAACGACCTGCCCCGTCCGCAGGGAGACACCCTGCGCATTCCCCTTCCCGCGAGCGGCACCGCGCTGATCGTGCCGGTCGCGCACTGGTCCGCCACCGGCTGGCACCGCTTCGGGACCCCGGCCCTGGAGAACGCGCCCGCGGGCGCCCCGGGCGTCGACGCCGTCACCGTGGCCGCGCTCCTGAGCCGTGAGAGCGAGCAGAACTCCGCAGTCGATCTGGTGGCCAGGGTCGCCGACTCCGTACGGCACACGGCAGCCTTCATCGCGGAGCGGCGTCGCGCACCCGCCGAGTCCTCCGAGGCCGACCTCTTCCTCACCGCCGAGCAGTCCCTGGTCCTCGGCCACCCCCTGCACCCCACGCCCAAGAGCCGTGAGGGCCTGTCCGAGGCCGAAACACTCCTCTACTCACCCGAGTTGCGCGGTTCCTTCCCGCTCCACTGGATGGCCGTGGACCGCTCCGTGCTGGCCACGGAGTCGACATGGACGAAGGCCGGAAGGCCGGTCCCGGCGGAGGCACTCCTCGCCCCCCACGCAGAGGGCCTGAGCCTCCCCGAAGGGAGCACCGCCCTCCCGCTCCACCCCTGGCAGGCCGCGGAGGTCCTGCGCCGCCCCGACGTCGTCGCGCTGTGCGAGAAGGGCCTGCTGCACGACCTCGGCCCGCACGGGGAGCGCTGGCATCCCACCTCCTCCGTCCGAACCGTGCACCGCCCCGGCTCCGACCTCATGCTGAAGCTGTCCCTGGGCGTGCGCATCACCAACTCCCGCCGGGAGAACCTCCGCAAGGAACTGCACCGCGGAGCCGAGGTGCACCGGCTGCTGCGCACCGGTCTGGCAGACCGGTGGCAGGAGGCGCACCCGGGCTTCGACATCGTCCGGGACCCGGCGTGGCTGGCGGTCGACCACCCGGACGGCGGCCCCGTCCAAGGCCTCGACGTGATGCTCCGCCACAATCCGTTCGGCCCGGCCGACGACGCCGTGTGCATCGCCGGACTGACCGCCCCCCGCCCGTGGCCCGGCCGGCCGGGGACGCACTCGCGGCTCGCCGACACGATCCTCTCGCTGGCCGCCCGCACGGGCAGGACGACCGGAGCGGTGTGCGCCGAGTGGTTCCTGCGCTACCTCGACCGCGTCGTCCTCCCCGTCCTCTGGCTCGACGCGCACGCGGGCGTCGCCCTGGAGGCCCACCAGCAGAACACGCTCGTCATCCTCGACGCGGACGGCTGGCCCGTCGGCGGCATGTACCGCGACAACCAGGGCTACTACTTCCGGGAGTCCCACCGGTCCGCGCTCGAACGCCGGCTTCCGGGCATCGGCACCGTCAGCGACACCTTCGTCCCGGACGACGTGACGGACGAACGGCTCGCGTACTACCTAGGCATCAACAACGTGTTCGGGCTGATCGGAGCGTTCGGTGCCCAGGGGCTCGCCGACGAACAGCTCCTCCTCGCCGCGTTCCGCCGCTTCCTCGAAGGCGCCGCCCGGCTGGGCTCCCCCCTGCCCGCCTACCTTCTGGAAACCGGGCAACTGCGCTGCAAGGCCAACCTGCTGACCCGTATGCACGGCCTCGACGAGCTGGTCGGGCCGGTCGACACGCAGTCCGTGTACGTCACCATCGCCAACCCGCTCCGCAGCGACGAGGCCTGACCGTCTGAACCACGAGAGGAGAGCGTCACGGTGCATCACGCCGATGCCCACACCGACACCGGTGGCGATCAGCCCGACGCCACCGGCACCGAGGACACCCTGGAGCTGCGGCTCACCGAGGAGCTCCTCGCCCTGCTCGGTGACCCTCCTGCGGCGGCAGCCACAGGGGCCGACGCCTCCGCTCTCGTCGGCGACCCCGGAGGGTGGAGTCCCGTCACCACCTCCGCCGGGGTGTTCCAGCTCGTCACGGTGCAGCCGGAACGCGATCTGGCGGTGATCACCCGCTGGATGAACGACCCGGCTGTCGCCGCCTTCTGGGAACTGGCCGGACCTGACTCGGTCACGGCCGCCCACGTCGGCCGGCAGCTCACGGGGGACGGCCGCAGCGTCCCCTGCTTGGGCGTCCTCGACGGCAGGCCCATGAGCTACTGGGAGGTCTACCGCGCGGATCTGGACCCACTGGCCCGTCACTACCCGGCACGCCCCCACGACATGGGGCTCCATCTCCTCATCGGCGGTGTGCGCAACCGCGGACGGGGCATCGGGAGCCTGCTGCTGAGGGCCGTCGCCGATCTCGTACTCGACAACCGGCCGCTCTGCGCACGTGTCGTCGCGGAGCCGGACCTGCGCAACGACCCTTCCGTGTCCGCCTTCCTGAGCGCCGGCTTCCGCTTCTCCGCGGAAGTGGACCTTCCCGACAAGCGAGCCGCTCTGATGGTTCGTGACCGAGCCCACCGCGAACACCTGTGAACAACTCGCCGAACCGTAAAGCCCGCTCGAACCCCATCGGTCCCACCCGGAGGAGTCCCCGTGCCTGCATATCCCGCGAGTCACCATCAGACGGAGCCGCATACGCCGACCGACGCACCGGAACTCAACCGAACCGTCTGGGACCGGGCGTCGGCGAGACTCCTCGCCAAGATGCTCGGTGAGTTCGCCTACGAAGAGGTCATCGAGCCCCTGCCCCGGACCGGCGACGGCGCGGGGCCGAGCGGAGACTACGCCGTGCGGCTCGACGACGGAGCGACCCTGGTCTTCCGTGCCAGGCGCGGTGTCTACGGCGGCTGGCGCGTCGACCCCGCGACGATTCGCGAGGTCACCGGCGAGGGCCTCGGAGACCGGGCAGAGGACGGGGCCCCCTTCCGGGACCCGCTGCGATTCCTCGCCCGCGGCCGCGGTCTCCTGGGCCTCGACGGCGCGACGCTCGCCCACCTCATCCGTGAGCTGACCGCCACACTTGCCGCGGACGCCCGGCTGGAGCACACCGCGCTCGGTGCGGCGCAGCTCGCCGAGCTTCCCTACGCCGAACTCGAAGGGCACCAGACGGGACACCCCTGGCTCGTGGCGAACAAGGGACGCATCGGGTTCTCCTCCTCCGACGCCGCCCGCTTCACTCCGGAAGCACGGTCCGCCACCGTGCTGCCCTGGATCGCCGTCAGCACCCGCATAGCGGGCTACCGGGGAGTGGGCCGTGTCACCACCCCCGAAGACCTGTACGGCCAGGAACTCGACCCGGACGTCCGCGAGTCCTTCGCCACGATTTTGCGCGGACGTGGACTGGACCCCGTCGACTACCTGTTCCTCCCCGTGCATCCGTGGCAGTGGGACGAATGGGTCGTCCCACTCTTCGCCCCCGCGATCGCCGACGGCGACGTGGTGCACTTGCACGCCGACGCCGACCTCCGGCTGCCACAGCAGTCCATCCGCACCTTCACCAATGTGGGGCGCCCCGACCGGCACACGGTCAAGCTGCCCCTGTCGATCCTCAACACCCTGGTCTGGCGCGGCCTGCCGACCGAACGCACGCTCGCCGCCCCCGCAGTCACCGCCTGGGTCCAGGGATTGTGCGAGAGCGATCCCTTCCTCCGGGACACCTGCGGTGTCATCCTCCTCGGAGAGGTCGCCTCGGTCGCCGTCGAGCATCCGCTGTACGACCACCTCCCCGAGTCGCCCTACCAGTTCAAGGAGATCCTCGGGGCGATCTGGCGGGAGCCCCTTCAGCCGCGGCTCGCGCCGGGCGAACGTGCCCGCACGCTGGCCTCGCTGCTGCACACGGACCCCGACGGCCGCTCCTTCACCGCCGAGCTGGTCACCCGCTCGGGACTGGACCCGGAGGCCTGGCTGACCCGGCTCTTCGCCGCGCTGCTGCCGCCGCTCCTGCACTTCCTGTACCGCTACGGCACGGTCTTCTCCCCCCACGGTGAGAACGCCATCGTCGTCTTCGACGACAACGACGTGCCGGTACGCCTCGCGATCAAGGACTTCGTCGACGACGTCAACGTGAGCGCCCGGGCGCTGCCCGAGCACGACACGATGCCGGCGGACGTCCGTGCCGTCCTGCTCACCGAGGATCCCTCCTTCCTCACCCAGTTCATCCACTCCGGGCTCTTCGTGGGCGTCTTCCGCTACCTGTCCCCGCTCTGCGAGGAACAACTGGGCGTACCCGAGGGTGAATTCTGGTCACTCGTCCGTGCCGAGGTCCTGAGGCACCACGCCCGGTTCCCGGACCTCAAGGAGCGGTTCGAGATCTTCGACATGCTGACGCCGACGATCGACCGGCTGTGTCTCAACCGGAACCGTCTGCATCTGGACGGCTACCGGGACCGGCCGGAACGTCCGCACGCCGCCGTCCACGGCACCGTTCCCAACCCGCTCCACCCCTCCGCATGAGTCCGGGGCCGGCCGGTGTTGTCAGTGGGGCGCCGTAGGGTGGACGCGCTATGACGAAGCCATCTCTTCCCGAGCTCCTCCACGCCGCCGTCACCGCTGTCGGCGGCACGGAACGGACCGGCCAGGTCACCATGGCCGAGGCCGTCGCCGAGGCAGTCGACGACAACGCCCATCTGCTCGTCCAGGCCGGTACCGGGACGGGCAAGTCGCTCGGCTACCTGGTGCCGGCGCTGGCCCACGGCGAGCGGGTGGTGGTGGCCACGGCGACGCTGGCCCTCCAGCGCCAGCTGGTGGAGCGCGACCTTCCGCGTACGGTCGACGCCCTGCATCCGCTGCTGCGCCGTCGGCCGCAGTTCGCGATGCTCAAGGGCCGGTCGAACTACCTCTGCCTGCACCGGCTCCACGAGGGGGCGCCGCAGGACGAGGAGGAGGGGCTGTTCGACCAGTTCGAGGCGGCGGCTCCGTCGAGCAAGCTGGGCCAGGACCTGCTGCGCCTGCGCGACTGGTCGGACGAGACGGAGACCGGCGACCGGGACGACATGACGCCGGGTGTGTCGGACCGCGCCTGGTCCCAGATCTCGGTCTCCTCGCGTGAGTGCCTCGGCGCCACCAAGTGCGCGTACGGTGCCGAATGCTTCGCGGAGGCGGCCCGTGAGCGGGCCAAGACCGCCGATGTCGTCGTGACCAACCACGCCCTGCTCGCGATCGACGCGATCGAGGGGGCCCCCGTGCTCCCCAAGCACGAGGTACTGATCGTCGACGAGGCCCACGAGCTGGTCTCCCGGGTCACCGGGGTGGCCACCGGTGAGCTCAACCCCGGCCAGGTGAACCGGGCGGTGCGCCGGGCGGCGAAGCTGGTCAACGAGAAGGCGGCCGACTCCCTGATGACGGCGTCGGAGGGATTCGAGCGGGTCATGGAGCTGGCGCTCCCGGGGCGCCTCGAAGAGGTGCCGGAGGATCTCGGTTACGCGCTGATGGCCCTGCGTGACGCCGCGCGCACGGTGATCACCGCGCTCGGTGGCACACGCGACAAGTCCGTCCAGGACGAGGACGCGGTGCGCAAGCAGGCCATGGCGTCGGTCGAGTCCATCCACAGCGTCGCGGAGCGCATCACACAGGGCTCCGAGTACGACGTCGTCTGGTACGAGCGCCACGACCGCTTCGGCGCGTCGGTCCGGGTCGCGCCGCTGTCCGTGTCCGGGCTGCTGCGGGAGAAGCTCTTCGCCGACCGCTCGGTGGTGCTGACCTCGGCCACGCTCAAGCTCGGCGGCGATTTCAACGGGGTGGGAGCGTCACTGGGACTGGCTCCCGAAGGCACGGCGGGCGAAGACATCCCGCAGTGGAAGGGCCTCGACGTCGGCTCGCCCTTCGACTACCCGAGACAGGGCATCCTGTACGTCGCCCGCCACCTGGCCACGCCTGGGCGGGAGGGTTCCCGCACCGACATGCTCGACGAGCTCGCCGAGCTGGTGGAGGCGGCGGGCGGTCGCACACTGGGGCTGTTCTCGTCGATGCGTGCGGCCCAGGCCGCAGCGGAGGAACTACGCGGCCGACAGGACAAGCCGATCCTGCTGCAGGGCGAGGAGACGCTGGGCGAGCTGATCAAGAATTTCGCGGCGGACCCCGAGACGTGCCTCTTCGGGACGCTGTCCCTCTGGCAGGGTGTCGACGTCCCAGGTCCGAGCTGCCAGCTCGTCGTCATGGACCGGATCCCGTTCCCCCGGCCCGACGACCCGCTGATGAGCGCCCGGCAGAAGGCGGTCGAGGAAGCCGGCGGCAACGGGTTCATGGCGGTGGCGGCGACCCATGCCGCGCTGCTGATGGCGCAGGGCGCCGGGCGGCTCGTCCGGGCCATGGGCGACAAGGGTGTGGTCGCAGTGCTCGACCCCCGGCTGGCCAACGCCCGGTACGGGAGCTACCTCCGTGCCTCGCTGCCCGACTTCTGGTACACCACGGACCGTAACCAGGCGAGGCGCTCACTCGCTGCCATCGACGCGGCGGCCAGGACCACGGAGTGAACCGGGGGCCGGCGGATCGCACGAAGGCCGGTGCCTCCGCACTGCGCGACATGGTCCTACGGCAGGGCAGAAGGGGCTGTGGGACCAGGCCGTGTACATGTGGCCCCATGGGACCTCACGGCTCCGATGAGGGGCTGTGGACGCATCAGGGCCCCGGGACCGGCGCAGGGGTCCCGGGGCCCAGTCCGGACCGGCGTAGCTCAGACCCGCCGCAGCACTGCGACGACCTTGCCCAGGATCGTCGCCTCGTCACCGGGGATCGGCTGGTAGGCGGCGTTGTGCGGGAGCAGCCACACATGGCCGTCCTCGCGCTTGAAGCGCTTGACCGTGGCCTCCCCGTCCAACATGGCGGCGACGATGTCGCCGTTCTCCGCGACGGGCTGGCGGCGGACCGTGACCCAGTCGCCGTCCATGATCGCTGCCTCGATCATCGAATCACCGACGACCTTCAGCACGAAGAGCTCGCCGTCACCGACGAGCTGGCGGGGGAGCGGGAAGACGTCCTCGACGGACTCCTCGGCGAGGATCGGTCCACCGGCGGCGATCCGGCCGACCAGTGGCACGTACGAGGCCGCGGGCTTCCCGGTGGTGTCGGTCTGCTGCGTGCTCGGCTGGTCCGAGCCCCGGACCTCGTAGGCACGTGGCCGGTGAGGGTCGCGGCGCAGAAAACCCTTGCGCTCCAGAGCCATCAGCTGGTGGGCCACGGACGAGGTGCTGGACAGCCCCACCGCCTGGCCGATCTCGCGCATCGACGGCGGGTATCCCCGCCGCTGGACGGAATCCCGGATCACCTCGATCACGCGCCGCTGCCGGTCGGTGAGCCCCGAGCTGTCCGCCCGAATTCCTGGGGGGCGTCCGGGCAAGGAGCGCGCGGGTCGTGCGGGCTCTGGCCCCTCCGCGTTCATGACTGAGTCATTCATGGCATGCACCGGCTCAAGTCGGCTCTGGGAGCGGTGGTCATGGGCGGTGATGGTGGCACTGTCTGCGGTGGTGGTCACGTCGGCCCCTCTCGAATGGTCTCCCTAGCTAGCCAACGGTAGTAGCTTTCGAAAGGTTGCGCCAAACACACGTTCGAGTGAAAAACGAATAAAGGGCTGTCGCGGGCTTACCGAGAGGTGTATGAGCTGGCCCTGTGGGCCGGAATCAATGGGTGGCTCCCGGGGTTCACGCTAACCTCCGGCGGGTCCGCCCCCGCGTGCGGGGTGCGTGTCCCGGGCGCGCCACGGCATGCCTTCCCGACCCCTGTCCCGGCCGGCCGCGGTGCGGGCCCGGGGAGCCGCCCTCCGCTCGCTTCCCGTACCCTCGTGCCGGGCCGTAGGCTGCCTCCCGGCCCGCGGGAAAGCGCGACACGCGCGGGGGGCGGAGTCGGGGTGAAACCCTAGATGTAGTGGTTGCATTGCTGTCACCACCCACAAGTAGTGGTCCCCGGTCGGACGGGGTCTGGTTCATCGCCTATGCTTGTGACCGTCCTCAGGGGCCCTGAAACAGGGCACGGAGGGCTATTCAGTCGTGCTGTGAAGGAGGGTTCGGAGACATGCACTGCCCCTTCTGCAGGCACCCCGACAGCCGGGTCGTGGACAGTCGCACGACGGACGACGGGACGTCGATCCGACGACGGCGTCAGTGCCCCGACTGCTCCCGTCGCTTCACGACGGTGGAGACCTGCTCGCTGATGGTGGTCAAGCGCAGCGGCGTGACCGAGCCCTTCAGTCGCACCAAGGTCATCTCCGGAGTCCGCAAGGCTTGTCAGGGCCGTCCCGTCACCGAGGACGCCCTGGCGAAGCTCGGCCAGAGGGTCGAGGAGGCCGTGCGCGCCACGGGGAGTGCCGAGCTGACCACCCACGACGTGGGTCTGGCCATACTCGGCCCCCTGCAGGAACTCGACCTCGTCGCGTACCTGCGTTTCGCTTCGGTGTACCGGGCGTTCGACTCGCTCGAGGACTTCGAGGCCGCCATCGTGGAGCTCCGCGAGCAGCGGCCCCGCGCAGAGCAATGCGGGAGCGGTGGGACCCCCGAGGTCCCCGCCCCCGCCGCAGTCGCCGCTGATTGATCACCTGGCCGGCCGCCCGAGGCGGCGGCGGGCGGCACCAGACCTGTTCCGGGACGCTGTGCGTGGCGTCCGGAGCATCAGACACACACTGTGCCCTGGGAAGAACTGGGCACTTCAGGGCGTTTTTGCCCACATATGGGAGGCGGCATGACAGAGACGGCGAGCGGCCCGGCACGAGGTTCCCGCACCAAGGGAGCCAAGTCGACTGCGACCAAGCAGGGCCTGCGCATCGAGCGCATCCACACGACTCCCGGCGTGCATCCGTACGACGAGGTCGCGTGGGAGCGCCGTGACGTCGTCATGACCAACTGGCGCGACGGCTCGATCAACTTCGAGCAGCGTGGCGTCGAGTTCCCCGACTTCTGGTCGGTGAACGCGGTCAACATCGTCACCAGCAAGTACTTCCGGGGGGCTGTCGGCACGCCGCAGCGCGAGACCGGTCTGCGGCAGCTGATCGACCGGATCGTGAAGACGTACCGGAAGGCCGGCGAGGACTACAACTACTTCGTTTCCCCCGCCGACGCCGAGATCTTCGAGCACGAGCTGGCCTACGCCCTCCTGCACCAGATCTTCAGCTTCAACTCCCCGGTGTGGTTCAACGTCGGTACGCCCCAGCCGCAGCAGGTCTCGGCCTGCTTCATCCTGGCCGTCGACGACTCCATGGAGTCGATCCTCGACTGGTACAAGGAAGAGGGCATGATCTTCAAGGGCGGCTCCGGTGCCGGCCTGAACCTGTCCCGCATCCGCTCCTCCAAGGAACTGCTCTCCTCGGGCGGCAACGCCTCGGGTCCGGTCTCCTTCATGCGTGGTGCCGACGCCTCCGCAGGAACGATCAAGTCCGGTGGCGCCACCCGTCGCGCGGCCAAGATGGTCATCCTCGACGTCGACCACCCCGACATCGAGAACTTCATCGAGACCAAGGTGAAGGAGGAGGAGAAGATCCGCGCCCTGCGTGACGCGGGCTTCGACATGGACCTGGGCGGCGACGACATCACGTCCGTCCAGTACCAGAACGCCAACAACTCGGTCCGAGTGAACGACGAGTTCATGAAGGCCGTCGAGGCCGGCGGGAAGTTCGGCCTGCGCGCCCGGATGACCGGCGACGTCATCGAAGAGGTCGAGGCCAAGTCCCTCTTCCGCAAGATGGCGGAAGCCGCATGGGCCTGCGCCGACCCCGGCATCCAGTACGACGACACCATCAACGCCTGGCACACCTGCCCGGAGTCCGGCCGCATCAACGGCTCGAACCCGTGCAGCGAGTACATGCACCTGGACAACACCTCGTGCAACCTCGCCTCGCTGAACCTGATGAAGTTCCTCAAGGACGACGGCGAGGGCCGCCAGTCCTTCGAGTCCGAGCGCTTCGCCAAGGTCGTCGAGCTCGTCATCACCGCGATGGACATCTCCATCTGCTTCGCGGACTTCCCGACGCAGAAGATCGGCGAGAACACCCGCGCCTACCGCCAGCTGGGCATCGGCTACGCCAACCTCGGCGCCCTGCTGATGGCCACCGGGCACGCGTACGACAGCGACGGCGGCCGTGCGCTCGCCGGCGCCATCACCTCGCTGATGACCGGCACGTCCTACCGCCGCTCCGCTGAGCTCGCCGCGGTCGTCGGCCCGTACGACGGCTACGCCCGCAACGCCGAGCCGCACCAGCGCGTCATGAAGCAGCACTCCGACGCCAACGCCGTGGCCGTCCGCATGGACGACCTCGACGCACCGGTCTGGGCCGCGGCCACCGAGGCCTGGCAGGACGTGATCCGTCTGGGCGCGAAGAACGGCTTCCGCAACGCCCAGGCCTCGGTCATCGCGCCTACCGGCACCATCGGTCTCGCGATGTCCTGCGACACCACCGGTCTCGAGCCCGACCTCGCCCTGGTCAAGTTCAAGAAGCTCGTCGGCGGCGGATCGATGCAGATCGTCAACGGCACGGTCCCGCAGGCGCTGCGCCGGCTCGGCTACCAGCCGGAGCAGATCGAGGCGATCGTCGCCCACATCGCCGACCACGGCAACGTGATCGACGCTCCCGGCCTCAAGACCGACCACTACGAGGTCTTCGACTGCGCCATGGGCGAGCGTTCGATCTCGGCCATGGGCCACGTCCGGATGATGGCGGCCATCCAGCCGTGGATCTCCGGCGCACTGTCCAAGACGGTGAACCTGCCGGAGACGGCCACCGTCGAGGACGTCGAGGAGGTCTACTTCGAGGCGTGGAAGATGGGCGTCAAGGCGCTCGCCATCTACCGCGACAACTGCAAGGTCGGCCAGCCCCTCTCCGCCAAGACCAAGGAGAAGGAGAAGGAGGCGGTCACCGCCAAGGCCGAGGACACCATTCGCGCAGCCGTCGAGAAGGTCGTCGAGTACCGCCCGGTCCGCAAGCGCCTGCCCAAGGGCCGTCCCGGCATCACCACCTCCTTCACGGTGGGCGGCGCCGAGGGTTACATGACCGC
This sequence comes from Streptomyces sp. Alt3, assembly GCF_030719215.1. NCBI lineage: Bacteria > Bacillati > Actinomycetota > Actinomycetes > Kitasatosporales > Streptomycetaceae > Streptomyces > Streptomyces glycanivorans. Next base: position 2,172,732 of record NZ_CP120983.1, on the reverse strand, counting down.
CAACTCCTACCCGGACGACGGTCTCGGCGAGGTGTTCCTGAAGATGTCCAAGCAGGGCTCCACCCTCGCGGGCATGATGGACGCCTTCTCGATCGCCGTCTCGGTCGGTCTGCAGTACGGCGTGCCGCTGGAGACCTACGTCTCCAAGTTCACGAACATGCGCTTCGAGCCGGCCGGTATGACGGACGACCCGGACGTGCGGATGGCGCAGTCGATCGTCGACTACATCTTCCGCCGCCTGGCACTCGACTTCCTGCCGTTCGAGACGCGCTCCGCGCTCGGCATCCACTCGGCCGAGGAGCGTCAGCGCCACCTCGACACGGGTTCGTACGAGCCCGCCTTCGGGGACGAGGACCTGGAGAGCCTGGCCCAGTCCGCTCCGGCGGCCGTGGAGCCGCTGAAGGCCGTTGCCCCGGCCGAGGAGAGCGTCGCGGAGAAGCCGGCCCCCAGGGCCGCGCACACCTCGGCCGAACTGGTCGAGATGCAGCTCGGAATCAGCGCGGACGCACCGCTCTGCTTCTCGTGCGGTACGAAGATGCAGCGTGCGGGCTCCTGCTACATCTGCGAGGGCTGCGGCTCGACCAGCGGATGCAGCTGAGAACGAGCGGAATCGCGTCTGAGGCAGGTTTGAGCATCTGCTGCCGAGGGCGCTGATCCGCACATGGGAGAGGGCACCGACCGACGGTCGGTGCCCTCTCCGCCATTTCGGATCCGCGTGGATTCGAGTCGCTGCGTGACCGACGCGTCGAAGTTGCGTTGCGTGCACGGTGACGAAAGCGGCTGACTTGCCGGGGTCGGCGTCCTCGGCGCCGGCCTCGGGCGTCGTACGCATCGACCCGGCGCCGGCCGTGTCCGGGACGGTGGCGGGCGGCCGGGCTGTGCGGCAGCGGACCCCGATGCCGCGCGCGAGCCGCCCCGGCGGGGCTCAGCAGTCGTAGCGGTGGGTGTACGGGGTGTCGGGGCAGGTGCGGCAGACGAAGAAATACATGCCGCCGAGGTCGCCCAGGCACATGTCGTGCCCGAATGTGTCGAGGGTGGCGGGATCGGCCTCGGCCCGCCAGGACGGGACCGTCGCCCCGTCCCGGTGTGGGTCCCGGTCGGCCAGGGGGAGCCAACGACCCGTGTCCGGTTCGGTCGCGGTGACGCTGAGCAGGTGTTCCATGCGGGTGCCGCAGCCCGCGCAGTCGGGCCAGTCGGGCTGCTGGGTCCACCCCGGGTAGCCGCCGACCTTGCTCTGCTGCGTGGTGGCCACCTCGAAGTAGTCGTAGCCCTGTACCTCCTTCAGGTCCTCGAACCGCTCGTCGAGCAGATTGCCGAGCCCCTCCGGCAGGTCCCAGTTCGGGTACTCCACGGCCTGAGTGGGGGACACCGTGCACGGGCGGGGCAGATAGTCCGCCTCCGCCGTGTGCGGTCGCGGCGGTTCCCCGGCGACGGGGCCGGCGGTCGTCAGCGCCGTGCTACGCCAATGGAGCCGAGGGTTGGCCGCGTACCGGTCGTCCTCGTGGACGAGCGGGCACCAAAGGATCTGCAACAGGTCGGTGCCGGGCGGGAAGACGAGGCCTGGCACGTCCCGTGCGTACAGCTGCACCACCGGGACCATCGCGACCGGCTCGGGTCCGACGGGCGCGTCGAGCGGCTTGTAGTGGTCCGGTTCGGCGCACATCGGCCAGGGCTCGTCGGCCGGCCACAGCAGCGGCCCGCCGATCGAGCTGTCACCCGGGCCCGGCTGCCCGGCCCTGGGGTAGAGGAGGGTGACTTCGCGGGACGTGCCGGTCAGCTCCGGAAAGACCGCCTCGACGTCGAACGGGATCGGCGCCGGCGGCCGGGGCCCGGTCGGCTGGGCCCGGGCGACGTCCTGCTGCGGGTGCCGTGACGGCATGGGGGTCTCCTGCTGTGGCCGGACGCCGCCGACCCTGGGAGCGTGGACCGGTGACGAGTACGGAGCTGCTGATCGCGATCAACGGGATCGGTCGCGGTCAGCCTGCCGGTGCCGGTGATCATGTGGTCGAGATTTTCGGATAATACAAGTGCGGCCTGGTCGCCCCGCGTGATATTCCTCCCGCCTATGGACGATCTTGTGACAGCGCGGCTCGTGCTTCATCCGATGACCGTCAGCGAGGCTGAACAAGTGGTGGCGGGCGAGTCGGCCAGCGGTGCCCGGTGGGGGCCCGGATATCCCACCGATGGGGACGTGTCGGCCGCCAGGCGCTTCCTGGGTACCTGCGCGACCACCGGTGATCCCCAGCCGTTCGGCAACTATGAGGTCCGGCGCCGCGAGGACGGTGCGGCGATCGGCGGCGTGGGCTTCCACGGAGCTCCGGACGAGGAGGGGGGCGTCACGATCGGCTACGGCCTCATCCCCTCAGCGAGAGGCAACGGATACGCTTCCGAAGCTCTCCGCGGACTGCTGCCGTTCGCGCGGGCACGCGGCGTCACCCGCGTGAAGGGCGACGCCGACCACGACAACATCGCATCCCAGCACGTGATGACGGCAGCCGGGATGCGGCCGGCCGGACAGGACGAACGCGTCAGGTACTTCGAGATCGCCTGGACCGGCACGACGGCGAATCCTGACCCACACTCCTGACCTTCGCCTCGGGACCCGGCGTGTCCCGCCCTGCCTCCCGGGCTCTCCGGGCCAATGGGGGGAGACGGGTATCGGAACCGTCGGATGAGTGGGTCACCCGTCGAGGAATCGGTGTCTGCTGTCGGCCGGCGAGGTGAAGAGCTGGCCATCACGGACCTGCCATTCGCTCGGTCCTTCGACTTCGTGGCTGACGAGCAACAGTCCTTGGACGAGGTCTCCGTCGTCGTCGGATGCGGGAATCCGAGCGATCTCCTTGATCTGATCCACGAACCAGTCCAGGGCCGAAGCACGGATGTCAGCCCCGTAGAAGATGTAGTGGGTCCAACTGGTGTGCCGGCGCGGTGAGCCCCACCCGTTGGAGTAGTGGTTGTCTTCATGAGACGCGATGACCTCGCGGACGGCGGTGAGTTGTGTCTCGTCGCACTCCAGCCATCCTCTGATCGAGACGTAGACGCCCATGATTCGTCCTTTCTGTCTTCAGTTCTGATCTGCCAGCCGTCGACTGCTCAGGTGCCCCGGTCGCCGACGGCGGCTCGCTGCCACTTCACGGCGACGGTGATGTCTGTGCCGAGGGTGCGGGCGAGGACCGCGGCGGGTAGCCCGGTCGCGAGCTGGAACAGTGCGGTTGAGCGGGTTTCCGCGAGGCGGATGCCGAGCTTGCGGAGTCGTTCGCTCCTCGCCCAGACGCTGATCGTCACGCCGGGCCGGACTCCGGGGGAGAGCCAGGGTGAGTCCGTCCGGGCGAGGACGGCATGGCTCCGGCGGACCACGACCCAACCATCTACTCGTCTCGCTGGGGCAGGGTTCCGAGGGTCGGTCTCCCTCGCGGTGCTCGACCGAGAGGAGTGGACCCCAGGCCGCACGCGCCGGTTTCGTGGGGATGCCGACCGGATGCGACGACTCGCCGACCGCAGGGCGCCACGGTTGAGGGCACGGGGTTCCTCGGCCGTGGTCCGGAACCCGAGGAACAGCGCGTGCGAGGGATATGCGTTCTCCGTCGGTGGCACGACCGCGGCCGCACCGGACAGGGCGTCCGGTGCGGTCCCCGCGGATCGCTGAACAGCAGTGCACCAAGGGGGCCGGCCGTCGGCCGGCCCCCTTCGGAGCGCCGTCACTTCGAACCGGCGTGGGATTCGCCGGTTCGGAAGCGGTGGCGGAAACACGACGTCCTGGCCGAAGGCGCGGGCACCGGTGAGAGCCATCGGCGCGGGCACGGAGCGGCCGGACCGTGGAGTTCCCCAGGTGTCCTCACGAGGAGTCCGGGGCTGCGGCCCGTCGGTGTCAGCCTGCGCGGCTTCCCATCTCGGCGGCGAACGAATCAGGGTCCCCGTCGAATCCGCGCAGGGTCCCGCGGAAGCCCCAGGAGCCCGAGGAGTCCCGGACGAACTCCGCCACGACCGCGGCGGTGGCGGCCCCCACCGTCGAGAAGTCGTCCTCCGCCAGAATCGTGTAGCCCTCGCGGATCTGCACGGCCGTGTGCTCTATCCGGTCGAAGGTCTTGCGGCCGTCGCGCTGCTGGATGGCCACGCCCACCACGACCCTGGCGTAGGCGTCCGACAACCGTTCCAGTTCGAGCGTCATGACCTCGTCGAAGCCGAAGCCCTGCCCTGTCCGGCTGTCCCGGTTCAGCGTGATCGTCCCGTCCGGTGACCGGCTGTCGAAGTGCACGAGGTAGGCAGGGCTGCCGTAGGGCCTGTCCGTGCCGTACGTGGCCGCGATTATGTCGAGATCGTTGGCCGGCTCACCGGCGGCGCTGGGGTCCCATTTGACCCTCACCTCGACCTTCTCGATGTCCTTGTTGGGAGTGCTCATCACACGTGCCTCCTCGCTGCTGGACCGACGGGCCTCATCCATCCTCAGATCATGTCCGTAACTGTCGGTGAAACCAACCGTGTTGGAAATGGACGTCACTTTCGGGCCATGGTGTGGCCGGAGAGGTGCGCCACGCGGTGCCGGCCGGACCCGGTCCGTCAGGAGCGTGACCCGCGCCACGCCGGGCGCCGTACGATGGCTCTGTGCTGGTCAAGTGGATTCGCTGCACCGTGGTCGACCGCCACGGTTTCGAGCGGGAGCAGCGGAAGTGGGCGGGACTGCTCGGTGAGCCGGGATTCCTGACGCAGAGCGGCGGGTGGAGCCGAGGGCAGCCCGATGTCGCCCACGTGTTCGCGTTCTGGGAGAACAGGGTCTTCTACGACTCGTTCATGGCCCGCGGGCACGACAGGCTGGCCGCCCCGCAGTCCGGCACGTACAAGGACATGCAGGTCAAGCTCTTCGAGTACCGCTTCGACGTGAAGACCGGATTCGAACCGGACTTCACGGACGCGGACGTGGTCAGGGTCGCGCACAGCCGGGTGTACGAGGACCGTGTCGACCACTTCGCACTCATGCAGCAGCGGGTGTGGAATCCGGCCATGGCGGGTTCCCCCGGAATGTTGCGCGGAGTTTTCGGAGAAGCTCCGGGCCCCGAGTTCCTTGTGCTGTCCATGTGGCAGTCGAGCGCCGAACGAGGCAAGTACCGGCCCGGGAGCGCCGCTCGGCTCGAGGCGCGGGCGGAGACGGAACGGGACGTCGAGACGCTCACCGGGGACGTGGTGCAGCTCGAGCCGTCGTGGACCGTCTGACCGCGGCCCGTAGGGCAGTTTCCTTGGTCACATACGCTCGACGGTGCCCGTACGGGTGCTCGATCGCACCGGACGGCATCTAGGGTCGGTACATGGCACGACCGCAACGCATCGTTCTCGTCCGGCACGGTGAGTCCGAGGGCAACGCAGACGACACGGTCTACGAACGCGAGCCGGACCACGCTCTGAGGCTCACGGCCAAGGGCCTGGGCCAGGCACGGGCCACGGGGACGCGGCTGCGTGAGACCTTCGGCGACGAGCGTGTGAGCGTCTACGTCTCGCCCTACCGACGCACCCACGAGACCTTCAGGGCTTTCGATCTCGAACCTGAACACGTGCGCGTCAGGGAAGAACCGCGGCTGCGTGAGCAGGACTGGGGCAACTGGCAGGACCGTGACGACGTCAGGTTGCAGAAGGTCTACCGGGACGCCTACGGGCACTTCTTCTACCGCTTCGCGCAGGGCGAGTCCGGGGCCGACGTGTACGACCGGGTGGACGCGTTCCTGGAGAGCCTCCACCGCAGTTTCGAGGCGCCGGACCACCCCCCGAACGTCCTGCTGGTCACGCACGGGCTGACCATGAGGCTCTTCTGCATGCGCTGGTTCCACTGGTCGGTGGCGGAGTTCGAGTCCCTGTCCAATCCTGGGAACGGAGAATCCCGGACCCTGCTTCTCGGCGCTGACGGCCGCTATACGCTCGACCGGCCCTTCGAACAGTGGCGCACCCCTGAGCCGTACGGCAGTACCGGATAGAGTGGAAGAGCGATGACCGCTGACTCCGCTTACGACCGCTTCGAACGCGCTCTGGCCAGCCTGCGTGGACTGTCCGTGGGAGATGCCCTCGGCTCCCAGTTCTTCGTCCCGGCCAACTACCCCCTGCTCAAGGACCGGGACCTGCCGCCCGGTGACTGGCAGTGGACCGACGACACCGAGATGGCCTCCTCCGTACTCGCGGTGCTGGCCGCGCACGAGCGCATCGACCAGGATGCGCTCGCCGAGTCCTTCGCCCGTCACCATGACTTCGACCGGGGCTACGGGCCCGCGGTGAACCGGCTGCTCAGGCTGGTCAGGGAAGGCGGGGACTGGCGCGAGCTGGCGTCCGCGCTCTTCCAGGGCCAGGGTTCCTGGGGCAACGGTTCGGCGATGCGTATCGCGCCGCTGGGCGCCTGGTACGCGGACGATCCGGAGCAGGCCACCCATCAGGCCGAGGTCTCCTCGTACACCACCCATCAGCACCGCGAAGCCGTGGTGGGCGCCAT